>NZ_NERM01000012.1:0-182902 GCF_002215235.1 Rhodococcus sp. BUPNP1
GTCGGAGCGTCCAGCGCGATGGGGCAGCCAGTCCTTCCGAGCCTCGACCGAAGCAGAAATCCATCAGCTACACCCCACCGCTCTGGGCATCCAGGGCACCAACCCCAGACACCTACAAACTTAGGGAGACATCCATGGTGAACGACACGGATCTGCAACCACCTGCGGCGGTGCGTCGAACTCGCGGAGGAGGCGGTCGCGGCCGGCGACGAGCCGTTCGGGTCGGTGCTCGTCGACGCGGACGGCACGGTCCTGGCCGAGGACCGCAACCGTATCGCCGGCGACGACCGCACCCGGCACCCCGAGTTCGCGCTCGCGCGATGGGCGGCCGAACATCTCGAACCCGACCGGCGTGCCACCGCCACCGTCTACACCTCCGGTGAGCACTGCCCGATGTGCGCGGCCGCGCACGGCTGGGTCGGCCTGGGGCGGATCGTCTACGCGGCGTCCTCCGAACAACTCGTCCGGTGGCTGGGTGAGATGGGCGTGCCGGCGGCACCGGTCCGTCCGCTGCCGATCCGCGAGGTCGTGCCGGATGCCGTCGTCGACGGACCCGCGCCCGAACTCGAGCAGGAGATTCGGCTCCTGCACCGTCGCTGCCATCTCGGGGATTAGTCTTCCTGTCCCATCCGGTCTGGTCACCCCCTGGTCAATAGTTGTAACGTGTTCTAGTGTTCGAGGTCACACGAATACGGCCGATACACGAGCACAGCCAGGTGAGGAAGCGACATGACCGACTACGACAAGTTGTTCATCGGCGGCCGATGGGTGGCACCGTCGACCGACGAGAGACTCGAAGTGTTCTCCCCCGCCACGGAAGAGCGCGTCGGTTCCGTGCCCGTCGCGGGACCGCAGGACATCGACGCCGCAGTGTCCGCCGCCCGTACGGCCTTCGACGAAGGTCCGTGGTCGCGCACCACCCCGAGCGAGCGCGCCGAGATCCTCGGCAAGGCAGCAAAGCTCATCGAGGAGCGTCGCGCCGAGATCGGCGCCTCGCTCACCGCGGAGATGGGCCAGCCGCCGGCCTCGGTCGAGATGATGCAGCTGACGTCGGGCCTGGCCACGATCAACTACTATGCGGGGCTTGCCGATTCGTTCCCGTGGGTCGAGGAGCGCACCGGCCTGTTCGGTCGCAGCCGCGTCAGCCGCGAACCCGTCGGCGTCGTCGCCGCCGTCATCGCGTGGAACGTGCCGCTGTTCCTGATGATCAACAAACTCGGACCCGCCCTGCTCGCCGGATGCACGGTGGTCCTCAAGCCCGCTCCCGAATCGCCGCTGACGACGAACGTCCTCGCCGAGATCTTCACGGAGGCAGGACTTCCCGAGGGCGTCCTCTCACTCGTTCCCGGCGGCGCCGAGACCGGCGAGTACCTGGTCTCGCACCCCGACGTCGACAAGATCACCTTCACCGGTTCGACGGCCGTGGGTCGTCACATCGGTGAGATCGCCGCGCGCGGACTCAAGCGCTGCTCGCTCGAACTCGGCGGCAAGTCGGCAGCGATCATCCTCGAGGACGCCGACCTCGATTCGACGATGCCGATGCTGGTGATGTCCGGCCTGATGAACACCGGTCAGGCCTGCGTCGGGCAGACCCGCGTCCTCGCGCCGCGGTCGCGCTACGACGAGGTGATCGAGAAGATGACCGCGACCGCGGCCTTCTTCCCCGTCGGACTGCCCGATACCGAAGGCGCACAACTCGGTCCGCTGATCTCCGCGAAGCAGCGCGATCGCGTCGAGTCCTACATCGCCAAGGGCAAGGAGGAAGGCGCGCGTCTCGTGCTCGGCGGCGGTCGCCCCGAGGGCATCGAGACGGGCTACTTCGTCGAACCGACGATCTTCGCCGACGTCGACAACTCCATGACCATCGCCCGTGAGGAGATCTTCGGACCCGTCATCTGCGTGATCCCCTACGACAGCGTGGACGAGGCCGTGAAGATCGCCAACGACTCCGACTACGGCCTCGCCGGGTCGGTGTACACCACCGATGTCGAGAAGGGTCTCGAGGTCGCGTCACGCGTGCGCACCGGCACGTACGGAATCAACTGGTACGCATTCGATCCGGGTTCGCCGTTCGGCGGCTACAAGAACTCCGGCATCGGCCGCGAGAACGGTCCCGAGGGCGTCGAGGCGTACTGCGAGACCAAGTCGGTGCTGTACCCGCTCGGTTACGAGGGCTGATCCCCCGAAAAAGGGGAGGATATGTGCGTTCTCGTCGGAGAACTCGCACATATCCTCGCCTTTTTTCGTGTTTCGGGAGGACGCGACCTCAGATGTACATCGCGGGATCGATGTACGTCGTCGGATCCACGAGCGGTTCGTGCTTCTTGCGGGACCGGACGGTCGCGGGGATACCCGTGGCGATCGAATCCGCCGGCACGTCGTGGGTGACCACGGCGTTGGCGCCGATCGCGCTGTCGTCCCCGATCACCACCGGGCCGAGGACCTTCGCCCCCGCCCCGACGGTGACACGGTTGCCCAGCGTCGGATGACGCTTCTCCTTCGCCAGCGACCGGCCGCCGAGCGTGACGCCGTGGTAGAGCATCACGTCGTCGCCGATCTCGGCCGTCTCACCGATGACCACGCCCATGCCGTGGTCGATGAAGAAGCGCCGGCCGATGGTCGCGCCGGGGTGGATCTCGATGCCGGTGAGGAACCGGGTGAACTGCGCGAGGATCCGCGCAGGTCCCTTCAGGGCGGGCACCTGCCACATCCGGTGCGCGATGCGGTGCGACCAGATCGCGTGCAGCCCCGAATAGACGATGGCGTTCTCCGCGTCGCTGCGCGCGGCCGGGTCGTGGCCGCGCGCCGACTGCAGATCCTCCCGGAGAGTGTGCAGGATACCCACGACGGCGATCAGTCCCGGATGTGCTCGAAGAGCGGGGTGGAGATGTAGCGCTCGCCGAAGTCGGGAACGACGACGACGATCAGCTTGCCGGCGTTCTCCGGACGCTTCGCGATCTCGAGTGCGGCCCACACGTTGGCGCCGGCCGAGATGCCGCCGAGGATGCCCTCGTCGGTGCCCAGGCGACGGGCGACCTCGATGGCGTCGTCGAACTTCACGTCGACGATCTCGTCGTAGATCTCGCGGTCGAGAACCTCGGGCACGAAGTTCGCGCCGATGCCCTGGATCTTGTGCGGGCCGGGCTCGCCACCGGTGAGGATCGGCGAGTCGGCGGGCTCGACACCGACGATCTTCACGTCGGGCTTGCGAGCCTTGAGGGTGCGGCCGACACCGGTGAGCGTGCCACCCGTGCCGATACCCGCGACGAAGATGTCGACGGCACCGTCGGTGTCGTTCCAGACCTCTTCACCGGTGGTGCGCTCGTGGATCTCCGGGTTGGCCGGGTTGCCGAACTGGCGGGCCAGGATGGCGTTCTCGGTGTTCGCGACGATCTCCTCGGCCTTCGCGACGGCACCCTTCATGCCCTCGGAGCCGGGGGTGAGGACGATCTCGGCGCCGTAGGCGCGGAGCATGACGCGACGCTCGGTCGACATCGTCTCGGGCATCGTGAGGATGACCTTGTAGCCGCGGGCAGCGCCGACCATGGCGAGCGCGATACCGGTGTTGCCGGAGGTGCCCTCGACGATCGTGCCGCCGGGCTTCAGCTCACCGGACTTCTCGGCGGCGTCGATGATCGCGACACCGATGCGATCCTTGACGCTGTTGGCCGGGTTGTAGAACTCGAGCTTCGCGGCGACGGTGGCGCCGGCCCCCTCGGTCAGACGGTTGAGCTTGACGATCGGGGTGCGCCCGACCAGCTCGGTGACGTTGTTGTAGATGCCGCTCATATTGGGCCGATCCCTCCTTGCGGTCGTAGCGACGACCGGGTCGTTTCCGTCACACCATTGCATCATCTGCTGGTACGTGCTGTGCAGCCGGGGAGCCGTGCGCTCACCCGGCTACGCGCATGCGCGGGCACAGTGCAGCGGCGACGGTTTGTCGGTCCGGCGTACACGGGTACTCAACGTCATCGGCCGCCTCGATCTTCCCGACGCCCACTGTGGCGTAGGTCCTCGATCCGGCGACCGGCAGATCTGTCCGTCCGTACCGGTGAGGAGACGACGGTGGTCGACTTCAGCAGGGTCGTGCAGAACGCGAACAAGGTCGTGCAGAACGCGGGCCGAGTCGTGCAGAACGCGAACAAGGCGATCGACGACGCGGGTCACTCGGTGGGCGGATTCGTCCGGCGCGCCGTCGACCGGCCCGTCGACGCCCGGAAACCGCAGACGGTGACCGTCGCGGCTCCGCGAGCGCAGGTCATGCAGTTCTGGCGCGATCCCGAGAACCTGAGCAGAGTCTTCGGCGACGACGTCCGGGTGGAGACGGTCGAGGCGAACCGGCTGCGCTGGACCTGGGAGGGCACCGGCGGCACGACGGCCTGGGACACCCGCGTCGACGTCACCTCGGAAGGACTTGCGTTCGTCGGCGAGGACGACGCGGACACCCCGGGTCCGCGCGTGGTGCTCGCGGTGTCCGACGCGCCCCGGGGCGGCACCGCGATGACCCTGCGCGCCGAGGTTCCCGCTCCCGATCTCGTCACCGGTGCCCTGACCTTCACCGCGCTCTACCGTGCGCGGGCCCTCATGCAGACCGGTGAGATTCCCACCCTGCAGGGCAGTCCGAGTGCCCGCGAATCGGAAGGAGACGCGTGATGCGAGCGCTGTGCTGGATGGGTGTGAACGAGTTGTCGGTGGAGACGGTCGACGATCCCGGGCTGGTCAATCCGCACGACGTGATCGTGCGGGTCCGCCTCACCACGACCTGCGGTTCCGACCTCCACTTTCTCGGCGGGTACCTGCCGGGGATGCGGGAGGGCGACGTGATCGGCCACGAGTTCATGGGCGAGATCGTCGACACCGGTCCGGAGGTGACCACCGTGCGGGTCGGCGACCGGGTGGTCGTGCCGTCGTTCATCGGGTGCGGGAAGTGCCCGTACTGCGCCGACGGCCTGCACGCGGTGTGCGACACCACCAACCCGAACGCTGCGATGCAGCAACCCGTGCTGGGCTATCCCACCGGCGGAATCTACGGCTACACCCACCCCTTCGGCGGGTACCAGGGATCGCACGCCGAGTACATCCGCGTGCCCTTCGGCGACGTCAACTGCTTCCAGATCCCCGACGGTGTCGGCGACGAACAGGCCCTGTTCCTGTCGGATGCGGTGCCGACGGGCTACATGGGCGCCGACTTCTGCGACATCTCCCCGGGTGACACGGTGGCGGTCTGGGGCGCGGGCGCCGTCGGTCTCATGGCTGCGGCGAGCGCGAGGATCATGGGCGCCGAACGGGTGATCGTGATCGACCGTTTCCGCGACCGCCTCGACCGCGCCGCGAAGAAGGTCGGCGCCGAAACCGTGGACTACACCGAGGTCGACAGCGTCTACGAGACGCTCCGCGAGAGCACCGGCGGACGCGGACCGGACGCCTGTATCGACGCCGTGGGCATGGAGGGTCACGGCACCGGCGTCATGCAGGCCTACGACAAGGTCAAGCAGGCACTGCGGATGGAGAGCGACCGCGCCACCTCCCTGCGTGAAGCGATCCTGTCCTGCGGCAAGGGCGGAGTCGTGTCGGTGCTCGGCATCTACGGCGTCACCGACAAGTTCCCGATGGCGGTACTGACGAACAAGAGCCTCACCCTGCGGACGGCGCAGCAGCACGGCCAGCGGTACATGCCCACCCTGTTCGAGCACGTCCTCGAGAGCAGGTTGGACCCGAGTTGGCTCATGACGCACGACCTTCCGCTCACCGACGCGGTGCGCGGGTACGAGATGTTCAAGAACAAGGAGGACGACTGCCTGCGCGCGGTCTTCCGTCCATAGATCACTGCAATCGAGCGATCGCAGAACGCGTGACGGTCAGGGCGTCACGGGCGCGGCGGCCCCGACGAAGGCCACCATCTCGTAACCGCCGGGGTTGGTCTGGATCGGGATCTCCTTCCAGTTGTTGGCCACCCACACGTTCCCGGCCTGGTCGATCGTGATGCCGGTGTTGCGGACGAGGCCGTCGAATCCGTATCCGGTGACGTCCGGGGAGATCGGTGCGCCCGTAGTGGTTCCGGGACGGCAGGCGACCGCCCTGCTGCCACAGAACTGGGAGACGGCCCGGCCGGCGAAGTTCGCGACCCAGATGTTGTCGTTGCCGTCGACGACCACACCCCACGGAACCCGGAGGCCGCCGCCGGTGATGGGGAACGGCGTGAGATTCCCGTCGATCATGGTGAGGCTGCCCTCGAGAGTGGGGGTCAGCGCGGGGTCCGGGCAGGGGATCCCGATGACCCGCGAGTTCGCGACCCACGCGGTTCCTGCGGAATCGACGGCCACCCCGAGGGGTTTCTCGAGGCCGGCCCCACCGATGGCCGGGACGATCGGGGTGCCGGAGGCATCGAGCACGGCGACGGTGTCGCTGCCGTTGCCCGTGACGAACACCCGGCCGTCGGCTCCCTCGGCGAGGGCGAAGGGTTTCGTCACGCCGAGGTCGGTGAGGTTGCGTCCGGCGGCCGGATTTCCGCCCGGATAGATCGTGACGCTGTCGTTGCCGCAGTTGGCCGTCCAGATGTCGCCGCTGCTGTGGGAGATCAGGCCCTGCGGCCAGTCGATCCCGCCCTGCGTGAACCCGGTGTCGGGTGAAATGGGCTGCCCGTCCGCCGTGAACACCGACAGGCTGTTGTGCGGGGGTTGCCGGTCGTCCGGGCAACCGGGAGCGGGAGCCGCGAACCCGAAGTTCGCCACCCACACGTTGCCGTCGCGGTCGATGTCGATACCGAATCCCGCCCCGCTCAGTCCTCCTCCGGTGTACGGCGATCCGGGATAGAACTCTCCCGTGGGGGTGAGGCGGATGAGGTTGTCCGCGCCGCACACGGGAGTGTCGGTGCCGGGCGCATATTCGTAGTTGTTGGTCACCCAGATGTTGCCGTCACGGTCGACGGTCATGTTGCCGGGGCCGTCCATCGACACACCGTCGCCGACGAAGCGCAGCGCCAACGTCCATGCACTCGGTGGCAGGATGCGGTCGGGAACGATCGGGGACGGACCGGTCTTCGACACCGCGAACAACTCGACGACGTTCTGCCAGGGATGACGGGCGGTGTTCACCAGGGCCTGCCAGGTGTCGGAAGCCGGTGCCCCACCGGACGTCCCGGCGAGCCGCACCAGCTGGTCGCACACCTGCTGCAGGGCAATGCAGTTGGCGACCATGTCGGCGAGGGAACCGAAGGTGGCCAGCGCTTCGGTCTCGGGGCCGTTCGGGGGAGTTCCGAGTACCGGGGCGATGTCGCCTGTGACGGGGTCGACGAGATTGTGCGCCATGCGCGCCGCGTTATGCAGACCGGGCGCCGGCCCGGCGACCCTCCCGTCCTCGGTGAACTGCGCCAGCGCGTAAGCCGCTGCCACCGTGGTCTTCTCGTCGAGGATGACGTCCGTCGGCGAATCCCCCACGCCCAGTACGCCGCTCAACACCACCGGAGAGCCCGGTTTCTCGGCCACCGCATAGATCACCGACGATGCCGGCTGCGGTGCGTATCCGATCGCGAAGTCGCCCGCCGGTCCCGAGGTCGCGCGACCCAGCAGGGCCGGACCGTCGGCCGACGTCGCGAACAGCGATATCTCGTAGCCGGGCAACGGAACCGCGGACGTGAGGACACGTCCGCGGAGTTGCTCTTCGCTCTGTGCTGTGGCGGGTGCTGCCAGGAGCGCCCAGGCCAGCGCCGTCGCCCCCACCAGTGCCGCACACTTCCGACCGATACGACTCGAACCACGCACGAGACGACCCTCTCGCCGGCGGAAAGCAGTTGCAGTGCATCGTCGAACTGCGTCACCGGTCAGCGTGGCACAACCGAGATGTCCGCTGTGGACGATTTCCCGGATTTCACCCTCACAGACGGCGAATGCCGCCCCCGGGAAACCGGGAGCGGCATTCGTCGTGGTGTACGGACTCAGCCCAGGCGCTGCTTGAGGGCCTCGAACTCGTCGCGGATGCCCGAGGGCACCTTCTCACCGAGGAACTCGAACCACTCGGCGATACCGTCGATCTCGGACTTCCACTCCTCGACGTCGACCTTCAGGGCCTCGTCGACGTCGGCGGGATCGACATCGAGACCGTCGAGCGTGAGGTCGGCGGCGCTGGGCACGTAGCCGATCGGCGTGGACTGCGCGCCGGCCTTGTGCTCGATGCGGTCGACGATCCACTTGAGCACGCGCGAGTTCTCGCCGAAGCCGGGCCACAGGAAGCGGCCGTCGTCGCCGCGACGGAACCAGTTGACGTAGAAGATCTTCGGCAGCTTGTCCTCGTCGGCGTTCTTGCCGAGCGTGATCCAGTGGTTCAGGTAGTCGCCGGCGTTGTAGCCGAGGAAGGGCAGCATCGCCATCGGGTCGCGACGGACGCTACCGACCTTGCCCTCCGCCGCGGCGGTCTGCTCGGACGAGAGGGTCGCGCCGAGGAAGGTGCCGTGCTGCCAGTCGAAGGACTCGCTGACGAGGGGCACCGTCGTCTTGCGGCGGCCACCGAACAGGATCGCGGAGATCGGCACACCCTGCGGGTCGTCCCACTCGGGGGCGAGGATCGGGCACTGCGACATCGGGGTGCAGTAGCGCGAGTTCGGGTGTGCGGCGTTGGTGCCGGACTCGGGGGTCCAGTCGTTGCCCAGCCAGTCGGTGAGGTGCGCCGGGGTCTCGCCGCCGATGCCCTCCCACCAGATGTCGCCGTCGTCGGTCTTCGCGACGTTGGTGTAGATGGTGTTGCCGGCCTCGATGGTCGCCATCGCGTTCGGGTTCGAGTCGGCGCTGGTGCCCGGTGCGACGCCGAAGAAGCCGAACTCGGGGTTGACGGCGTAGAGGCGGCCGTCCTTGCCGAAACGCATCCACGCGATGTCGTCGCCGAGGGTCTCGGCACGCCAGCCCGGGATGGTCGGCTGGATCATCGCGAGGTTGGTCTTGCCACAGGCCGACGGGAACGCCGCGGCGATGTAGTAGGCCTTCTCCTCGGGCGAGATCAGCTTGAGGATCAGCATGTGCTCGGCCAGCCAGCCCTCGTCGTGGGCCATGGCCGACGCGATGCGCAGCGAGTAGCACTTCTTGCCGAGCAGGGCGTTGCCGCCGTAGCCGGAACCGAAGCTCCAGATCTCACGGGTCTCGGGGAAGTGGGTGATGTACTTCGTGTCGTTGCACGGCCACGGGACATCCTGCTGGCCGGCCTCGAGCGGCGCACCCACCGAGTGCAGCGCCTTGACGAACGGACGGTCGGTGCCGAGCTTCTCGAGCGCCGCACTACCCATGCGGGTCATGATGCGCATCGAGACGACGACGTACTCCGAGTCGGTCAGCTCGACGCCGAGCTTCGGGTCCTCTGCACCGAGCGGGCCCATGCAGAAGGGCACGACGAAGAGGGTGCGTCCGCGCATGCTGCCGCGGTACAGCTCGGTCATCGTGGCGCGCATCTCGTCGGGGTCGACCCAGTTGTTGGTCGGGCCCGCGTCGATCTCGTTCTTCGAGCAGATGAAGGTGCGCGACTCGACGCGTGCGACGTCCGACGGATCGGAATTGGCCAGGAACGAGTTCGGCTTCTTCTCGTCGTTCAGACGCGTGAAGGTGCCGGCCTCGACCAGCTGAGAGGTCAGACGGTCCCATTCCTCATCGGATCCGTCGGCCCATACGACACGATCGGGCTGGGTGAGCTCGGCAATCTCCTGGACCCAGGCAAGCAACTCGGCATGCTGGGTCGGGAGCTTGTCGTCGGTACCGTTCAAACCGGGAATGGTCGCTGAGGTCATCAAAACTCTCCTGGGGTGTGCCCGGAACCGGGATCCCACCTCCGACCTGCACGTTCTTCTGTGCGGACGATGGCAGACCCGGGCTTGCCCCTCTCGGCAGGGGTACCACCTACTTCGTCCGTGGCCGAACAGGCGAAGTAGGCGCCGGATGTCCTTTTCATAGAGGTTAACGTCGGAATGCCGACCGGCGTCACTCGGGGCCGGTCGGAAATCTCACAGAAACGATTCAGAACTTGCGCACAATACCGTCCCCTCCCCCTGCTGCGCAGCCGGATATGAATCACTTCGACTCTTCTCCGTGGTGTACGTCGTATTCAAGGCTACCTGTGTCCAGTCGGCTCCACCGACCCGATCCGTCGAGCTCGCGACAGTATTCCCACACGCCGTAGCGGCCGTCGTCCGCGATCACCGTCAGGCGGTCGCTGCTGCCGTCGAGATCGGTGTCGGTGGCCACCACCAGGCCGTCACCCCAGTCGCCGCCGACTCCCCAGCGCTCGGTGTCGGCGACGACGGTCTCGGCGGCGCCGTCACCGTCGAGGTCGGTGGTCGGGTCGAGTTCGTCGGCCCAGGCGGCCACCTCGGACGGATCGAAGACCGACGGATCGAACGGATCGGTGAACGGCTGGGGTGCGCCACCCGAGCCGGCGAGTTCGGCCATCGTCTCCCTTTCCGACCCGGGCACGCGCCGGATCGCTCCTATCCGGTTGGACGCACGCGGGTGCCCTGCGGTTCCGGGATGTGGCCGAGTGCCGCCAGGTCGCGTTCGCACGCCGCGATACGGGCACGCCGCTCGCCACGGCGACGGGTGATCTCCGCGTCGATCGCGGCGACGCGTTCGCGCACGCGGGTCGCGTGCCGGTCGCGCGCGGCCACGGCGAGCGCGGTGGACTGCAGCTCCGTCTCGTGGATACGGGTGCGGATCCAGGTGTCGAGTTCCGCACGCACGGTCGCGAGCTCGTCGGCGATCCACCGGCGCATCCGGTCCCGGTGGGCGATGCGCCTGCGGATCCGCATCAGCCATCCGGCCGCCGGGACCGCGCACGCGATCGCGACCACCAGCGACATCCAGCCCGGCAGGTCCCCGAACGGGGTGAGGAGCAGTCTGCCGAGGCCGGCGCCCGCCGACGCGCCGAACACCACGGTCAGCGTGTCCTCCATCGACCGCGCGGTCTCCGGTGGGCGGGACGTGCGCGTGGGTTCCGGGGCCGGCGTGCCCGGTGCGATCCGGGCCGTGTCCTCGACGAGCCGCGCGCACAGATCGTCGACGTGGGCGTCGATCGTCGTGACCACCGCATCCGCGTCCGCGGTCTCGAGCACCTCCACCGCGGCGGTGGACGCCGACCGCACGCGCACCGCGACCTCCTGCAACAGCGTCACCTGCATCCGGCGCAGGTCGGGACCGGAGGTCGCGGGTGGTGCCGCGGCGGTGAGGCGGGAGCGCTCCGCACGCAGGTCCCCTTCCTCGTCCTCCGCGCTCAGTCGCTCGATCTCCTCCTCGATCATCGGCCGGGTGGCGGCGACGACCGCTGCGCGTGCGCGTCGCGGGTCGTGCGACGAGCGGACCGTGGCGGCCAGGACGTCCCGTAGTTCGACGAGTCCGGACGCGGTGAGCAGGGTCTGCCGGACCGCCTCGCTCGTGTCGTCCCGGAGTTCGTGTGCCCGCCGCGCGGCCGCGGCGCTCACGGGCAGGACCACGACCCGCGACAGCCAGGATGCGTGCCGCTGCAGGATCTCGACGTCGGCGTCGCGCACCGCACGCCAGTCGGGGAAGCGGTCGATACCCGTCAGCGCGCAGACCACCTCGATCGACTCGGCCGAAGCGGCGCGGACGAGGTCGAGTTCGGTACGGCCGATCGTCGCCGACGGGTCGAACACCACGAGGGTGACGGCGCGGCCGTCGTCGGCGAGGTCGATCCCGCCCAGATGCTGTAACTCCGCTTCCAGCGTGCCGGCGCCGGAACCGGGCACACCGACGACCCGCACGCCGGTCGCGGCCGGCCGGTGCAGTCCCATCCATCCGCGCGGATTCCACCGGCGCAGGACGTCCTCGGCCGGATCCACGACTCCCGGCGGTGTCACCGCGGTCCCGCTGCGGCGACGGGCTCCACGGGGTCGAGTTCCACCAGGTCGAGGGTTTGTTCGACGAGTTCGCGTACCTGCGGTGCCGCCGGGACACCCGCAACGACGCGGGCGAACTCCTCGTCGCGCAGGCGGCGGACCACGACCGCACGTGCGGCGACCGACTCCGCGAGCAGTTCCTCGTCGCGGTCGGCGACCACCTGATGCGGCGGCACGCCCACTGCACACGCGACGGCGGCACACTCTGCGGCATCCGGCCCGCCGGACACCACGAGAACGACGCGGCGGGGATCGACGGCTGCCAGCGCGGCGCGGTCGGCCGGATGGGCGACGGCCGGGTCGAGACGACGGGGCACGACGTAGACGACGAGGTCGGCGTCGAGGACCGGATCGGGGCCGTCCGGCGTGTCCACTGCCACTCCGGCCACGGCCGCGTCTACTTCCCCACCCTCGATTTCGGCCCTCCGGAGCAGCAGTTCGCGTACCTGCGCCTCGATGCTCTCCCGGCCGGTCCCGGCCCGCCCCACGACCTGCACCCGCAGCGCGGCCGTATGCTCGGCCAGCGCCCGGCGAATCAACCGCCCTGCCTGCGCATCCAGTTGTTCGACCTGCGTGGCGAGGTGGTGCCACAACTCCCCCGTCATGATCCCCCGATCGTCGGCGGAGATTGTCGCAGAGAGACCGCTGAGAGGCAGCCGAACGAACGCTTCCCTGAGAAAACACTGTGGCCACTCAGGTCACTCCCGCCACACACTCTCGGAATACGCGACAATGGACGGGTGAACGAAGCCGATCAGCACACCACCGAGACGCTCGACGAGCGCCCGACCCGCGGGAACCGCCTGTACCCCAGGGTGACGAGTTTCCGGTCCCGCCGTGGATCGCTGACCGACCCCCAGCAGCAGTGCTGGGACCGTCGTTGGCCCGAACTCGGCAAGGAGGTCGGCGACGAGCCGCTCGACGTCGACGCCTGGTTCGGTCGCTCCGCGCCGCTCGTCCTCGAGATCGGATCCGGAACGGGAACCGCCGCGGTCGCCATGGCCGCGGCCGAGCCCGAGGTGAACCTCATCGCCGTGGAGGTCTACAAGCCCGGCATCGCCCAGACACTGCAGAACATCGAACGCACTTACGACACCGACGCGCCGATCCGGAACCTGCGGATCCTGCGCGGCGACGCCGTCGAGGTGCTCGAGAAGATGCTGACCACCGAGTCGCTCACCGGCGTGCGGGTCTTCTTCCCGGATCCGTGGCCCAAGGCCCGCCACCACAAGCGCCGGCTCCTGCAGGCCCCGACGTTCGCCCTGATCGCCGACCGGTTGAAGTCCGGTGGAGTGCTGCACGTGGCCACCGACCACGCCGAGTACGCCGAGGCCATCGCCGAGGTGGGCGATGCCGAACCGCGCCTCGCCCGCTTCACCGGCACCTCCCCGATCAGTCTCGAACGCCCCGTGACGAAGTTCGAGGACAAGGCACACCAGGTGGGTAGCGCGATCAACGAGTTCGTCTGGGGGAAGATCGGAGCATGAGTGTCCATGAAGAGCTTCCCGGCGTGACCGACTCCTCCGCGATCGACGGCGTCGAGCCGGTCCGTAAGGTCCTGCTCGTCTGGGACGCCCCCAACCTCGACATGGGCCTCGGCGCGATCCTCGGCGGCCGGCCCACCGCCGCCTACCGTCCGCGCTTCGACGCTCTCGGCCGGTGGCTGCTCGGGCGCACCGCCGAACTGTCTCGTCTGCACTCCGCGACCCTCGAACCCGAGGCCACGGTGTTCACCAACATCGCCCCCGGCAGCGCGGACGTCGTCCGCCCCTGGGTCGAGGCCCTGCGTAATGTGGGCTTCGCGGTGTTCGCCAAGCCGAAGATCGACGAGGACAGCGATGTCGACTCCGACATGCTGAACCACATCGAGCTGAGGCACCGGGAGGGTCTCGCCGGTGTCATGGTGGCCTCCGCCGACGGGCAGGCATTCCGTGAACCCCTCGAGCGGCTCGCTCAGGAGGGCATCGCGACCCAGGTGCTCGGTTTCCGCGAGCACGCCAGCTGGGCGGTGACCTCCGAGATCATCGAGTTCCTCGATCTCGAGGACATTCCCGGTGTGTTCCGCGAACCGCTGCCCCGCGTCAGCCTGGAATCGCTGCCCGACGAGGGTGCCTGGCTGCAGCCGTTCCGACCGCTTTCTGCTCTCCTGGTGGGGCGCAAGAGCGTCGCCGAATAGGAGACTTACGTGTTCGACCGTTGGGGAGAGCTCGTCTACCGCGCGCGCTTCACCGTCATTGCGGTGATGGTCGCGGGGCTGCTCGCGCTCGCCGGGTACGGGCTGAGCCTGAACGATCACCTCAGCCAGAGCGGCTGGGACGATCCCGGTTCGGAGTCCGTCGCCGCTGCCAAGCTCGCCGACGGCACCTTCGGCCGCGACACCGCGGGCGACGTGCTGGTGCTGTACACGGCACCCGAGGGCAGCACGGTCGACGATCCCGCGTTCTCCGCGAAGGTCACCGACAGCCTGAACTCGCTGGTCGCCGAGCACCCCGACGAAATCCTCAAGATCAACGGTGCGTACTGGCCCACCGACAACGCACCGTCGCTGCCGACCCTGGCCGACCCGTCGCGCCAGCACGCGATCGCGTCGATCGCCATCGCCGGCGAGGACGACACGGAACTGACCGGCAACTTCCGCGAGGTCAAGGACGCGTTCTACATCGACGGCGTCGACGTGCAGCTCGCCGGTCTGCAGCCGATCTCCGGCGCGCTGAACGACACGATGGCCAACGACATCAAGCGCATGGAGATCCTCGCGATCCCCGCCGTCGGAATCCTGTTGTTCTTCGTCTTCGGCGGTGTCGTCGCGGCCGCGCTCCCGCTGATCACCGGTGGTCTCACGATCGTCGCGGCGAACGGCATCGTCCGGTTGATCACCAACTTCACCGAGGTCAACTCGTTCGTCGCGCCGGTCGTCTCGCTGATCGGCCTGGGTCTGGCGATCGACTACGGCCTGTTCATGGTGTCGCGTTTCCGTGAGGAACTCGCCGAGGGCTACGACACCCCGGCGGCGGTGCGACGCACCGTCGTCACCGCAGGTCGCACGGTGGTGTTCTCGGCGACGATGGTGGTCACCAGCCTCGGTGGCCTCGTGCTGTTCCCGCAGGGCTTCCTCAAGTCGGTCGCCTACGGCGCGATCTCGGCGGTCTCGCTGGCCGCCCTGCTGTCGATCACGATCCTGCCCGCCATCCTGAGCATCCTCGGCAGGCGCATCGACAGGTTCGGCATGAAACGCTTCGGGCAGATCCAGTCGAACGAGCAGGTCGAGAACAGTTTCCTCGGCCGCCTCTGCCGCTGGGTGATGGTCAACCCGATGAAGGTGACCATCCCGACGGTCATCGGTCTGCTGCTGCTCATCATGCCGCTGACCGGCATCAAGTTCGGCGGCATCAACGAGACCTACCTGCCGCCCGAGCACCCCACGCGCGTCGCGCAGGAGACCTTCGACGAACTGTTCCCCGGCCAGCGCGCCGAGCCGGTCAAGCTCGTCGTCCGCGGCGCCGAGGGCGGCGACCTCAACAAGATCATCACGACGGCCAGCGAAGCTCCCGGCCTGGTCGAGAAGTTCCAGATCACCGGCCCGGCGAAGGACGGCGTCCGCGTGCTCAAGGCCGGTCTGACCGACCGCAACGAGTCCTCCGACACCGTCGAGTACCTGCACGCGGCCGAATGGCCCGAGGGTGTCGAAGTGCTCGTCGGCGGCACCCCGGCGATCGAGCAGGACTCCATCGCGGCCCTGCTCGACACCCTGCCGTTGATGGTCTTGGTCGTCGTGCTGCTGACGACGCTGCTGATGTTCCTGGCGTTCGGCTCGCTCGTGCTGCCGGTCAAGGCCGTGTTGATGAGTGCCCTGGGTCTGGGCTCGACGCTGGGCATCCTCACCTGGATCTTCATCGACGGTCACGGCGCCGACCTGCTCAACTTCACCCCGGGGCCGATCATGTCGCCGGTACTCGTGCTGATCATCGCGATCGTGTACGGCCTGTCGACCGACTACGAGGTGTTCCTGCTCTCCAGAATGGTCGAGGCGAGATCGATGGGGGCGAGCACCACCGAGTCGATCCGTATCGGTACCGCCCACACCGGTCGCATCATCACCGCGGCCGCCTTGATCCTCATCGTCGTCACCGGCGCCTTCGGGTTCTCCGAGCTGGTGATGATGAAGTACATCGCGTTCGGCATGATCGCCGCGCTGATCATCGACGCGACCGTCATCCGCATGTTCCTCGTGCCCGCCGTGATGAAGCTGCTCGGCGACGACTGCTGGTGGGCTCCGGCGTGGATGAAGCGGGTCCAGGAGAAGATCGGCCTGGGCGAGCCGATCCTCGCCGACGAACTGATGCCCGAGGACGTTCCCGAGCTCATCACCGTCGGCATGTTCGGTCCGGCGACGGTCGCGGCCACGGGCGCGCACCGCTTCCCGGCAGGTGCCTTCGAGGGCGGCAGCGACCTCACGCAGCCGCTGCCCAAGATCGCTCCGCCGAGGCCGGCCGCCGAACAGCGCAAGCTCCGCGATCTCACGCCGCCGCCGGTGCGACGCCAGGCTCCGGGCCGTCCTTCGGTCCGTCCGGCCGCGCCCGCGTCCGGTCGTCCTCCTGCTGCTCCGCGCAACGGCGAACGGGTGCCGCCGGCAGCCGGGCGTCCGATGCCGGCGAGCCGTCCGGTGCAGCCCGGTACGGGTCCGGGGCGTCCGTCGCGTCCGGTCCCGGAGCCGCGTCGTCGCCCGGAGGGTCGGCCGCCGGTGGACGAGCGCAACGGCTCGGCTCTTCCGGGGCGCGGTGTCCCGGAGAAGGGTGTCCCGGAGAAGTCCGAACGTCGTGCCCCCGAGATGCCGCAGCGCGATGTCACGCAGCGCGGTGCGCTCGATGCCACACAGCGCGGTGCGCTCGACCAGACACAGCGCGGTGCGTCCGACCCGTCGTCGCCGTCGTCGGTGCCTCCGCTCCCCCGCCGTCAGCGCGGGGAAGTTCCGCCGCCGCTGCCGCAGTCGTTCGTCCGGCCACCGGCCGTTCCGGGCGATGCGGAGCCTCTGCCCGGCGCCCAGGCGTCGCGTCCGAGCGAGCCCGGCACCGGTCGTGGACGGGATCCGCAGGCGATCGAGAACTGGTTGTCGCAGTTGCGCCGCACGTCGCCCGGCGGGGGGTCGTCCGCGCAGCGTCCGCGGCCCGCATCCGACACACCGCGGCCATCCACATCCGACGCACCGCGTCCGCCGGCCCCCGGAGCGCAGCGACCCTCGACGCCGGAGCCGCAGCGACCCTCGGCACCGGAGCCCCAGCGACCCTCGGCGCCGCAGCCCCAGCGACCCGCAGCACCGGAATCGCAGCGTCCCCCGACTCCGGAGGCACCGCGACCTTCGGCGCAGGGACCTGCCCGGCCATCCGTGCCGGGTACGCAGCAGCCGCCCACGCAGGGCATGCAGCCTCCGGCTCAGGGCGGTCCTCGTCCGCCTCTGCCCTCGCGGTCCCGGGGGCAGGCGCAGCCGCCCCACCCGGCCGGCGAGCGAGAGGAAGCGCGAGCGGACGAATCGCAGCCGGAGCAGAACGACGCGGAGTCGCGGAGCCGTGGACGCCACGGTCCCGATAGCGGCCGTTCGATCAGCGTCAGTGAGCTGATCGCCCGGCAGCGTCGCGACTGACCTCCCGAACGAACCCGAGGCGACCCGCATGCGGGTCGCCTCGGGTGTTCGAGGAGTCGGTCAGCTGCCGTTGAAGAACTTCCGCAGCCGCGTGGACAGCGGATGGGTGACGTTGAAGCTCCCGCCGCGGACCTTGCCCGTCACTACGACGTGCAGCGGCCCGTACGGCGCTCCGCCGCGCACCTTCGACGTCACGCTCGACGCGACGTTCTCGACGCCGTTGACATCGGCTGTGGCCTCGGCGGGGAGCACGATGTTGACCGAGCTGAGGTAGTCGCTGACGTCGATCCGCACGACCTGCGTCTGCATCACCGCTTCGGTGAAGTCGAGGGTCACGGAGGACGCGACGGTGTCGAGGACGATGGCGGGCGGCACGTGCCAGCGTCCCTTGCGTTCGATGCCGGAGACACGGCCCTTGATCACGAGAGGAGCGCCCTGGCCGGTCGCGAGATAGGCGCCTGCACTCGGCGTTGGGTAGCCGGCCGCGCTCGGCACGGGGTAGCCGGTCGCGCTCGGTGCGGGGTAGTGCGGCTGCGACATGCCCGGCAGGTTCTGGTCCTGGAACTCGGGCCGGATCTGGATGCCCGGCAGATCGACGAGCACCTGGTTCAGGTCGCCTCGGGTCTTGGCGGCGAGGACGGTGTCCATCCGTTCGGTGAACTCCCCGAGCGAGAGCATCCCCTGCCCGACCGCCCGCTGCAGAAGTTCGCCGACGTGCTCGCGCTCGGCGTCCGACACCCGCAGATCCCTCGGTTCCATGCCCCCGAGCTTAACGGGACGATCGGTACGGCTCACTCGCCGTGCGAGTGCTATTCGAGGCCCTGTTCGATGACGTAGCGGGTGAGTTCCACGCGGTTGGCGAGCTGCAGTTTGCGCAGCGTCGCCTGGACGTGGTTCTCCACGGTGCGGTGGCTGAGCGTCAGTCGTGCGGCGATCTGTTTCGCCGACAACCCTTTCGCGACGAGGCGCAACACTTCGGTCTCCCGTCCGGTCAGGGTCGGCGGGGGCCGGCGGTCTGCGACGTCGTTCGACATCCGGCGGTACTCGCCGAGCACGAGCCCGGCCAGTCCGGGGGTGAAGACGGCCTGTCCCCGCGCGGTCGCGAGGACGGCGTCGACGAGCTCGTGCACCGAGGCGCTCTTCACGAGATAACCGGACGCACCGGCCTTGACCGCGCCGAGGACGTCGTCGCGTTCGGAGGACGCCGACAGGACGAGTACCCGGCTGTCCGGGGAGACCTCGAGGACGGCGCGGGTCGCCTCGGTGCCGGTGCCGTCGGGCATCGCCATGTCCATGAGCACGACGTCGGGACGGACGACTGCGGCACGACGCGCGGCGCTCGCGACACCGTCGGCCTCGGCGACGACGGTGAACCCGGCCTCCTCGAGGTCACGTCCGACGGCGTTGCGCCAGATCGGGTGGTCGTCGACCACCATCACGCTGACGGTGCCGCGTTCCTCCGCGGTGTTCTCGTGTGCTTCCGCGTTGATCTCGGCCACTCATTCCCCCTTCGGTACCCGGATCTCCCATTCGGTTCCTTCGCCTACGTCACTGTCGAGCAGTGCGACGCCGCCGAGCCATTCCGCTCGCCCGACGATCGACTTGGACACCCCCATGCGTCCCTGTTCGCGAGCTTCGTCGAGTCTGCCCGGTGCGATCCCGACGCCGTCGTCCCGGATGCTGAGCACGATCTCGTCGCCGAGATCCTCGAGCAGGATGTAGGCGGCGGCCCCGGCGCCGGCGTGCAGTTGCGTGTTCGACAGCGCCGCGGTCGTGAGCGCCGCGAGTTCCTCCGCTCGATCCCGCGGGATCATGATCGGGTCGGCGGGCGCGGACACCGTCGCACCGGTCCCGGCCCGGGCCCGGACGAGGGCGGTGAGGTCGGCGTACTCACCGCCGCGGTCGACGTCGGTGTCCTGTTCGGAGATCAGCTGCCGCAGCGCGGTCTCCTGTTCGCGGGCCAGCTCGGCGAGCTCCGTCGCACCACCACCCAGCTCGCCTCCGCGCCGCTGCACGAGCGCGAGCACCTGGAGCACGCCGTCGTGCACCTGGCGGGCGAGCCGGTCCCGTTCCTCGGTGGCCGCTGCCACGCGCACGGCCTGCTCGAGTTGCCGGTGCGCACTGCGCGCGGTGGTGGTGGCGAACCCCATCGCCACACCGCACGCGACGAGCACGGGCGCCGTCGCGTCCCGCCACAGGTCCAGGTTGATCTGATCGCGCACCACCGCACTGACGACGGACATCAGCAGCGCCGAACCGATGCCGGTGAGCGGACCGCCGAGAATCGCGGCCGACAGCACGGCGTTGGCGACCCACAGCGTGGTGGGCATGGTCTGGTGGTTGCTGTACCAGTCGTGGTCGGCGACCAGCCGGGTCGCCGCCATCAACGCGACGGCGAGGATCTGGTCGACCACGGTGACCGTGCGCCTCAGTCGTGCCTCGCGGGAGAGCAGCACCGCCGAGACGAGCGACCACGTCACGAGCACCCCGACGAAGAACCACGACAGGCCCGGGCGGGTGTAGTTGACGACGGTCGAGAACTGCGATCCCACCGCGTATGCGACGGTCACGAGCCGGAAGACCTGGGCGGCCCGCCACAGGGGCGCATCCGCATCCGGACCGGTCGGAGACGGCCTCATGTGTACGTTTCGCACCTTTCGTCACGGTGGGTGGGGCGAGTGAATCCAACCACTCCTCGCCCCCAACGGTGACCGCCCCATCCTGTGACCGTCCGCACAGTGGTTTGATTTGAAGTCGTGCTGAGGTCGTACCGAGCTGTCGCCGCCACCTTGCGGAGTCGTTGGCCGCTCTACATGGTCTCCATGGGCGCGTCGAACCTGTTCGGTGCGATGCTCGTGTTCGCCTTCGTCCGGTACGGCATCCCCATCGCCGAGACCGACGCCATCATCGCGGATCGGGTCCGCAACTTCGCGGTCTTCGCGGTGTACCTGGTCTTCGCCGGCATCGTGAGCCTCGGCGCCGCGGCGATCACGCTGCGCTCGGTCGTCCGGTGGCAGCTCCGCGGCGGACCGCCCACTCGTGCGGAGCAGATGGCGGCCCTGCACGCCCCGCTGCGACAGGCGATCGTGCATCTCGGCCTGTGGCTGCTCGGCGGCGTGCTCTTCGTCTTCCTCACCGCCGAGGAGATGCCGTCGCTCGCGGTGGCGGTGTCGGTCACCGTCGCGATGGCCGCGACCAGCACCTTCGGTTTCACCTACATGCTCGGTGAACGCATCCTGCGGCCGGTCGCCGCGCGGGCGCTGAGCGAGGGGAACTTCGACCGGACGATGGCTCCCGGCGTCGGTACGCGCCTGGCCATGACCTGGGGTCTGGGCACGCTCATGCCGGTCGCCGGGATCGTGCTGCTGTGCGTGACGCAGTTGAGCGCCAACACCGACTTCGACGCCGACGCGCTCGCCCTGTCCGTACTCGCGCTCGCGGTGACGTCGATCGGCCTCGCGCTCGTGTTGTCGCTGCTGACGTCGGCGCAGATCTCCGACCCGATCAAGCAGTTGCGCTGGGCGATCGAACGCGTGCAGCGCGGCGCCTCGGGAGTGCAGGTCGAGGTGTTCGACGGCAGTGAGATCGGACGCCTGCAGGTCGGCTTCAACCGCATGATGGCCGAGTCCGACGAACGCCGACGTCTGCGGGAGTTGTTCGGTCAGCACGTCGGCGAGGACGTCGCGCGCCGGGCCCTGCAGTACGGCACCGAACTCGGTGGTGAGACGCGCTACGTCGCGGTGCTGTTCGTCGACATGGTGGGTTCGACGGCGACGGCCGCCGAGCGCCCGCCGAGCGAGGTCGTCGAACTGCTCAACGAGTTCTTCCGTGTCGTCGTCGAGGTGGTCGACCACCATCACGGCTTCGTCAACAAGTTCATGGGCGACGCGGCATTGGTGATCTTCGGCGCTCCCCTCGACCGGCCCGACGCCCCCACGGCGGCGCTCGCGGCGGCCCGCGAACTGCGTTTCGCTCTGGACGAGATCACCGGACTCGATGTCGGGATCGGCGTGTCGGCGGGACTCGCGGTGGCCGGCAACATCGGCGCGGCGGAGCGCTTCGAGTACACGGTGATCGGCGACCCGGTCAACGAGGCCTCGCGCCTGACCGAGCTCGCGAAACTGCGTCCGAGCAGGGTTCTCGCGTCATCGAGCGCGTTGTACTTCGCGGACGACGAGGAGCGCAGCCACTGGGAACTCGGCGACGAGGTGCAGCTGCGCGGCCGGCGGCGGATGACCCATCTCGCTTGGCCCGTCCGCTATCCCGGAGCCCCCGGAGAAGCGAACGGGACGGACGAATCGAACACTTCGACGGACGAGTGACGGCCCGTCCCGCGACGCCCGCGAACGACGCGGAACGGCCATAGCGCCCTCTTCGTGACCCGACGGTCGGTTACGGTGAACAGCGTGGCGCAGCCGCACGACGATCCTCCATGCCCCGACGCCACGCCGCGTCGGGGCTCGTTCCGGTGGATCAAGTGGGTGTCGGCGATCGCCCTCGTTGCTCTGCTGACGGTCGAGGCGATCTACCTGTGGCCGACGATGAGCGACTCGTGGCGCGCGGTCACGGAGATGCACTGGGGCTGGTTCGCGGCGGCCGTGCTGGCTCAGATGATCTCTCTCAGCGGCTTCGCGGGAGTACAGCAGCGACTGCTCCGCGCCGGCGGGGTGCGCGTCGGGCACTGGCGGTCGGCGTCGGTGATCTACGGCAGCACGGCGATGGCGGTGACCCTGCCCGCAGGCCCGGTCTTCTCCACGGCCTTCACCTACAAGCAGACCCGCAAGTGGGGCGCGACTCCCGTGGTCGCCTCGTGGCAGCTCGCGGTCTCGGGCGTCATCGCGGCGGTGACCCTGGCGTCGGTGGGCATGATCGGCGCGTTCGCGGTCGGCAGCCGGATCAGTCCCGTCACGCTCGTGTTGTCGCTCGCCGGCGCGATCGCGTTGATCTTCGGCCTGCGATACGTCGCGAAGAACCCCACGTCGATCGAAGCGGCGGGCACCTGGGTGCTCCATCGGGTCAACCGCATCACGAGGAAGCCGAGGGACACTGGCTTCGACGTCTTCGAACGCACCCTCGCGCAGGTCGAGGCCGTCGAACTCGCGCGTCGCGACGGCGTGGCCGCCGTGGCGTGGTCGGCCGTGCACCGCGCAGCCGATGTCGCGTGTCTCGGACTGGCGTGCTGGGCCGTCGGCGGCTCTCCGTCGGTGGCGGGATTGTTCATCGCGTTCGCGGCGGCGAAGGCCGTGGGCAGCGTGCCGCTCGCGCCGGGTGGTCTCGGATTCGTGGACGGCACCCTGATCGCGACGCTCACCGCTGCCGGACTGAGCGCGTCGCAGTCGCTGGCAGCGGTCTTCGTGTACCGGATGGTGAGCTTCGCGTTCGTGGCTTTGACGGGCTGGGCCACCGTCGCCGCGATGTACCGGGGCAACGGACCCGACGAGATCGATCCGATCGCCGAGCGCGCGGAACACGAGCGCAGCGCCCTGGAGCGGCGGCGTCGCCCTCTGGAGAATCCCGAACCTGCGTGATTCACGTCACATACTAGTTGCGGACGCAACTATTTGGTGGCATGGTCATAGGCAAGCAGTTGAATGTTGAACCACTTCGAGGAGAGCCGCCATGACGACCGCGACCACCACCTTCCCGGGCCTGACCGCCGGCACCTGGGCCATCGACCCCGTCCACTCCAACGTGGGCTTCACCGTCCGCCACCTCGTCGTCAGCAAGGTGCGCGGCAGCTTCGAGAACTTCTCCGGCGCCATCACCGTCGCCGAGGACGGCACCGCATCGGTGAACGCCGAGATCGACGTCAAGTCGATCAACACCAAGAACGCCGACCGCGACGCACACGTCCGCTCCGCCGACTTCTTCGACGCCGAGCAGTTCCCCGTCGCCACCTTCACCTCGACCGACGTGCGTGCCGACGGTGACGACTACATCGTCACGGGCGACTTCACGCTCCACGGCGTCACCCGCCCGGTCGACCTGAAGCTCGAGTTCAACGGCGTCAACCCCGGCATGGGCCAGGGCCCGGTCGCCGGCTTCGAGGCCACCACCGTCATCAACCGCAAGGATTTCGGCATCAGCATCGAGATGCCGCTCGAAGGCGGCGGAGCCGTCGTCGGCGACAAGATCACCATCACCCTCGAGATCGAGGCCGGCCTGCAGGCCTGACCCCTCTCTCACAGACAGCGCCCCTGCTCCGGCAGGGGCGCTGTCGTGTTCCACCCGCTCTACCGGCACGGATCGTGCTCGAGAGCACGCGCCGGAGATTCCGGCGCGCCCCCCGCCGCCGCTACTCTGGACCCGTGAAGAAGTACACCCCGGCGTTGGCGATCGACGTCGTTCTCGTCGTCGTATTCGCCGTGCTCGGTCGTTCCAGCCACGACGAAGTGCTCGATCTCGTGGGGCTCGCAGGAACGGCGTGGCCGTTCCTCGGCGGCCTCACCGTCGGATGGTTCCTCACCGCGTGGCTCTACCGCGACAAGTTCGACGCCTTCGCGGCCGTTCCCACCGGCCTCCTCGTATGGGTGAGCACGCTCGTCGTCGGGATGCTGCTGCGTGCCGTCACCGGTCAGGGCACCGCGACCGCCTTCATCATCGTCGCGACGATCTTCCTGGGTCTGTTCCTGGTGGGCTGGCGCGTCGTCGTCGGGCTGCTCCAGCGCCGCAAGGTCGACGCTCACTGACCGCCCCGCGGTCGACGCCCACCGACCGCCCCGCGGTCGACGCTCACCGACCTTCCGGTCTCGTTTCTCACACTCGTACCCGAAGTGTGATCTGCGACCGCGGGATACGCGAATTTTTCGCGCTCGCGCCCCGTGCGGTGGAACAGTAAGGATCATGTCCACGCTGGAACCACCTACTCTGACCGGGTCGCGATCCGACCATCGGTTCTTCGGCCAGCCACTACCCCTGGCCAACCTGTTCGGTGTCGAGATGTGGGAGCGATTCTCCTTCTACGGCATGCAGGGCATCCTGATCTACTACCTGTACTACTCGGCATCCGAGGGCGGGTTGGGGATCAGTCAGGGGGCCGCGACCTCCATCGTCGGCGCTTACGGCGGCACGGTCTACCTGTCGACGATTCTCGGGGCGTGGATCGCCGACCGGTTGCTGGGTTCCGAACGAACCCTGTTCTACAGTGCCGTGCTCATCATGTTCGGCCACATCGCGCTCGCGGTGCTTCCCGGCTTCGTGGGGGTCGGTGTCGGCCTGGTGCTGGTCGCGTTCGGTAGCGGTGGCCTGAAGGCCACGGCGACGTCGATCGTCGGCGATCTCTACGACGAGCAGGACCCCCGACGCGACGCCGGCTTCTCCATCTTCTACATGGGCGTGAACATCGGCGCGCTCGTCGGCCCGCTGCTCACCGGCTTCCTGCAGACGCGCTACGGCTTCCACTGGGGCTTCGGCCTCGCCGCGGTCGGCATGTTCCTCGGCCTGCTGCAGTACACGATCTACCGCAAGCATCTCGGCGACATCGGCAAGGTGCCGCCGCATCCCCTGCCCGCCGAGACCCGTACGAAAGCGGCCGGGATCGGTCTGGTCGCCGTGGTCCTCATCGCGGTCGCCGCGCTGACGGGCCTCGTCACGACGAGCAACATGTCCGACATCGTCGTCGCCCTGACCATCATCGCGACGATCACCTACTTCGTCATCATGCTGTCGAGCAAGCAGATCACCCCGGTCGAGCGCAGCCGGGTGCTGTCGTTCATCCCGATGTTCATCGCGAGCGCGGTGTTCTGGTCGCTCTTCCAGCAGCAGTTCACGATGGTCGCCGTCTACGCCGACACGCGCCTGAACCGCGACCTGTTCGGGTGGGAGTTCCCGCCGTCCTGGGTGCAGTCGATCAACCCGGTCTTCATCATCCTGTTCGCGGGTGTCTTCGCCGCCGTGTGGACCAAGCTCGGACCGCGTCAGCCGTCGTCGCCCATCAAGTTCGCCGCGGGCACGATCATCATGGGTATCGCCTTCCTGTGCTTCATCCCCATGGCCGGTGGTGGCCCCAACAGCGCTCCGCTGCTCGGACTCGTCTTCATCCTGCTGCTGTTCACCTTCGCCGAGCTGTTCCTGTCCCCCGTCGGACTGTCACTGTCGACGAAGCTCGCGCCGAAGAACTTCCACACGCAGATGGTCGCGTTGTTCTACCTGTCCGTCGCGTGCGGTACGGCCATGGCGGGCACCCTCGCCGGGTTCTACGACGAGAACAACGAGGTGCCGTACTACCTGTGGATCGGCGGAGCGTCGATCGCAGTGGGCATCGTGCTGGCCCTGTTCGCACCGCGCATCAAGAAGCTCATGCACGGCGTGCAGTGACACCGACTGCACAGAGTGCAGTGACACCGCTGCACACGGTGCAGTGACACCGCTGCACACGGTGCAGTGACACCGCTGCACACAGTGCAGTGACACCGCCGCACAGAGTGCTGCACAGAGACACCGCTCAGCGGAGAGCGAGCCATACCGCCAACCCGAACCCTGCAAGCGCGACACCCACGCGCAGCAGGTTCGGGGGTATGCGCCGCACGAGCGGCGGACCGCAGTAGCCACCGGCGAACGCGCCGACGGCCATCGCGGCCGCCGCTCCCCAGTGCACGGGTCCGAAGACGGCGAACCCGATCGCCGCGACCAGGTTGGCGACGCCGAGCAGGTAGCTCTTGAGGATGCTCGCGCGCCAGATCTGCTCGGACGTGCAGATCAGCACCAGCGCGTAGAAGACGACGCCCGCGCCGGCCCCGAAGTATCCGCCGTAGACCGCGACGACGAAGACCGCCACGGAGAACACCCGCGGCAGGTCGCGGCCGCCGGCCAGGGTGCGGATGCGTGGCTGGAGCAGCAGCGCGAGAGCGGCAAGCGCGACGAAGCCGGGGACGATCGCCTCGAACGAGTCGGGCGGGGCGACGAGCAGGACGGCCGCTCCCACCACGCCGCCGAGCGCGGCGTAGAGCGTCCACCACCACACGCGGGGGCCGGTGTCGACGACCTCCCGCGCCGAGTTCGTCAGCGCCCCGACACCGACACCGACCATCGCGACGGTGTTGGTGACGTTCGCCGCGACCGGCGGGAGGCCGACGGCGAGCAACGCCGGATACGAGACGATCGACGCCAGGCCGGTGACGAACCCGACGACACCCGCGAAGAATCCGGCAACCACGAGCAGGGCCAGGTCGAGGACGGTCACGATCGCTCAACGTACCTGTGTGCCGTGGACCGTCCTCCGGCGGATCAGTGTGCCGTGGACCGGGCTCCGGCGGATCAGTGTGCCGTGGACCGGGCTCCGGCGGTCACTCCCCGAGCAGGGGTTCTCCGAGCTTGCGCAGGAAGGTGTCGGCCATCTTGATCGCGCGGTCGCCGCCGTCGGCATCGGCGACGAAGACCGCGAAGGCCAGGTCGCCGCCGGTGTAGCCGAAGAACCAGCGGTCCTCGCCGCTCGCCGCGGCGATACCCGCGAGACCGGCGTGTCCGCGGAGGAAGGACGCCGGGCCGTTCTGCACGTTGTCGACCATCATGCCGCGCAGCGCGTCGATCACCGAGCCGGGCAGCGCCTCGGGGGCGTCGTGGACGACCGTCTCCTGGCCCTGCACGATCGTGGGGACAGCGGCACTGCCTCGTGCGACCGAGGCGGCGAGCACCGCGGCGCCGAGCGGCGTGATCAGGTTCTCGTCGGAGTCCGATCCGGCGAACTGGACCACTCCGGACCGGTTGTGGCCGATCTGTGAGGTCTCGAACTCGAAGCCCGGCACGTCGTAGTCGACGCCGAGGCCGAGGCGACGGGCGGTCGCGGCGACGTCGTCGGACCCCACGTCGTTCGGATCGACACCGCGCTCGAGGCCGGCCGCGAGCCGGACCGGATCGAGAACACCGCCGGCCGGGTAGAGGCCGTGGGTGATGACGGGACCGAGTTCCATGGCCCAGTTGTTGACGTCGGCGGCGAGGATGCCGCCGGTCGACGGCTGGATGGCGACCAGCGCGGCCGGGGTACCGGCGGTGACGACCGCTTCCTTCGCAGCGAGCTGCACCTGGGAGTCGACGGTCGCCTGCAGATCCGGGGGCGGCGGGCCCTGGAAGCCGGCCACCTGGATCGGGCCGTCCTCGGGATCCTCGAGGGTGACCGCCCAGCCCGCTGTCCGGTCGCGTTCGAGCTGCCAGGCCGAGCGCAGCGAGTCGAGCAGCGGCGTGGAGATCCGCCGATCGGCGCTGATCAGGGTGGGTGTCGTGAGCACCTCGACGCCGGGGATCGACACGATGCCGTCCTCGAGGAACTGGTAGTCCTGGTCGCGGAGCTTGACCGCGGTGATCCGGTTGCCGGGGTTCTCCGCCATCCGCTCCTGCATCAGCTGGGCGGTGATGACGGGCGCGACCGGCTCGAGGACCGCCGCGAGGCGATTCGTGGTGTCGACGGGATCGGGCATCACCGCCGGGTCGAGCACCACGGCGTTGATGGTCTGTTCCTCCATGAGGAGGCGGCCCGTGCGGTCGAAGATCTTCGGCGGCGCGGCGTCGGTGCGCACGTGATGGACGGTGCGTCCGCCCGACAGATCGGGGACGACGACCTCCGGGTCCCAGGACACACGCCAGCCGACGGCGAGCTTCCGCACCGAACCGGTGACCTGATACGACCAGTCCTTGCCCTCACCGAAGTTCCAGCCGGCGGAGAGCGTGAAGTATCCCGAGTCGTCGTTGAGTTCGACGAGCTGGGTGACGTCGTAGTCGACGGTGCCGTCGGACAGACCGTCGTACATCTGCGAGATCGTTTCCTCCGCCGCGTTCGGGTAGGAGGTCAGGGCCGCCGCTGCGCCCGCATCACGATCGTCGAGGGCGGCGACGAAGTCGTCGACGAGGCGTTGCGCCTCGCTTCGAGAATCCGAGAACACAACCGTCGTCAGAGCGACGACAGCCACGACGAGGCACACGGCCAGCGCGACGATGCGCCCCCGCTTCCCCCGCCAATCACGAAATCTCATATGTAACAACCTTCACTTCAGTCACACGAGATACCAGCACGCGTTGTGCACGAACCAATCACAATTGCGCCACGCGTCCTACCCCCTCAGCCATCGCCCCGCCGCCTCGACGGCAGGGGCCGAGCCGTCCGCCCCCGACACGAACACCGCAAAGGCAAGATTATCCTGTGATCCGATAAACCAGCCGTGCGCCCCGACGTTGTCACCGTACTCCGCCGTCCCCGTCTTCCCCGTCAGATCGGGAATGTCGCGCAACGTGCCGGCTGTACCCTCGATCACAGTCTCGCGCATCATCTCTCGCAGTGCCGCGAGCACGTTCTCGGGCATGGGTGCGGCGTCCCGATCCGCGGTCGCCGGCTGCCCCTCCACGATCGTCGGAACCGGCGTGCGGCCGTTGGCCGCCGAGGCTGCGACCAGCGCCATCCCGAACGGCGACGCCGTCACCTGACCCTGTCCGATCGCTGCCTCCACGCGGGCAGCATCGGTGTCGGCGACCGGCACGTTACCCGTGACCGTGTCGAGACCGGGCGTGACGTAATCGATGCCCAGACCGAAGCGTTCCGCGGTGGCACGCAGGGCGTCGGGCGGCAGGTCCAGAGCGAGCTGCCCCATCGTCGTATTGCACGAGAACGCGAACGCGGTGTGCAGCGGCACGGGACCGAGATCGAAGTTCTCGTCGTTGGGGATCGTGCGCGAACCGATCGAGGCGACGCCCGGGCACGGTAGGACGGTGTCGGGTTCGGCGAGCCCGGCATCGAGCGCCGCTGCGGTCGTCACCACCTTGAACGTCGACCCCGGCGGGTAGAGGCCGGTCGCGGCGATCGGCCCCTCGGCGTCGGCCGCGTCGTTCTGGGCCATCGTGCGGATCGCGCCCGTCGAGGGTTCGATCCCGACGATCACCGCGGGGGTGTCGAAACTCGCGAGGACCTCCTCGGCCCGTCGCTGCAGGTCGAGGTCGATCGTGCTGGTCAGGTCGGGTGCCTCCGGCCCCGCTTCACCGGCGACCTGGCTCGTCGTGCCGTCCGCCGCGACCCGCCGGATCACCCAGCCGGCCGAGGCGTCCTGCCCCTCCTGCCAGAGTTCGGCGAGACCGGACCACACGGGCGAGGCGAGGTCGCGCTCGGTGGTGAGCAGACGGGTCTGCGGCACGAGCGTCACGCCGGGCAGCGCGGCGAGGCGTTCCTCGATCGGTGCGAGGTCCTCCTCACGGAGCGTGATCACACCCGCAGTACCGCCGGCGGCCGCCGTGACCTGCTCGGCAAGGCTCTCCGCCGTGATCGTCGGGACGACCGTGGCCAACACGGGAGCGACCGCGGCGGGATCGGCGGTGGCGTCGAGGTTCACGACGGTGACGATCTGCTCTCCCATGAGCGGCCGCCCGGCCCGGTCGAAGATCGTCGGCGGGGCGCCGACGGTGGTCAGATACTCCAGCGACGCGCCGCCCGCCAGTTCCGGCGACAGCACCGCGGGGTCCCAGCGGACCCGCCACGCGTCGGCCTCGGGGTCCTCCGTCGCGCTGCCGGTGGTGCGATACGACCAGTCGCGGCCCTCCGCGAAGGTCCACGTCACGTCGAGGTCGAAGGTGTCGCCGTCGCCCGTCCCCGCGACACTCACGGTGGGATCGTCGTGGCCGAGCCCGGCGAAGAGGGCGTCGATCGCGGACTCCGCTGCCACCGGATCGGTGGTCAACGCCGCCGCGCCGGAGACGTCGCCGGCGTCGAGAGCGGCAGCGAACTCCTCCGCGATCGTCTCGGGCTGATCGGGGCCGGTCGCACACGCCGACAGCGACAGCACCGTGGCTGCCGCGACACCCATACCAATCAGTCGGATCCGCACGGTCCCGATCATGCCTGCACTTTCGAGCCCGTGCCTGTTACCGCAGGTAGGAGTCGGGGTGAAATATTCGGTTGCATACCGGACGGTGCGGTATCACCATGGTGTTCGCATCCCGTACCCGTCGATCGGAGAAGTCCGTTGCTCCTGTGAGAGGTCCCGTCCCCCGCGCACTCGCGCAATCGACCCTCACCCTTCGGGAGCCATCATGTCTTCATCCGGTATCACGCTGTCCGCACTCTCCTACGCCCATCCGGACGGCACCGTCGCCGTGCAGGATCTCGACGCCGTCGTCCCGGCGGGACGGATCGGCCTGGTGGGCCGCAACGGAAGTGGGAAGACCACCCTGCTCCGACTGATCGCGGGTGAACTCCGCCCGACCTCCGGTTCGTCGACGGTGCGAGGACGGGTCGCCTACCTCCCTCAGGACGTGACCCTCGATCCGACGGTGCCGGTCGATTCCGTACTCGGCATCGGAGAGATACGAAAGTCGCTGCGCCGCATCGAATCCGGATCGTTCGACGATCGGGACTTCGAGGTCGTCGCCGACCGGTGGGACATCGAGGACCGCGCCCTCGCGCTCATGCATCGCGTCGGCCTCGACCGGATCCTGCACGACGCCGGGGATTTCGACCGCACCGTCGGTCAGCTGTCCGGCGGGGAGACCGTGCTGCTCGCCTTCACCGCACGCCTGCTCGACGAGCCGGACGTGCTGCTGCTCGACGAGCCGACGAACAATCTCGACGCCGACGGTCGTGCGCGCCTGCAGGACGCGCTCGACCGATTCTCCGGAACGGTGCTCGTCGCCGGACACGACCGGGAACTGCTCGACCGCACGGACTCGATCGCCGAACTGCGCAACGGTGCGTTGCGCCTGTTCGGTGGCGGATTCGGCGAGTACGAACGGATCGTCGCGGAGGAACAGGAGGCGGCGCGGGCCGCGGTGCGGGACGCCCGCAACGACGTGCGGCGCCAGGCACGCGAGCTGGCGGCGGCGCACGTCACGATCGCCCGGCGGCAACGCTACGGGCAGAAGATGTACGAGCAGAAGCGCGAACCCAAGATCGTGATGGGCGCGCGCAAACGGCAGGCGCAGGAATCCGCCGGGCGTTTCCGCCGCGAGCACGAGGAGGATCTGACCACTGCCCGGGAGAACCTGGACCGCGCGAAGGACGCGGTGCGCGACGATCCGGAGATCCGCATCGACCTGCCCGGGACCGCGGTTCCACCCGGCCGGCGGGTGGCGGACGCCCCGCTCGAGATCGTCGGGCCGGAGCGGATCGCGCTGCGCGGACCCAACGGATCGGGGAAGACGACCCTGCTGCACCGCATCGTCGAGGCGGAACCCCATGTTCCCTTCGCGTTGCTCCCGCAGCGGCTCGACATCTTCGACGACGATCGTTCGGTCGCGGAGAACGCCGAGGATCGGGCGCCGCACCTGACTCCGCAGCAGGTACGGGCACGTCTGGCGCGCTTCCTGTTCCGCGGCCGTCACGCCGAGGTCGCCGTGGGAGCGCTGTCGGGTGGGGAACGACTGCGGGCCGCGCTCGCGATCGTGCTCGCGGCCGATCCCGCTCCGCAGTTGCTGCTGCTGGACGAGCCCACCAACAACCTCGACCTGGCAGGCCTCGCACACCTGACCCAGGCCCTGCGCGCCTACAGCGGTGCGCTCGTGGTGGTCTCGCACGACGAACGATTCCTCGAGGAGGTGATGGTGGATCGGTCGGTCGAACTCGAAAGATGAGCCGTTCGGAGATACTGCTGGGATGAGCCACGCGACGAATCCCGCCGACGGCACCCGGATCCGGTTCACCACGGCAGGTCCCAAGGGGGCACCGGTGGTGCTGCTGGTCCACGGCAGCGCCCTGTCGTCGGCGGTGTGGCGGGCCTTCGGCTACGTGAAGGCGCTCGGCGGAGATTTCCGGCTGGTCATGCCCGATCTGCGTGGCCACGGCCGCAGCGACACCCCTCACGACGAAGACGCCTACGCGATGGACGCGATCGTCGGGGACCTGCTCGCCGTCCTGGACGCGGCGGGAGCCGACCGGGTGCACTACGTCGGCTATTCGTTCGGCGCCCGTGCGGGACTCGCGCTCGCCGTCGCCGCTCCGGAGCGGTTGGCGAGCCTGACCCTGCTCGGCGGGAGCGCACGCCCCCAGCAGGGATCGATGGACGCGATGTTCTTCCCCGGCACCGTCGACGTGCTCGAGCGCGAGGGCATGGACGGTTTCATCCGCGCCTGGGAGAAACGGCGCCGCACACCGGTCGATCCCGCGACACGCTCGGCCTTCCTGAAGAACGACGCGCAGGCTCTCGCCGCCTATTTCCGCCGGTCGGATCGGGAACCGGGAATCGGCGACGAGACCCTCGCCGGCATCGACGTGCCCGTGCTCGCCGTCGTCGGATCGGACGACCGCCTGCGCGTCGAGGACACCCGCGCGTTGTCGCGCACCGTCCCCGGTGCGCGACTCGCGATCCTGCGCGGGGTGGACCATGCCGAGACGGTCTCGGCCGCACTGCCTGCGGTCGAGACCTTCCTCTCGGCACGCGCCGGCCGGAAACCGACCGACACGCGCTGATACTCGGTTCGGGCGCTCAGGCCGGGACGACGACCTGTTCCCGCGGTGTCATCGCCGGCACCGCCCGGGACTGTTGCGCCCTCCGGTGCGGTGCGACCACGGCCTTCTCCTGCGCAGCACGGGCCACCGCCTGCTGCCGGCCTGCTCCGGATGCCTCCGCGAGCAACGCCGACACCGACCGCTTCATGACCTCGACGGCCTCGGGCACCGACAGGCGCAGTACGTCCCGCAGCGATACCCAGGTGGGCCAGGTCGTCGACACTCCCAGCAGGTTCTCGATGTGGGTGCGGACGGTGTCGTCGACGCCCTCGAACTGGTCGGAGAACAACGCCCTGATCTCGTATCGCGCCCGGTCGAGATAGCGCAGGCGGTTGCGCTGCAATTCGCGCGAGAACGGCGCGCGGATCTCGGACGACCGCGCGAACGGCGCGATGTATTCGAGTAGTTCCGCCCGCTGCCGGCAATAGGCGTCGATCCGTTCGTCGAGCGGCAGCGACGGATCGATCGGCTCGTAGGCGTCGTCCTGGCGCCGCATCAGTTCGGCACCGGTGGCGGCGAACAGTGTCTCGAGATCGCCGAAGTGTCCCCACAACGATCGCAGGGACACCCCCGCCCGCGAGGCGATCTGCGCCCCTGTGGGTTTGAGCTCTCCCGCCCTGATGAGCGCGATATGAGCCTCTATGACGGCCTGCCGGGTGCGCTCTGCACGAGCGCTCCTGCCGTCCGTCGTGACCGGCGGCTTTTCGCCGCCCCTTCGTTCCGCGTACATCGCTCCCCCGATTTCCGCTCGGATTCCCCTCCGGACCGGTCACTCCCCTCGTCGGTGACCGGCATAACTTTTCTCATGGCGAACAATAGTCGACACAGCGGGGGAATTGTCATCCCCCTCCCGGAAATTGTCCTTTTTGCGAATTTCGAGTGGCCGTATGCAGGGCTTACTGTGCGAGCAATCCCTTCGCGATATGTGTTACTTGAATTTCGTTACTACCGGCGTAGATCATCAACGATTTCGCATCACGCGCGAGTTGTTCGACGCGATATTCGGCCATGTATCCGTTTCCCCCGAACAGTTGCACGGCCTCCATCGCCACCTCGGTCGCCGCCCGCGACGAGTACAGCTTCATCGCCGACGCCTCCGACAGGCTCACCGGCTTCCCCGCCTGCGCGCGCTCGATCGCGCTGAAGACCATATTGCGGACGTTCACCCGCGCGATCTCCATCTCGGCGAGCTTGAGCTGGATCAACTGGAACTGGGCGATCTCCTTGCCCCACAGCTTCCGGGATTTCGCGTACTCCGTGCACAGCTTCAAGCACTGCTCGATGATGCCCAAGGCCAGATAGGCGATGCCGATCCGTTCGGTGGCGAAGGATTCGCGCGCGCTGTCCTTGCCGTCACTGCGACCGCCGTCCTCGGTCTCCCCGAGCAGCCGGTCGCGGGTCAGGCGCACGTTGTCGAAGAACAACTCGCCCGTCGGCGAGGAGTTCATGCCCATCTTCTTGAACGGTGGGCTCTGGGTGAGCCCTTCCATACCCTTGTCCAGCACGAATGCGAGCACCTTGCGGTCGCGGCGATCCACCGAGGGATCCCCCTCGTCGAGCTTCGCGTACACGATGATCACGTCGGCGTACGGACCGTTGGTGATGAAGGTCTTCTGGCCGTTGAGGATGTAGTCCTCCCCATCGCGGCGCACCGTCGTCTTCATCCCGCCGAAGGCGTCGGATCCCGAATCGGGTTCGGTGATCGCCCACGCACCGACCTTCTCGAAGGTCACCAGCTCGGGCAGCCACCGCTTCTTCTGCGCGAGGGTGCCGCGGCTACGGATCGTGCCCGCCGTCAGACCCAGGCTGACGCCCAGCGAGGCGATGAGCCCGAGGCTCACCCCGGCGATCTCGATGTTGAGCAACGCCGCCATGCCCGGCGACCCGCCGGTACCTCCGGACGATCCCGAAGACTTCTCTCCGCGTTCCTCTTTCGCGAGGGCACGTTCGAGCGACTCGCGGGCCATCTCGTCGATGCCGAAAGTCGCGTACAACTTCCGGATGATGTCGTACGGCGGCAATTCTCCCGACTCGAGACTGTCGACGTGCGGACGGATTTCCTTCTCGATGAATCCGCGGAGTGCGTCGCGGAACATGAGGTCTGTGTCGGACCACTCGTACATGCACCGAACATAGAACAGGTGTCGATTCCCTCCCGCCCTTTCGTCCCACTGGGCAGTCGAAAACGCTCCACGTACAGCGTGCCGGTACTAGCCTTCGCCGCAGAGCACTCCGTCGGCGAGAGGGACATCGGAGATGGTCGATTCGAGTGGGTTTGCCGGCACGGACGTCCTCGCCCTGCACATGGGCGACGGTCTGATCGCCGACCGCGCATCCGCGTGGTTCTTCGTCATCGCCGTGATCGGGGTCAGCATCGCCGCCTGGTACGCACGCAGCGACCTGAACAAGAGGTCGGTGCCGACCGCGGCGGCGGTCTGCGCCCTGCTGTTCGCCCTGCAGGTGGTCGACGTACCGGTGCTGCCGGACGTCAGCGGCCACGTCGTGGGCGGCGCACTCGCGGCGATCCTGCTCGGCCCGTTCGTGGGTGCGGTCGCATTGACGATCGTCCTGGTGGTGCAGGCCTTCGTCTTCGCCGACGGCGGCCTGTCGGCTCTGGGCGCCAACGTCACCAACATGGTGCTCGTCGCCATCGCCGCCGGTTTCCTCACCGCGACGGCACTGCGCGCACTGTGCGAACACCACGGGGTGCGGCGGTTCGTCATGCTCGGCCTGGTCTCGTTCGTCGCAGGGTTCGTCTCGGTCCTCGCGGCGGTGACGGGTTTCGTCGTCGAGTACGCCCTCGGCGGCACCTATGCGGTGCCGGTGTCGAACATCGGATTCCTCTACGCCACGCACATTCCCGTCGGGCTGGTCGAGGGTGTGGTGACGGCCGCCGTCGTCCTCGCCGTCGCGCGGATCTCCCCGGAATCCGTCCAACTCACCCGACTGCCGGTCAATCCTCTCGACGCGACCACCTCGCCGCCCCCGCCTCCGCGTCCGCGCGCTCGCGGGACGCTGTTCATCGGCCTGGCGTTCACTTCGCTCGTCGTCGCGGGGATCCTCGCACCGCTCGCCGTCGACACCCCCGGCGCTCTCGAGGTGGCCACCTCACGCGGCTGCGAGATCGACTCGCTCGCCGAGGATCTCACAGGCGATTGCATGGCGCGGGACGTCGAGGAACATCGGCTCGCCGACAGCGCACTGGCCGACTACACCATCGACGACCGTCCCGGTTCGACGGGTGTGGCCGCGGTGGTGGGGACGCTCGGCACCTTCGTCCTGGCCAGCGTGTGTTTCCGCGCTCTCGTGCCGCGGCCGGCGAAGACCACCACCGCCGAGCAGCGCTCACAGCAGCGGAGCAACTCTGCGGGCTGAGTCCGCAGGCTGCCGCGGCGGCACGGATCAGCGGGAGAGGTGCGCCTCGATGGTCGCCGCAGCCATGTCGCGACCGAACCGGATGGGCTCGACCGAGTGCTCGAACTTGCTGCCCGACAGGGCACCGTCGTAGATCAACTGCACGCGCCGGGCCACGGCCTCGGGTTCGGACACCCCAGCGAGGTCGAGCAGTTCGACGAGCGTCGTCTTCAGCCATTCCCGGTGCGCGAGTACCGGTTCGAGAGGTTCCTGAGGGAACTCGGTCGCAGCATTGGCGTACTGGCATCCCCGGAAGTTCTTTTTCGGCGCCGACTGCATCGCGAGATCGAAGAAGGTGAGGATCTTCGCGATCGGATCGTCGAGCGGTTCGACGGCGGCGTGCCACCGCTGCCGGTCGCGCCGGTCGAGGTCGTCCAGATAGGCGAGCACCAGTGCATCCTTCGACCCGTACGACGAGTAGAGGCTCGCGCGGGCGACGCCGGCCTCGGCGAGGATGCGGTCGATGCCCACCGCGCGGATGCCGTGCTCGGCGAAGAGCGCGCTCGCGGTGTCGAGCAGGCGTGTGGCGGGTGAGGGCTTGGACGGCGACCCCTCGGCTTTCCCCTTCGGACCGGCCGTGCCCTTCGGAGTGCCGGTTGATTCACTCTCGACGAACGTACGCACGTGCCCAGCGTAACGGACAGCGCGCGATAGACAGACCGTTCTATTCACAGTACGGTGGAGCACGTGACACACAGCCTTCTGACTCGCCGCCTGCACGTGGATCTCGTGCGGGTGTCGACTGCTGCGTGTTGTCGCTCCACTCTCTGACCGGCCTCGTCTGCGTGCACCGCATGCCGTAGTCGCCCCGTCCGAAGACGAAACGGCGCCCCGTCGTGCCCGGACCGGTCACAGTTCCAACCCGCTTTCCCGGAAGGTGACCCCATGTCGCTGTATCTCTACGAACTCGTCCCCACCGAAGGCCAGGCCGAGGCTGCCATCAAGGCCTTCGACGATGCTGTCGTCGCTGCCGGCGGCGAACTGATCGAATCGCAGGTCACCACCGGTGGCACGCGCGTCTTCGCGATCGCCGAGTTCGACGCGTGCCGCCCCGCGCAGCTCGAGTCGGCCTCCCTCGATGTCGCCGAGATCGTCGGCCCGAACGAGGTCCGTCTCGTCGGCGCCGAGCTCGACCAGATCAAGGCCACCCGCCCCGAGGCCGGTTACCTCGTCGAATGGGACATCCCCGACACGATCGACATGGAGACCTACCTCGCGCGCAAGAAGGCGAACTCGCCGAAGTACGCCGACGTCCCCGAGGTGAGCTTCCTGCGCACCTACGTCCGCGAGGACATGGACAAGTGCCTGTGCTTCTACAACGCCCCCGACGAGGCCGCCGTCGTGCGTGCCCGCGAGGTCGTCAGCACGCCCATCGACCGTCTCCACTCCCTCGAAGGATAAGCATCCGATGACCGCGGCCATTGACCGAGCGAGCGAGCAACAGCGCGCGGCGATCGCAGAATTCGTACGCGATCGCGCCGCTGCTCTCGATCGCGGAGAAACCGACATCCGCACCGACATCGCCCGCACGGGCGAGCTCGGCCTGCTCCGCAAGGGGCTGGACGGGGAGTGTCTCTCCGAGATGGTCGCGGTCATCGACGAGGTCGCCGGCGAATCGCTCACCGTCGGCTTCTCGCTGTGGGCGCAGCGCATGGCGCTCGAATACATCGACCGCGCACCGCAGTTCCTGCGCGATCGTTATCGGGACGACCTCGCGTCCGGTCGCACGATCGGCGTCACCGCCATGGCCGCGGCCCTCAAGCATCTCGCCGGTCTCGGCGAACTCCCCCTCGTCGCCGAACGGACCGACGACGGCATCACCGTCACCGGACCGATCCACTGGGCGTCCAACGTCTTTCCCGACTCGGTGATCGTCTTCCCGGCCCGCACCGCCGACGGCGATCGTCTCGTCGCCGTGGTCCGCGCCGATGCCGAAGGCATCACCATCGCGGATTCACCCGAACTGCTCGCGCTCGGTGCCACGTCGTCGACCTCGCTGAAGTTCGACGGTGTGCGGATTCCGCAGTCGCACATCCTCACCGAGGATCTCGCGAACTTCTGCGGTTCGATCCGTCCCACCTTCATGATGCTGCAGACCTCGTTCTGCGTCGGCATCGCACGCGCGTCGCTCACCGAGGCGGCCGGCCGCCTGCACGGACTCGGCGAACAGTTCACCGGTGAGTACGAAGAACTTTCGGCGCGTTACGAGTCGCTGCGCGAACGGCTGTACCGCTTCGCCACCGATCCCGCCTCGATCGCTCCTGCGGAATTCATCCGGCTGCGCCTCGACGGTTCGGTCGTCGCGGTCGCCGCGACCCGCCTCGAGGCGACACTGCGCGGCGGCGCCGGATACGCGACGGCCAGCGCCACCAACCGCCGATTCCGTGAGGCGGCCTTCCTGCCCATTCAATCGCCGTCGGAAGGACAGCTTCGGTGGGAACTGTCGCAGTACGAATAACGAACGGATACAAGAGTTTCGCCGGCCGCCGTAGCCCGGTCCTCCAGGGGGTGGACCTGGATATCGCGACCGGCGAGTTCCTCGTCGTGCTGGGCAGCAGCGGTAGCGGCAAGTCGACGCTGCTACGGATCGTCGCGGGTCTCGATCACCTCGATCGCGGTTCCGTCGACTGGCCCGACACCGAGGGCGACAACCGTCCGCACACCGGAATGGTCTTCCAGCAGCCCTTCCTGATGCCGTGGCTCACCGTGCGCGAGAACATCGCCTTCGGTGGACGTTTCGCCGCGCACCGCGAGCGGTTCGACACCGCCTACGCCGATTCGCTCCTCGAGCGTTTCGGCCTTTCCGCGCTCGCCGGCTACTACCCCGACCAGCTGTCCGGTGGCCAGGCCCAGCGTATCGCCGTCATCCGCGCCGTCGCGGTGCGTCCGCGACTGCTGCTGCTCGACGAGCCGTTCAGCGCCCTCGACCCGGCCACCCGTTCAGATCTGCGGTCGTGGCTCGGCGAACTCGCGCGCGATCTCGGTTTCACGACGGTCCTCGTCACGCACGACATCGACGAGGCGCTCGAACTCGCCGACCGCATCGCACTGTTCGGGAGTTCGGGCGTGGTGCAGCAGGAATGGACGCTCGGCGGCATGTCGGCGCTCGACCGCGACGCGCTGCGTCCGGCCATCCTGGCGCACTACCGCGATTCGTCGCTGTCCGCGACATGACCGATTCGGGCCTGTTCAGCCGTCGCACCCTCATGCGCGGTGCGCTCGGCCTCGCGGCTGCCGGTGGTATCGCCGGCACGATCGACCTCGCGCGCACCGCGACCACCGACCGCGCCAACCGCACGGGGCAGTTGCGCATCGGTTACCTGCCGATCACCGACGCCGCGCCGCTGCTCGTCGCGCACGGGTCGAGTCTGTATCCCACCGGCGTCGTCGATTCCGCGAAGCCGGTGCTCTTCCGAAGCTGGGCATCGCTGGCGGAGGCCTTCATCAGCCGACGCGTCGACGTCGTGCACCTGCTCATGCCCATGGCCGTCCAGTTGCGGTACAGCCTCGGCAGTTCCGTGCGGATCCTCGGCTGGAACCACACCAACGGCTCGGCGCTGACGGTCGCCCCGCACATCACCGATCTGAGCGATCTCGCCGGGCAGACGGTGGCCATCCCGTTCTGGTGGTCGATCCACAACATCGCCCTGCAGCAGCTGCTGCGGGCGCACGGACTGACACCGGTCGTGCGGGAGGCGCCGTCGAAGTCCGCGCGCACCGTGGGTCTCGTCGTCATGGGTCCGTCCGACATGATCCCGGCCCTGGCGAACGGCTCGATCGCCGCGTTCACGGTCGCCGATCCGTTCAACGCCGCGGCGGAGGTTCGCGGGGTGGGGCGGATCCACCGCTTCCTCGGCGATGTGTGGCGCGACCACGCGTGCTGCGCCCTGCTCGTGCACGAGGACCTGATCGAACGCGACCCCGTCGCCGTGCAGGCCCTCACCGACTCCGTGGTCTCCGCCCAGCTGCAGATCGGCGCCGACCGTCCGGCCGCGGCCGCGATGCTGTCCGCCGGATACCTGCCGCAGCCGTTGCCCGCGATCACGAAGGCGCTGACCTATCCCGATCGCGAGGCCGGCACGGTGCACCCGCAGTGGCAACCGCAGCGCATCGGCTACCAGCCGTTCCCCTTCCCGACCTTCACCGCGGCGCTGATCGAGGCGATGCACGACACCGTCGTCGACGGCGACACGCGGTTCCTCTCGCGCCTCGACCCTGCGACCGTGCACGACGACCTCGTCGACGACCGGTTCGTCCGCACGTCCCTCACCCGCGTCGACGGCACCGATGCCTTCGGCCTTCCCGCCGATCTCACCCGCACAGAGGAGGTCGATCCTTCGTGAGCACCCCGACCCGCACGGCGCCGGAGACGGCCCGCACCGTCCGGCAGCTGCCCCTCGTCCCCCAGGCCGTCGCCATCGTCATCGCGATCGCCCTGTGGTGGCTCGTGACGACGGTGCTCGTCGCGCCGGATTCGCTCGTGCGGGACTTCGCCCCGCAGTACGTCTTCCCGGCGATCGTCGACCTGTTCGCACGCGGTGTCCTGCTGCCCGACACCCTCGCGAGCCTGTGGCGGCTGCTGGTGGGTCTGCTGATCGCCGCGACGCTCGGCATCCCCCTCGGGTTGCTGATCGGACTCAACCCGCTGGTCGAACGCGCGACGATGCCCATCATGCAGTTCCTGCGGATGATCTCGCCGCTGTCGTGGGCGCCGATCGCCGTGGCGCTGTTCGGCATCGGGCACCAGCCGGTCTTCTTCCTCATCGCCGCCGCCGCGATCTGGCCGATCGTCATCAATACGGCGGCCGGCGTGCACGGCATCGACCAGGGCTATCTGATGGTGGCCCGATCGTTCGGCGCGACGCGACTCGAACTGCTCACCACCGTCGTCCTGCCGGCCATCCGCGCGCAGGTGCAGACCGGTCTGCGGGTCGGTCTCGGTATCGCGTGGGTGGTGCTCGTGCCCGCCGAGATGCTCGGCGTGCGGTCGGGTCTGGGCTACCAGATCCTCAACGCCCGCGACCAGCTCGCCTACGACCAGGTCATGGCCGTGATCGTCGTGATCGGTTTCCTCGGGTTCTGGCTCGACTGGGCGGCGCGGCACCTGCTGCGCGAACAGCGTAAGCCGGTGAGCGTCGAGGAAGCCGACCGTCCGCTCTGATCTGAGGTCAGGACTCGAGCGGCGTCAGCACGAAGACGGGAAGCACCCGGTCGGTGCGTTTCGCGTACAGCGCGTAGTTCGGCCACGTCTGCAGCAGCACCTGCCACAGCCGCTCGCGTTCGTCGCCCTCCGCGATCCGCACCGACACCGCGTATTCGTGCCCGTCGTACAGCACCTGCGCCCGGTCGGCCGCACGCAGGTTGACGGCCCAGGACGGCGCCTTGGGGTGCCCCCAGTTCGAGCCCACCACGAGCCATCCCCCGTCGTGCGGCACGCACAGCAGCGGCGTGGACCGCGGCTCCCCGGTCTTGCGGCCCTTCACGGTGAGCACGAGCGACGGCAGTCCCGCGATCGCGAGCAGGGTGACCTTGCCGCGCGTGACCCGTTGGATGGTCTTGTCCACCGCGATGATCGGCCGTGAATACCGCGGCAACCACGGCAACGCTCCGATACGGACGGCGACCGGTCGGAGCGGATTCATGCGGCTATCTCCCCCAGGCTGCCAGCAGCGTCCGGGCTGCAGCGACGACGGCCAGCGGCTGATCGATCATCGGATGGTGGCCGGAGGCCGGAAGATCGATCAGCAACGCATCAGGGCCCAGATTATCGACGATCCGCCCGTAGAGCGCGTCGTCGATGATGCCGCGTTCGCAGCGGAAGTAGGCGACGGCGCATCCCGGATTCATCACCTCGAGGCTACGGCGCCCCTCACGTCCCATGCGGAGATTGTCGAATTTCCACGACCAGCCGCCGTCGACCTGCTTCAGCGACCCGCGGGCGATGTGCTCGAGCACGTAGGGTTCGGCGTCGTCCTGCGGCGGCACGAGGCGGAACCGTGCGACGGCGTCCTCCGCCGCGGCGTAGACCTTCGGCGGTCCGGCGTTCGCGACGGCCTTCGCGCGCATCTCGAGTTCCTCGGGCGTCATGTCGCGGATCGGCGAATCGATGATCACAACACCGGCAAGTTCGTCGCCGTGGAGATGGGAGGCCGCGAACGACACGATCCCGCCCATGCTGTGGCCGATGAGCACCGGCGGACCGCTGATACCGCCGACCCGGGCCGCGGCGAGAACCTCCGCGGACCACGCTTCCAGGGTGTAGTGCTCGCGGTGGTCGCTGTCGCCGTGACCGCTCAGGTCGAGAGCGACGACGCGACGTCCGGCGGCGAGCTGCGGGCCGATGTGGTCCCACCACCCCGAATGCGCCATGCCGCCGTGGACCAGCACGACGCCCGGCAGACCGGATTCGCCCCACGCCCGGAAGGCGATGGTCGCACCCGCTGCCTCGACCTTCCCGGTCTCGACGGGTGCGGCCAGGGCGTCGACGAACCACTGAGGAGCAGATCCGTTATTGCTCATCATCCGAACTTATGTCAGATGTGACGAGCGCCAACATCCGGGCCATCAGTTCGATCCGTCGCACGTCGAATTCCGGCTGCGGATGCACCGTCGACGCCAGCGCTTCGCCGTCGAACATGTGCACGAGCGACAGCAGCAGGGTGTCGAAGACGTCGGACGGGAACCGGGCCTCGACCGGCAGCGACCTGCCGAAATCGACGATCTGGGCGTGGTAGCGCTCGGCCATCGGCGCCAGATGCTCCCGCAGCGCCGGGTCGGTGCGCGCCGCGCCGAGCAGTTCGTACCAGGCGGCGTTCATCGGCGCCCGGCAGGCGGTGCGCAGCAGTTCGAGGCACACCCGCAGCGACTCGGAGATGTCCGCGTGCTCGTCACCGAGCGCCGCGAGGCCGGCCTCGAAGTTCGCGAACTGGCGTTCCCGGACCGCATCGGCCGCCGCGATCATCAGGTCGAGTCGCGTCGGGAAGTGCCGGAACACCCCACCCGACGACACCCCCGAGCGCCGGCACACCTCACCGATCGTCGTCGCGGTGTAGCCGAGCTCGGCGAGGGAGGTGATGGTCGCGTCGAGGATGCGACCGATCGTCTCCTCCCTGCGCTCCTGCTGGGTGCGGCGTACTGCGGGTGCACTCACGCGACGGGCTCACCTGCCGGGGTGCGGATCGGCGCGGGTCCGCGCTCCTCCACCCCGGCGCGCAGGAACCGGCCGGTGCCGACGGTGCGTCCGTAGCCGGGCACGAACTCGCCGTCGCGGTAGACCACCCGGCCGGCGACCGCCGTCGCCGTCACGGCGCGATCGTTGCGGTTGACCATGCGGCGGATTCCGCCGAACTCCTCGAGCGGAGCCTCGTGGTAGGCATCGACGTCGGCGTTCAGCCCGGCAGGATCGACGACGACGAAGTCGGCGCGGTCGCCCACCCGCAGGTGGCCGGCGTCGATTCCGTAGAAGTCGCCGAGTTCACCGGTGAGCTTGTGGACGGCCTCGGGCAGCGTGAGGAACGGCTTGCCCGCCTTCTCGGCGTCGTGGACGCGGCGGAGCAGACAGATCGCGAAGTTGTAGAAGGCCATGTTCCGCAGGTGGGCGCCGGCGTCCGAGAAGCCCACGGTGACATCGGGAGTGCGGATGAGCCGGTCGGCGACCTTCTTGCGGTCGTTGGCGATCACGGTGTGCCACCGGAACTTCCGGCCGTACTCGACGACGAGGTCGAGGAAGGTGTCGACCGGGTGCAGTTTCCTCACGCGCGCGACGTCGCCGATCGACCGACCGATGAGCGAGCCGTCGGGACATTCGACGATCCGGGTGTCGTCGAAGTCGCGGTGCCACACGCGGGGTGAGAACTTCTTCTCGAAGTCCTGCCGGAACCAGCGACGGTAGGCCTCGTCGCGCAGCAGGTCGTTGCGGACGAGTTCATCCTGCAGATGCAGTGCGGCACGGCCCGATCCGAACTCCTCGAAGACGACGAGGTCGATGCCGTCGGAGTACACCTCGAAGGTCGTGGGCAGGTGCTGCCAGCGGAAGGCGCCCTTGCCGATCCGATTGGCCGCGAACGCGATCGGGCCGAAGATGCGGTTGACCCACCGTTCGGCCTTCGTGTCGGCCGCGGCGAGCACCGACGCCTTCATCGGCTTGCGTCCGATGCCCGTGCTGGCGAGGGCGAAGAATGCGACGTCGTACTTGGTGTTGAGGTTCGGCACGGCCTGCAGGGTGCGGCCGCGCCGGCGCAGGATCTTGTGCAGGCGGCGGAATTCCGACCACGACGCGTGGGTCGACGGCAGGGTGCGCGAGCGGTAGCGGTCGCCGTCCATCTTGTCCCACGGGTTCGTCATCGTCGACACGCCGAGGAAGCCCGCGTCGAGGGCGTCCTCGACGCGGGCGTCGATGGCGGCGAGTTCGGCGCGGGTCGGGCGGTTCGCCGACTCGGTGGAGCGTCCGAGTCCCATCACCGATGCGCGGACGTCCGAATGTCCCACGAAGGCCGTCACGTTCGGTCCGAGCGGCAGCTTGTTCAGCGCCTCGATGTATTCGCTCGGCGTGCTCCAGGTCTTGGACTTCTCGAGGGCCGAGAGGACGTGCTCGCGCGGGAGCGCCTCGACGCGACTGAACAGGTCGGCGGCGTCGACCGGCGGTACGAACACCGTCGAGATCGAGCAGTTGCCCATGAGCACGGTCGTGACGCCGTGCCGCACCGACTCGGACAGACCCGGACCCACGAGCACTTCGGCGTCGTAGTGGGTGTGGGTATCGACGAAGCCTGGCATCACCCAGCGGCCGTGCGCGTCGACGACCTCGGTGTCCGGGCCGGCGGGAAGACTGTCGGAGGTCGCGGTGACGACGACCGCGTCGCGGATGCCGAGGTTGCGGACGACGCCGGGCGCACCCGTCCCGTCGAACCAGAGACCACCTCGGACGATGACGTCGAAATCCCCATGATTGTGATCCACACCACTCATGGCGCGAGGGTAACACGAAAAAGAGGTCGCGCACTCTCTAAATTTCCGGTCCCGACCGTCTACGGTTCGGCCATGGATCTCGACACCACTCCGGCACTGCTCGTCGACCGCGACATCCTCGATCGCAACATCGCGCGGATGGCGCAGTCCGCCGCCTCGCGAGGTCTGTCGCTCCGACCCCACGCGAAGACGCACAAGTGCTCCGAGATCGGACGACGGCAGCTCGACGCGGGAGCCCGCGGTCTCACAGTTGCGACCGTCTCCGAAGCCGAGGTCTTCGCCGACGAGGGCTTCGACGACCTGTTCGTCGCGTATCCGCTGTGGGTGGACGCCGCCCGCGGCGCTCGGCTGCGCGCGCTGGCCGGACGGGTGCGTCTCACGGTCGGGATCGATTCGGCGACCGGAGCCCGGCAACTCGTCGAGCACGCCGGCACCGCGATCGGGGTGCTCGTCGAGATCGACAGTGGGCACCACCGCACCGGCGTGCTGCCCGAGCAGGCCGGAACAGTGGCGTCGGCGGCGCGCGAAGCAGGCCTCGACGTGCGTGGTGTCTTCACCTTCCCCGGCCACTCGTACGCACCCGACGCGCCGGGCAGTGCCGCCCGGGAGGAAGCCGACGCGCTGGCGGTTGCAGCGGCGTCGCTACGAGCAGCGGGGATCGAGCCGTCCGTGATCAGTGGCGGCTCCTCCCCCACAGCTCTCCTCGAAGTACCTACGGTCGCAACCGAACTGCGACCCGGTGTGTACATCTTCGGTGACGCCCAGCAACTCGAACTCGGCGCGGTGAGCGAATCCGACATCGCACTGACCGCGCTGGCAACCGTCGTCTCCACTCGCGACCAGGTGGTCGTCCTCGATGCCGGTTCCAAGGTCCTCGGCGCCGACCGGGCCGCGTGGGCCACCGGGTACGGACGCATCCTCGGCGAACCGGACGCACGCATCACCGCACTGTCGGAACATCACGCGACGGTGCAGTGGCCGGAGGCGTCGACCCGCCCACGACTCGGCGACAAGGTGAGGGTGATCCCCAACCACGTGTGCAACGCCGTGAACCTCGCGGACGAACTGATCGTGCTTTCGAACGGTGAAGTGGTGGACACCTGGCGGGTGGTCGCGCGAGGATGTACGACGTGATGCGCAGACGTCTGGCCTGCCTGACCGCGGCGGTAGTACTGCCGCTGAGTGCGTGCGCGTCCGAATCGACCGCGCCGGACACCGAGACCACCGGACCGGCGACCACCGGGACCGTCACGGACGCAACCGCCTCCGCGGTCTCCGAGGTGAACGGAGTACCCCACGTGATCGGGACGGTGGCGTCCGGACTCGACACGCCGTGGGGCATCGCCTTCCTGCCCACCGGCTCCGCGTTGGTCACCGAACGCAACAGCGGCCGGATCGTCGAGATCACCGACGGTGAGGTCCGCGAGGTCGGTCGCGTCGGCGAGACCCTCGCGCAGGGCGAATCGGGGCTGCTGGGGATCGCGGTGTCGCCGACCTTCGACACCGACCGCTTCGTCTATCTCTACGTGACCACCGGCAGCGACAACCGGGTACTCAGAGCAGTTCTCGACGGCACCACGCTTGCCGAACCGGAGGTGATCCTCGACGGCATCCCGTCCGCCCGGATCCACGACGGTGGGCGGATGACCTTCGGTCCCGACGGGATGCTGTACGTCGCGACCGGCGAGGCGGGCCGCCGCGAACTGGCCCAGGATCCGAATTCGCTCGGCGGCAAGATCCTTCGCATCACGAGCGACGGCGAACCCGCACCCGGCAATCCCGATCCGGCATCGCCGGCGTACTCGCTCGGTCACCGCAACGTACAAGGACTCTCGTTCGACGACCGGGGACGGTTGTGGGCGTCGGAATTCGGGCAGAACGACGTCGACGAATTGAATCTCGTGACGGCAGGCGCAAACTACGGCTGGCCTGTGGTCGAAGGCGCCGGGGGTTCCGACGAATTCGTCGATCCGGTCCTCACGTGGCCGGTCTCGCAGGCGTCGCCGTCGGGCCTGGCGTGGTTCGACGGCAGCCTCTGGATGGCAGGCCTGCGCGGAGAACGCTTGTGGCGCATTGATGTTCAGGACACCGCAGCCACCGCAACCGATTTCTTCGTCGGCGAGTACGGAAGGCTGCGGATCGTCGTCGCCGCGCCGGACGGCTCGCTGTGGCTGACGACGTCCAACCGGGACGGTCGCGGCAGCCCGGCCGGCGACGACGATCGCATCCTCCGGATCGAGATCTCCTGACGATCAGGGGACGAGAACGACGACCGTCTCGGCGACCAGCGCCGGGCGCTCTCCACCCTCGATCTCGATGGTGTATCCGACGACGAGGTTCGCGCCCTTGGCGGTGCGCTCGAGCGACTTGAACTCGGCGCCGGCGCGGATCCGCGAGCCGACAGGGACCGGCGCGGGGTAACGAACCTTGTTGCTGCCGTAGTTGACCTTCATCTTCAGTCCCTCGAGGGAGAAGATCTGGGTGCCGAGGACCGGCAGCAACGACAGGGTGAGGTAACCGTGGGCGATGGTCTTGCCGTACGGGCCGTCCTTGGCGCGCTCGGGGTCGACGTGGATCCACTGGTGATCGCCGGTGGCCTCGGCGAACAGGTCGATGCGCTTCTGGTCGATCTCGAGCCAGTCGCTGTGGCCGAGGTGCTCGCCGACGGCCTTCTCGACCTCGTCGATTCCGTTGATAACCCGCATTGTTGCTCCTGTCGATGTGCGGCGACGGTCAGAGACCGGCTCGCCTGAGGGTGACGCGATAGGTGTAGTGCTCGGGCAGAAAGTAACTCACCGACAACTCGGTGGGCACGCCGTCGTCGTTCGAGTACAACCGGTCGACGCGCAGCAGGGGATGTCCCACTTCGCAGTTCAGCTCGGTCGCCACCTGTTCGGTGGCGAGCGCGACCGTGATGGACTGTGCGGCTTCGACGATCGGGCTGTCGAGATGCGGTTCGAGCAGCCCGATCATCGTGTTGCGGCTCGACGCGCCCGCTTGGAGTTCCGGCGCGTCGAGCACGTGCGCGGCGACGGATTCGGGAAGGTGAACCGTGGTGAGCACGAACGGAATTCCGTCGTGCAGGCGCTTGAACACAGCCGTGTACAGCACGTCGGTGTCGAGACGCAGCCGGCTCGCGGCGTCGATGTCGACTCCGCGTCGCAGCGGCGAGACGATCTGCATGACCGTGTCGGCCGACAACGCGAGCAGATCCTCGATCGAGCCGAGCTGGCGCCGGTAGCGCCGGCCCGACTCGTTCGCGAAGGTGCCGCGGCCGGGAACGCGGTAGACGATGCCGTCGGCCACGAGATCCTGGAAGGCGCGGCGCACCGTCTGCCGGCTCACGCCGTGTTCCTCGGCGAGTTCGGCTTCGGTGGGCAGCCGCGTGCCGTCGCTGTACCGTCCCGCTTCGACGGCCTCCCGGAGCTGGCGCGCGAGTTGCGCGTAGGCCGGTTCCGTTTCCCGCACCTTGTAGTCCATGACGGACCGATCCTAGCGGCCGGTCGTCACAGTCCGCCGCGTGCTACGAGCTGGCCGGCGATGACGTTGCGCTGGATCTCGTTGGTGCCCTCGCCGACGATCATCAGCGGCGCGTCGCGGAAGTAGCGCTCGACGTCGTACTCGGTGGAGTAGCCGTAGCCGCCGTGGATGCGCACCGCATTGAGCGCGATCTCCATCGCGATCTCCGAGCAGTACAGCTTGGCCATGCCGGCCTCCATATCGCAGCGCTCGCCGCTGTCGTACTTCTCCGCCGCGTAGCGCGCCAGCTGCCGCGCGGCGGTGAGCTTGGTGGCCATCTCCGCCAGATAGTTGCCGATGGACTGGTGCTTCCAGATCGGCTGGCCGAAGCTCTCCCGCTGCTGCGCGTAGGCGAGGGAATCCTCGAGTGCGGCGGTCGCGACACCCAGAGCGCGGGAGGCGACCTGCAGGCGACCGGTCTCGAGGCCCTTCATCATGTGGGCGAAGCCCTTGCCGGGCTCGCCGCCGAGGATCGCGTCGGCGGAGATGCGGTAGCCATCGAAGCTCAGCTCGCACGACTCGACGCCCTTGTAACCCAGCTTGGGCAGGTCACGCGAGACGGTCAGGCCCGGGCCGTGCTCGACGAGCACGACGGAGATGCCCTTGTGGCGCGGCTGCGCGGTGGGGTCGGTCTTGCACAGCAGCGCGATCAGCCCCGAGCGACGCGCGTTGGTGATCCACGTCTTGGCACCGTTGATGACCAGCTCGTCGCCGTCGCGCTTGGCCGTCGTGGTCATCGCCTGCAGGTCGGAGCCGCCGCCGGGCTCGGTCAGCGCCATCGTCGCGCGGATCTCACCGGTGGCCAGCTTGGGCAGGTACTTGCTCTTCTGCTCCTCGGTGCCGAACAGGGTCAGCAGCTTGGCGACGACGGTGTGCCCGCCCATCGCACCCGACAGCGACATCCATCCGCGGGCGAGTTCCTCGGTGACCTGGACGTAGCAGGGCATCGACACCGGCGATCCGCCGTACTCCTCGGGCACGGCGAGTCCGTAGATGCCGATCTGCTTCATCTGCTCGATCCACTTCTCGGGGTACTCGTTGGCGTGCTCGACCTCCTGCACCGACGGCTTGACCTCCCGATCGATGAAGTCGCGGACGGTCTTGACCAGAAAAGTCTCTTCGTCGTTCAGGTAGGTCACGGGGGCACCCTTCGTCGGGGACGGGCCACACGGACCCGGGAAACTTTGTACGGCCATTTTGTGGACCAAGTTCGGGCGTTGTCAACGCGAAGACACTCATTCGACGTCGTGATTGCAGAGTTTTAGCCGATACGAACGACTGCACCTTCCTATGGGCACACCTCTCCGTGGGGTGGCATACCGCCAACAATGGCCGTACATTTAGCGCCGTCATTGCCGACCGAACTCCCCGAGGTCCCCGTGTCTTCCGAGCAACACCTCCGCCGGCGCGCCGTTCTCGTCGCCCCCGGCTCCGACGAACGCAAAGCCGGTAAGGCCCTCGCCTCCGCCGCCGACGAGGTCGTCCTCGACCTCGAGGACGCCGTCACCGCCGCCCAGAAGGACGCCGCCCGCGAACTCGTCGCTCCCCTGGTCCGCGAACACGGCGCCACGCGCACCGTCTCCGTGCGCATCAACGGACGCGGCACCCCCTGGTTCGAGGACGACCTGCGTGCGTGCGCCGCACTCGGCGACGCCCTCGCCTCGATCGTGATCCCCAAGGTCGAGAGCGCCGACGACCTCGTCGAGGCCGACCGCATCCTCGGCAGCGAGTCGACCGTCACCGTGCAGGCCCTCATCGAGACCCCCGCCGGCGTGCAGTGCATCGACGAGATCGTCGCCGGCCCCCGGGTGGCCGGTGTGATCATCGGCTACGCCGACCTCGGCGCCTCCCTGGGTCGCGCCCGCACCGCAGCCCCCGAGCACTGGCTCTATGTGCAGGACCGCGTGCTGCACGCCGCCCGCGCCGCCGATGTCCAGGCGATCGACGGCCCGTTCCTCGGCATCGCCGACGACGACGCCTTCCGTCACTCGGCGCAGTGGGTGTCCGATCTCGGATTCGACGGCAAGTGGGTCATCCATCCCGCGCAGATCACCTCTGCCGCAGCGGAATTCACCCCCACCGACGATCAGGTCGACGCCGCACGCAAGGTCCTCGCCGCACTCGAGGAAGCCGAGAACCGCGGCGCCGGAGCCGCCCAGCTCGACGGGCAGATGCTCGACGAGGCCGTCGCCGTCGCCGCCCGCCGCACCCTGTCGAAGATCGGAGCCTGAAAGCCATGACCACCTCGTACGTCGGCGGACCCTATTTCGACGAACTGACCGTCGGCCAGGTCTTCGACACCGCCCCCGCCGTGACGCTCACCGACGGCCTCGCCGCTGCGCACCAGAGCATTCTCGGTGACCGCCTGCGTCTTCCGCTCGACAAGCACCTCTCGGCCGCCGTCGCGGGCGGGCCGGTCGCGCACGCCGGCTTCGTCACCGACATCGCGATCGGGCAGTCCACGCTCGTCACGCACCATGTCAAGGCCAATCTCTTCTACCGCGGCCTGCGTTTCCGCCGCTTCCCGCACATCGGCGACACCCTCTACACCACCACCGAAGTCGTGGGGTTGAAGGAGAATTCGGCGAAGCCCGGACGCAAGCCCACCGGTCTCGCGGCGTTGCGCATGAACACCGTCGACCAGGACGGCAACACCGTCCTCGACTTCTACCGCTGCGCGATGCTGCCGCTGAGCGAGAATCCCGATCCCGACCGCGTCGTGCACTCCGACAACCTCTCGGCCATCGGACCGCAGGACGAACCGCAGTGGTCCGCGCCCGCCGACTGGGATCTGGATGTCTACCGGTCGAAGGTGCCGGGCGAGCACTTCGACAAGTCCCTCGCCGGTGCCGTACTACAGTCCAGCGGCGACGTCGTCTCGAGCGCACCGGAACTCGCGCGCCTGAGCCTCAATATCGCAGCGACGCACCACGACGAGCGGGTCGGCGCTTCGGGTCGTCTCGTCTACGGCGGCCACACCATCGGCCTGGCCTTCTCGCAGGCGACGCGCGCTCTGCCGAATCTCGTCACGGTGCTGGGCTGGAAGTCGTGCGACCACACCGGTCCGGTGCAGGAGGGCGACACCCTCACCAGCGACCTGCACGTCGAATCCGCCGAGCCCCTCGCCGAAGGTGGTGGCGTGCTGAACCTGCGGTCGCTCGTCTACGCACACCGCGGCGGTGCCGCGAATGGCGACCGCGGCGATGCCGAGCCGGCGCCCGTGCTGGATTGGCGGTTCACCGCGCTCATGGCCTGACGGCCACTGCTGCCGAAGCCGACGTTGTTCGCGACATCCTGTGGGAAATCGTGAACAACGTCGGTTTCGTCGTTACGCGTCGACCCGCTTGACGAGGCGCTCGTAGCGCTGCCGGGCCGCCTGGGTGCTCCCCAGGCCGAGGCCGAAGGCGATCTCCTGCCACGTCATCCCGCGTTCCCGTGCGATGCGGAGGATGAGCGCCTCGAGTTGGTCCATCTCGGCGCGCGCCTTCGGCACGAGGCCGAGCGCGGCGATGACGTCGGCGTCGTCGACCTCGGGTTCGTCGGGGCCGGGACTGTGCACGCCGCCCGCCAGTGCCGCGACGAGACGGATGGCGCCGAGCGGGTCGAGCATCTCGGGATGCGATTGCCTGGCCCGCTGTTCGGGAGTGCTGCCGTGTCGTTCGGCGATCCGGAACAGCCCCGCGTACTCACGGTGCGCGCGTTCGCGACTCGGATCGGGTGGGGTGAAACCTTCCTCGGACATGAACCCAGGATGGTGTGTGAACAACTTGTTGTCAACAGATTGTTCACACGTCGCGGATCTCGTCCACCAATCCCCAATCGAGTGCACGGGAGACGTCGAGAGGCGCAGCCGTGACGAACAGGTGCAGCGACCGCCACCTGCCGATCCGCCGCGGGATGCTCACCGTCCCGCCGGCCCCGGGGATGAGCCCCATCGAGACCTCCGGGAGGCGGAAGACCGTGTCGGGAGTCGCGACCACCCGGCCCGCGAAGGCCGGGATCTCGATACCCGCGCCGATGCAGTGACCGTGCAGGCGCACCTCGATGCGACCGGCGAGTTGCGCGACGAGACGCCCCACTCCCCCGCGCGTGCGGACGAAATGCGCGAGCGTGATGTCGGGCGTGCGGCCGAACTCGTCGAGATCACCGCCGGCACAGAACGACGACCCAGCCCCGTCGAGCACGACCCGTTCGATGCTGTCGTCGAGGATCGCGAGTCGCAAGGCGTCGACGAGAGCGTCGCGCAGCACCGTGCCGTAGGCGTTGCGGCGCTCGGGCCGGTTGAGCGTGATGTGCAGGAGGTCGCCGTCGCGCGCGATCAGCACCGGTTCGTCCGAGGGCGGCGGCAGGGGCCGCGGGCCGCGCCCGGCGAGCCACGCGGCGAACTCCGGTCCGCCCTGCAACGTCGAGTAGCCGAGCGACTCCACGTCGATCGCTTCCGGCACCGCGAGCGTCTCGGACGCCCGCACGACCTGCCGTGCCACCAGCGCGGCCTGCGGGTTCGCGGCGACCGCCTCGGCGAAGGCGGCGATGCTCGCGTCCGGATCCGGTGTGTCCACCACGCCGCGGGACTGCGCGACCGGCGCGTAGGTGAGGTCGAGCGCGTCGATCAACGGACGAACCTCGGCGGGGATCTCGCGGGTGGCGCGGCCGACGAGGATCCGGTCGGCCAGCGCGGCCTGCTCGACGGCACGCTCGATCAGGGGAACGCCTGCGTCGAGGTCGACGACGACCATCGGCCGGGACACGGCACCGCCCTCACCGAGAAGGAGCTCTCCTGCCGCGCCGTTCGCCAGGTCCGCAGCGGAGAGAAGCATCGCTCGTGCCGTATCCATGTGGTCCGTCCTTGTACTCCACCAGGCCCCATCCGGCACGAAATGTAACATCACGGTCGTGGCCACCGACCTCGCCGCAGACCCGGTACGCGACTGGGCCGACAGCGGAATTGCCTCTCTGACCGGCAGAGTCGACGGTCCCCCACTGCTCCCACCCGGTCGCGCTGCCACCGCCGCCCGCGAACTCTCCGCCTGGATCACCGCTGCCTCCGGTGACGTCGCCGACATCGACGGCGCACGCCTGCTGTCCGAGCGTGCGGCGTTCACCGGTCATCGTCGTGGTGGAGCGGTCTCCGCCGGAGGTGCGTGTCGCCTGTTGCCGACGACCGACGGGTGGGCGGCGGTCTCGTGCGCGCGTCCCGACGACCCGCTCCTGCTCGGCGCCCTGATCGGCGAGGAGATCCCCGGCGATCCGTGGCTTGCCGTCGCCGACTGGCTCGTCGAACACACCGGGGCGGAGCTGGCCGAGCGTGCCGAACTGCTCGGGATCGCGGCGGGGCCTGTCGTCCACGGTGTAGCCGCTTCCCTGACGCCGTCGGAGCCCCGCTCGGTCGACGGGTTGCTCGTCGTCGACTTCAGCGCACTGTGGGCCGGGCCGCTGTGTGCGCATCTGCTCGGTCTCGCCGGTGCGCGCGTCGTCAAGGTCGAGACGCCGTCGCGGCCGGACGGTGCGCGTCGCGGCAATGCCGACTTCTATCGACTCCTGCACGGCGGGCACGAATCGGTCGTGCTCGACCCGGCCGACGACACGCAGCGACGCGAACTCGCGGAACTGGTGGCAGCGGCCGACATCGTGATCGAAGCGTCGAGACCGCGGGCACTCGCCGGTTTCGGCCTCGACGCGGTGAAGGCCGTCGACGACGGCACCACGTGGATCTCGATCACCGCGCACGGACGGGATTCGCACCGTGTAGGTTTCGGCGACGACATCGCCGCCTCCGCCGGATTGATCGCGTACGACGCGGAGGGTCCCGTCTTCGTCGGTGATGCGATCGCCGATCCCCTCACGGGTCTCACCGCGGCGGCGCTGGCCATGTCGGCGTCACCCGACGAGCGCGGAAAGCTCTGGGACATCTCGATGTCCGCTGTCGTCGCGGCGACTCTCGACGAACCCACGACCATCTCGCAACCCGCCATCCGTGACGGGGAGCAGTGGGTGCTGCAGACAGCGGGCGGCGTCGTTGCCGTCGCCGAACCACAGAAGCGTGAAATCTCCGGTGAGGTCGCCGAATCCGGGCGCGACACCCAGCGCGTACTCACCGATCTGGGCATCCGATCGTGAGCGTCCTCGTCGTCCGCGACGTCGAGGTCGACGGTGTCGGCGGAACCGATGTCCTCATCCGCAATGGGGTCGTCGCGGTCATCGGGCCGGAAATCTCGGTGCCCGCGTACGCCGAATTCGTCGACGGCAATGGAGGCGCACTGCTTCCGGGTCTGCACGACCACCACATCCACCTGCACGCTCTCGCGGCCGACCGCGCGTCGGTCCGCTGTGGTCCACCTGCCGTCCGCACCGCCGACGAACTTGCCCGCGCACTCGCAACCGCGGCCGGCGACGGATGGATCCGGGGTGTCGGCTACTCGGAAGAGGTTGCCGGTCTGCTGGATTCGGATTCTCTCGATGCGTTGCACACCGAGCGTCCCGTGCGCATCCAACATCGAAGCGGCGCAGTGTGGTTCCTGAACTCCACCGCCGCCGCACTCACGGGACTCGCAACGGCTGATCACCCCGGCGTCGAACGCGACGAGAAGCGACGGCCGACAGGACGGGTGTGGCGCGCCGACACGTGGCTCCGCGACCGACTGCCCGACACCGGCCCACCGTCGCTCGCAGACGTGGGCGCCGAACTCGCGTCCTACGGCATCACCGGCCTCACCGACGCGACGCCCGACCTCACCCCGTCGACCCTCGAGCACCTCCGCGCTTCCCACGTCGACAGGTGCGTCCCGCAACATATCCGACTTCTCGGTGCACCACTGGATTTCGTCGGCTCGGAGACGTTCGCCGCGGGTCCGTACAAGATCGTGCTCGCCGACTCCGGACTGCCCGACCTCGACGACCTCGCGACGACGATCCGCCGTGCCCACGATGCCGGTCGCGGGGTGGCGGTGCACTGCGTCAGTCGCGAGGCGTTCGCGATCCTGCTCGCCGTCCTCACCGAGGTGGGCACCGTCCCCGGCGACCGTATCGAACACGGCGCCCTCATCCCGGCCGAGTCGATCGACGACCTGCGACGCCTGGGCCTGCAGGTGGTCACCCAACCAGGCTTCCTCACCGACCGCGGCGACGCCTATCTCCGCGACGTGCCCGCCGTCGACCTGCCCGACCTCTATCGCTGCCGAAGCCTCCTCGACGGCGACGTGCCGGTCGCGCTGTCCAGCGATGCCCCCTACGGCCCCGCCGACCCGTGGGCGGTGATCTCCGCCGCGGTCTCCCGCACGTGCCCGACCGGTGACGCCGTCGGGGCGGACGAACGCATTCCTGCCGCGACCGCGCTGGCCCGGTATCTGGCGCCGCTCGACGACCCCGGTGGCGCTGCTCGCCGCGTGCGGGTCGGCGCGCCGGCCGATCTCGTCCTGCTCGACCGTCCCCTGGCCGACGCCCTCGCGGCCCCCACCGGAGACGCGGTCCGCGCGACCGTCATCGCCGGTCGCGTCGTCCACCACTCCTGATCCGCTACAACGCCAGTCATCCGCTTCAGCAGTGTCCCGAAGCGGATATCCAGGACGGTAGCGGATCCACCTCTTCCGGCCATTCCAGAGCACGCGCTCTGTTACTGTCTGGGCATGGCGCGCACACGCACCCACAACCTCGACCGGCTGATGGACGCAGCCGAGGCACTCGCAGTGGAATCCGGCCCCGCTGCCGCCACCGTCCGCGCACTCTCCGAAGCGACGTCGGTGTCCAACGGCGCGATCTACCACGCCTTCGGGTCGCGGGCAGGGCTGATGGGACACGTCTGGCTGCGCGCGGCCCGGCGCTTCCTCGACCTGCAACGCGACGCCGTCGACCGCACCCTCGCCACCGGGTCGGCGCCACAGAACGCCGTCGAGGCCGTCGTCGCTGCCGCCGACGCGCCCGCCGAGTACTCGATCCGCTACCCCGTCTCCGGGCACTTCCTGCTCGCCGTGCGTCGCGCGGACGTCCTCGGCTCCGGCGACGTCCCGAACGACGTCGCCACACAGCTGAATGCTCTCGACGACGCGCTCACGGCCCTGTTCGTCCGGCTCGCCCGTGGCGTGTGGGACCGCGCCGATCGCGAAGCGGTGGCGGTGATCCGCGACTGCGTCGTCGAACTCCCTGCCGCCCTGCTCCTGCGGGGACGACGGGACCCCACGCCCGCCGTCCGCGACCGCCTCGCCGCGGCCGTTCGAGCCGTCCTCGCCCTCACCCCACCCGATCCGGCACCACGCTGATCGCCCGACCGACAAGGACATCCGTCATGACGACCAACCTCGACATCTGGAACAGACTGCAGCGCGTGCCGTTCGGGAACTGGCTGTTCACCCAGGCAGTGTGTTTCAAGGCGCCCTACTTCCGCAGCATCCATCCGCTCATCCACGAACTGCGGCCGGGTCTGTGCCGGGTCACCGCACCGAATCGGCGCAGCGTGCACAACCACCTCGGGACCTATCACGCGATCGCGTCGTGCAACATGGCCGAGATCGCCGGCGGCATGATGACCGACGCCACCGTCCCCGCCACCCACCGCTGGATCCCCGTCGGGATGACCGTGGAGTACAAGTCGAAGGCGACCACCGCCGTCACCGCGGTCGCCCGGCTCGACGACATCCCGGACTTCCCCGACGAGCCCACCGAACTCGTCGTCCCCGTGGATATCTCGGATGCCGAGGGCAAGGTCTTCGTCTCGGCCCGCATCACCATGAACGTCTCGCCGAAGCCCCGCCGATAGACACCCGCTACAACGTCGGCCCTCCGCTACAGCAGATTGCCGTCGCGGATGGCCAGGACGGTAGCGGATGCCGGCGTCAGGGCACGGTCCACGTGTTGTCGCCCCGCAGCAACTGCTGCAGGTCTGCGGTGCCGGACTCCTGCGCGACCCGCACCCGGGCGCGTTCGGCGTCGTCGTAGGTCGTCCGCGCGACCTGCCGCACGATCCCTGTGACGACGTAGCGAAGGTCCTGGTCCGACAGCCGCGACAACGCGTATGCGTATTCGGGGTCGTCGGTGTGCGCGTCGTGCACGACGATGTCGGCGGCGTCCACCTCGGAGCGTTGTACCACCCGCAGGCCGAAACCCTTTCGGACGACGCACAGCTCGTCGTCGATGCCGAAGATGATCGGTTCGCCGTGCCGTAGCGGGATCAGGTGCGACGGCGCTTCGTCCTTGCGCAGCACGTCGAACGACCCGTCGTTGAAGATCGGGCAGTCCTGCAGGATCTCGACGAAGGCCGCACCGCGATGATGTGCCGCCGCGCGCAGGACCTCCGTCAGCCCGGCGCGATCGGAGTCGAGAGCACGCGCGACGAAGGACGCTTCGGCGCCGAGCGCGAGCGACAGGGTGTTGAACGGCGCGTCGACCGACCCGCCGGGTGAGGACTTGGTGACCTTGCCGACCTCCGAGGTCGGCGAGTACTGCCCCTTGGTGAGGCCGTAGATCCGGTTGTTGAACAACAGGATCCGCATGTTCACGTTCCGGCGCAGGGCATGGACGAGATGGTTGCCGCCGATCGACAGGGCGTCGCCGTCGCCGGTGACGACCCACACCGACAGATCCGGACGCGTCACCGCGAGACCGGTTGCGAGCGTCGGGGCGCGGCCGTGGATCGAGTGCACACCGTAGGTGTCGAGATAGTAGGGGAACCGCGACGAGCATCCGATACCGGAGACGAACACGAGATTCTCACGCCGGACACCCAATTCGGGCAGCAGGCTGCGGACCGTCGCGAGGATGACGTAGTCGCCGCAGCCCGGGCACCACCGCACCTCCTGGTCGGAGGTGAAGTCCTTCGCCTTCTGCGGGTCGTCCGTGCGGGGCACACCGTCGAGTGCGTCGGTGTGCGGGCGGAGTCCGAGATCGTGGCCGAGGAGTCCGGTCATGCTCGTGCCCTCTCTGCTGTGGGGTCGAGTTTCGTCGAGGAGGCGACCGCAGCCGGTGTCCGGGATCGTTCGGTGTCGGCGAGTGTTCCGGCGAACTCGGCCTCGATGGCGTCGTGGAGTTCGTCGGCGCGGAACGCCATGCCCGTCACCTTCGTCACCGGCTGGATGTCGGCGTCGAACCGCGACCGCAGCAGGAACGACAGCTGGCCGAGGTTCATCTCGGGGACCAGCACACGCCGGTAGCGGCCGAGCACGTCGCCGAGGTTCTTCGGCATCGGCGCCAGATGCCGGAGGTGTGCGCGGGCGACGACATGCCCGGCCCGCCGGGCACGGCGCACGGCCTCCCCGATCGGCCCGTACGACGAACCCCAGCCGAGCACCAGTACCTCGGCGTCGCCGGTGGGGTCGTCGACGTCGAGATCCGGGACGTCGATGCCCGCCACCCGCGCGACCCGCAGTCGGGTCATCAGCTCGTGGTTGGTGTGGTGGTAGGAGATGTCGCCGGTGCCGTCGGCCTTCTCGAGTCCGCCGATCCGATGCTCGCGACCTGCGGTTCCGGGGATCGCCCAGTCGCGGGCGAGGGTGTCGGCATGGCGGGCGTAGGGCTGATAGCCGGGGTCGTCGTCGCCCGGCGACGCGGCGAAGCGCGGATCGATGCGGGGCAGGTCGTCGATGTCGGGGATCCGCCACGGTTCGGATCCGTTGGCGATCGCACCGTCGGACAACAGCATGACCGGCGTGCGGTAGGTGATGGCGATGCGCGCGGCCTCGAGTGCGGCGTCGAAGCAGTCGGCGGGCGACTGCGGTGCGACGATCGCGACGGGCGATTCGCCGTTGCGGCCGAACATCGCCTGCATCAGGTCGGCCTGTTCGGTCTTCGTCGGCAGGCCCGTGGACGGTCCGCCGCGCTGGACGTCGACGACGATCAGCGGCAGCTCGGTCATCACCGCCAGACCGATGGCCTCGGATTGCAGGGCGATCCCCGGACCCGACGTGCTGGTGATCCCGAGCGCACCGCCGTAGGACGCGCCGATCGCGGCGCCGATACCCGCGATCTCGTCCTCGGCCTGGAAGGTGTGCACTCCGAAGCGTCCGAGTCTGCTCAGTTCGTGGAGGATGTCGGAGGCCGGCGTGATCGGATAGGTGCCGAGGAAGACGTCCATCCCCGCCGCGCGACCCGCCGCGACGAGACCGTAGGCGAGGGCGGTGTTGCCGGTGATCTGCCGGTACGTCCCGGGTGGCAGCGACGCGCGGGCCACCTCGTAGGTCGCGGCGAACGCCTCGGTGGTCTCGCCGTAGTTCCAGCCGGCGCGCAGGGCGAGGACGTTCGCGTGCGCGATGTCGGGTTTCGACGCGAACTTGCGCTCGAGGAACGTCTCGACCGGCGCGATCGGCCGCCCGTACATCCACGACAGGAGACCGAGCGCAAACATGTTCTTCGAGCGCTGCGCGTCCTTCTTACCGACGCCGGCCGGTTCGACGGCTCCGGTGGTGAGCGTGCTCATCGGCAGGGCGTGGACGGTCAGGTGCTCCACGGCGTCGGTGCCGAGCGGGTCGGCGTCGTAGCCGGCCTTGCTCAGGTTCCGTTTGGTGAACTCGTCGCTGTTGACGATGACGGTGCCGCCTCGGGGCAGGTCGCCTACGTTGGCCTTGAAGGCCGCCGGGTTCATCGCGACCAGCACGTCGGGCCGGTCCCCGGCGGTGAGGATGTCGTGATCGGCGATCTGGATCTGGAAGCTCGAGACCCCGGGAAGAGTGCCTTGAGGTGCGCGGATCTCGGCGGGGAAGTTGGGTTGTGTGGCCAGGTCGTTGCCGAAGGCGGCCGCCTCGGCGGTGAACCGGTCACCGGCGAGTTGCATGCCGTCGCCGGAGTCGCCGGCGATGCGGATGACGACCTGTTCGAGTTTCGCGCTCGACGCCATGCGCTCCATCGTGGCCCTCACGCGCGCATGTGCAACCGTTTCTCCCGAAAATTCTGTCCATCCGCTACAAGATCGGCTTTCCGCTACAACAAATTGCCGTAGCGGAAAGCCGATTCTGTAGCGAATACGTCAGGACTTCACGGTGTCCCCGATGAAGCTCAACGCCTGCGGCCACGACACGGCGTAGGCGTCGGCGTTGACGGGATTGCCGTGCCGGTCGCGGGAGGAGAAGCCGTGTTCGGCGCCCGGGTAGACGTGGGTGATGGTCGCGCCGGTCTCGCGCTGTTGCAGCGTCGCCTGCAGGTTCGCGAAGGTCTCGGCGCTCATGATCGTGTCGGCGCCGGCGTGCAGCACCATGACGGGTGCCGCGACGCGACCTGCCTGCTCGACGGCGTCGATCGTGTGGTTCGGGGCGGGCGGCACCGCGATCGACGGGTGGTAGGCGACGACGTTCGCGACGCGCGTGTCGCGGGCGCCGAGGATCAGGGCGAGGCGTCCGCCGAGGCACCACCCGATCACGCCGACCTTCTCCAGGCGTAGTTCACCGAAGGCGTGGTCGAGCAGGGTCGCCATCTCCGCGAGGCACTTCTCGTCGTCGAGGCCCCGCATCAATTCCACGAGTTCCTCGCGCGAGCTGTCGTCGGCGCTCGGTCCGTGCCAGGGATCCCAGACGAGCGCGGTCACACCGGTTCCGGCGATGTCGTGCGCGTACTCGCGGACCTGGGCGTCGATGCCGGTGATCATGGGCAGCAGCAGCATTCCTCCGGTGGCACCGCCGAGCGGCCTGGCCAGGTAGGCACGCAGACCTGCGATGTGAACGAATTCTGCCTCGATGTCGGTCATCGACCGTCCTTCCACTTGCGTCGTTTGTTCGTCATGATCTTCGTACGAAGTCGTTCAGCGGGCAGCGCATCCACCCGTCGCTGCAGCTCAGGGGCCGTCCGTCCCGCACGCCGAAAAGAATGAGAACATCATTTCCGTTTTGCGGTATCGTTCCTCTCGCGCACCGACGTACGGTCGGAGCACGGCAGACGGCTCGCTCGAAAGGGATACAGGCAGATGGCTCGCACCGTATTGGTCAGTGGTGGCACCGGCGGCCTCGGCAGCGCCGTGACGAAACATCTCCTCGACACCGGATGGCGGGTCGTGGTGCCGTGGCTGGTCCGTGACGAGCTCGAGCGCGTCGGCACGCATCCGAATCTGCAGCTCGTCCAGGCCGACCTCTCCGACGAGCAACAGCTCGAGGATGCCCTGAACCTGGCGTGCGACGACCCCGACGCTCCCCTGTTCGGCGTCGTCAACCTCGTCGGCGGCTTCACCTCGGGACCGCGGGTGCACGAGACCCCGATCGAGGTCCTCGACTCCCAGCTCGATCTCAACCTGCGCACCGCCTATTCCGTCAGCCAGGCGGCGCTGCCCCACCTGATCCGCCGCGGCGGTGGATCGATCGTCTGCATCTCCACCGCCGCGACGCTCAATCCCTTCCCGGGCGGCGCCTCCTACATCGCTTCCAAGGCTGCGGTGTCGGCGCTGGTCGAGACGATGGCGCTCGAGTACCGCGATGACCACATCCGCGTCAATGCGCTGCTGCCCGTCGTCATCGACACCCCGGCCAACCGCGCCGCGATGCCCGACGCCGACACGAGCCGCTGGTCGAAGCCGGCCGACATCGCGAAGGTCATCGAGTTCCTGATCTCCGATGCGGGCGCCTCCATCACCGGCGGTCTGATCCCCGTCACCAACGTCGGCTGACAACGTCAGACCGACTGGAGGCGACCGAGTTTCATCGCACGTTCGAACGCTCGCCGTTCGGCGTAGTTCATGCCGCCCCATACGCCGTGCGTCTCTCCGGTGCGCACGGCGTGCGCTCGGCACGCGTCGATCACCGGGCAGGAGCGACAGACCTCCTTCGCCTGACGTTCGGCCCGGAGCACCGCACCGCGGCCCTCCTCGGGCTGAGGGAAGAACATCGACGTGTCCACCCCGCGGCACCGCGCCGCGACCACCCAGTCACGGTCGCCGGATCCGTACATCGCCGCCTCCTTGCCCATCGGGCCATCGCGGACCCGCACTCGTCGAACGAGTATTTGTACGGCCATTTTTCGGTACCCGGCGGGGATCGTCAATCGCTGAGCAGCATGAATCCATCAGAATCGACGATGCCAGTCGCTTCGGATACCTATAAGCACCGAAAGCTATGGCCGCACATTTGGTGAGCAGACGAGGTTGAGCGGACCGGGCAGGGCGGATCAGCCGACGATGCCGGCCTTCTTCAGGCCCTCGATCTGCTCGTCGGTCAGCCCGAGATCGGCGAGCACCGTGTCGGTGTGCTGACCGAGACCCGGCACCGCACCCATCGGCAGTTCGACGTCGCGGAAGTTCATCGGCGGCAGGATGCCGCGCACCGGACCCGCCTCGGTCTGCACCTCACGCCAGCGATCGCGCGTCGCGAGCTGGGGGTGCTCGATGAGCCCGCGCAGATCCCGCAACTGCGCGGCGGGCACACCGGCGTCGGCGAGCTTCTCGTCGAGCTCCGCGCTGGTGAACTGCTTGGTGGCCTGCCCGACCAGCGCGTCGACCTCCTCGCGGCGACGCACCCGCTCGAGATTGGTGGCGTAGCGCGGGTCGTCGCCCAGTTCGGGCATGCCGAGCACGTCGGTGAGCGTGCGCCAGCCCCGGTCGTTCTGCACGCCGATAAGGATCTCGCCGTCCGAGGTGGGGTACTTGTCGTACGGCGCGATCGAGGTGTGCGACAGACCCATCCGCGGAACCTGGCGTCCTTGGTACATCTGCAGGTACATCGGGTAGCCGAGCCACTCGGCGGTGGCATCGAACATCGACACGTCGATCGTCGCGCCCACGCCGGTGCGGTGCCGGCGCAGCAGCGCCGCCTGGATCGAGGTGAGCGCGTACATGCCCGCGGCGATGTCGGAGGTGGGGATGCCCGTCTTCACCGCCGTCTCGGGCGTGCCGGTGATCGAGCACAGGCCGGTCTCGGACTGCACGAGCATGTCGTAGGCCTTGCGGTCGCGCATCGGCCCGTCGGTGCCGTATCCCGACATGTTGACCACCACGAGTTCCGGGTGGTCCGCACGCAGGTCGTCGGCACCGAGTCCGAGACGCTCCACCGCGCCGGGTGCGAGATTCTGCAGGAAGACGTCGGCGCCGCGGATCAGCTTCTTCACCGCGTCGATGCCCTCGGACGCCTTCAGGTCCACGGCGAAGGATTCCTTGCCGCGGTTGAGCCACACGAAGTGGGCGGCCAACCCCTGCACGGCGCTGTCGTAGGCGCGGGCGAAGTCGCCGTCGCCGACCCGTTCGACCTTGACGACCCGGGCGCCGAGATCCGCGAGATGGCGCGTCGCGAGGGGTGCGGCGACCGCCTGTTCGAGGCTCACCACGGTGATGCCCTCCAGCGGCAGGCCTGCAGAAACCTCGACCTCGCTCCGATTGGTTCCGTCGCTCGTCACCCGTGTGTCCTTTCGCGTCCGCGGTTCCCGTCCGGCGTCGCTGTATGTCTACCAGGCCGAACACCGACTCCCCGGTAATACCTCTGGGGTATCGATCCGCGTTCTATTGGGTATTGGACTGGAAAGCCGAGCCCTGCCACTCTCTGATGAGACGCAGACCACATTCCACCCGCCTCGTCGGGGGCGTAAGAGACGGAGGGCGCATGAGTTCGTCCACACCCACCGATCAGGAGATCGCGAAGAAGGCCCGTAAGGCCGGCATCGCCTCCTTCATCGGCACCACCATCGAGTGGTACGACTTCTACATCTACGGCACGGCCGCCGCTCTGGTGTTCGGCCAGATCTTCTTCTCGGACGAACTCTCGAGCGGTGTCGCGACCCTCCTCGCGTTCGTCACACTCTGGGCAGGCTTCCTCGCCCGCCCGCTCGGTGGTGTCATCTTCGGCCATCTCGGCGACCGCATCGGACGCAAGAACACCCTCGTCATCACGCTCGTCATGATGGGCATCGCGACGGTGGGCATCGGCCTGCTCCCGACCTACGCGCAGATCGGGATGTGGGCGCCGGTCCTGCTGGTCTTCCTGCGCATCGTGCAGGGCGTCGCGGTCGGTGGTGAATGGGGCGGTGCCGTCCTCATCGCCAGCGAGAACGCCCCGAAGGGCAAGGGAATCCTGTATTCGGCGTTCGCGCAGCAGGGTTCGCCCGCCGGCAACCTGTTGTCGACGATGGCGTTCTTCTTCCTCGCCGCGCTGCCCACCCCGCAGTTCATGATGTGGGGCTGGCGCATCCCGTTCCTGCTCTCCGGTGTCCTGGTCGCCGTCGGCCTGATCATCCGTCTCAAGCTCGAAGAGTCGGACGCGATGAAAGCCGTTCTGGCGCGCAAGAAGACCGTCAAGCTCCCGATCAAGGAAGTGCTGCGCAAGCACTGGGTCCTGGTCCTGCTCGGTGCCGGTGCACTGCCCCTCGCCCAGGTGACCTACTTCAAGAACACTTTCGCGCTGTCGTGGGCGACGAGCGAACTCGGCTACGAGCGCGGCACCTTCCTCGCGATCATCGCGATCGCCCTCGTGGTGCAGTTCATCGTGCAGCCCTTCGGTGCCGTGCTGGTGTCGAAGATCGACATGCGCAAGGCCATGCTCCTGATGATCGTCCCGGAGCTGTTCCTCATGCCCGCGATGTTCTTCGCGATCCGCACCGAGACCTTCGCGATCGCCGCGATCGGTATGTGCCTCGCGACGATTCCGCACTCGATGTTCTACGGCGCGATCGCCGGCATCCTGGCCCGCGCCTTCCCGGCGAACATCCGTTACTCGGGCCTGTCGCTCGCCTACCAGCTGTGCTCGCTGATCGTCGGTGGTGGCACCCCGGTGCTCGCGCAGTACCTGCTCAACTCGTCGGGTGACGTCACCGGTGTGGCCATCGCGGCGGCCTGCTACGCAGCGGTCTCCCTCGTGTGCACCCTGGCGCTGCTCAAGCGCACCGGATACGACCCGAAGGCACCGTCGGTCGCCGAGAAGTCCGACGCCGACGAACTCGCCCTCGAGCAGTCGGAGGCAGCCGAGCGCGACCGCCGTACGCCGGGCACCGAGGACACCCCTCGCTCCGACGACACCCCACGAGATCGCGTCCATGCCTAGGACGGATCCCTCGCACTCGGGGCCGGCCGGCGCAGTTGCCGGCCGGCTCCGGTCACTCCGGAGTCGGCAGCGCTTCCTCGGAGAGGCGGAGAACCTCTCGCAGCGCGGCACTGTCGTCGTCCTCCCGCCACACCAGCCGCACGTCGAGCGGCTCGGGATGATCGGCGAGGGGAACGAACACGACCTCGGGGTTGATGACGTTCGCCGCAACCGACGAGACCGTCATCGAACATCCGACCCCGGCCGAGACCAGGGCGATCAGCGACAGCGAATCCGGGGCGCTCTGAACGATTCTGGGTGTGAAGCCGACATCGTGGGCGAGGCGGAGCAACAGCTCGCGCAGCATCGATCCGGGTTCGGCGGGCAGCATCACCCACGCCTCGTCCGCGAGGTCCTCGAGCCGGACCTGCTCCCGGTCGGCGAGGGGATGTTCCTTGGGCAGCGCCACGACGAGGTCCTCGCGGGCCACGACGCGCGACGCGATCCCCGGCGGGAAGAACAGCAGGCGCACGATGCCGATGTCGAGCTTTCCCGCGGCCAGTTTGTTGAGTGCCTCGCTCGCGTACGCCGAACTGTCGAGCACGAATTCGATACCGGGATGGGTGCGTCGCACGAGCTTCGCCCATCGACCCACGAGATAGTGCGAGGACGAACCGGCGAAACCGATACGGACCCTGCCGGTCTGACCCGACCCCGCGGCGGTCACCGCCATCTCGGCCAGCCGGCAGGCGTCGAGGATGTTCCGGGCCGGTTCGACGAGCGCTCGACCGCTCTCCGTCAACCGCACGCTGCGGGTGTTGCGTTCGAAGAGTTCGGCTCCGAGTTCCTTCTCGAGTCTGCGGATCGTGCGGCTGAGCGGCGGCTGGGCCATGTGCAGCCGTTGCGCCGCCCGACCGAAATGCAGTTCCTCCGCCACCGCGAGGAACGCCTTCACCTGCTGGATCTCCACCCGTCGATTATCACGCCTGCGGGCGCCTGATATCCGACACCGAAGTACCGACCACACGGAGGACGACCGGTATGCCGGACAAACTCATGACCATGCGCGAGGCGATCGCCACCTATGTCGAGGACGGCATGACCGTTGCCCTCGAGGGGTTCTCGCACCTCATCCCGTTCGCGGCGGCGCACGAGATCATCCGGCAGGGCAGGCGCGACCTGACGTTGTGCCGCATGACCCCCGACATCATCTCCGATCAGCTCATCGCCGCCGACTGCGTGTCGAAGCTCGTCGCGTCGTTCTTCGCGAGCGGCTCGGCCGGATCCCTCTACGAGATCCGCCGGCGCATCGAGAACCACGACCCCGTCGCACTCGAAGTCGAGGAGTACAGCCACTACGGCATGGTCTGCCGCTACCAGGCCGGCGCCGCCGGGCTGCCCTTCTTCCCACTGCGCTCGTACGCCGGCAGCGACCTGCCGAAGATCAACCCGAACATCCGCCTCGTCGACGATCCCTTCGGCGGCGGCAGCGTCTACGTCGTGCCTCCGCTGAACCCCGACGTGACGATCATCCACGCCCAGCGCGCCGACCGCTCGGGCAACGTCCAGATCTGGGGCATCGCCGGCGTCCAGCAGGAAGCGGTCTACGCCGCGAAGAAGGCCATCGTGGTGGTCGAGGAGATCGTCGACGACGACGTGATCCGCTCGGACCCCAGCCGTACCCTCGTGCCGTCACACGCGGTGGACGCGGTGGTGCTGTGCCCGCGCGGAGCGCACCCCTCCTACGCGCAGGGCTACTACGACCGTGACTGCGCGTTCTACCGCCGCTGGACCGCGATCAGCAAGGACCCCCAGCAACTGCGCACCTGGTTGAAGGAATGGGTCCTCACCACCGGCGACCACGCCGAATACCTCGAGAAACTGGGCGAGGAGTACTGGGCCGACCTCGAGGTCGCCCCGCGCCCCTCCGGGACCGTCGACTACGGGAGCCGAAAGTGACCACCACCGAAACCTTCTCCACCACCGAACTGATCGTCTCCGTCGCCGCGCGGGAACTGGCCGGCAAGGCCCGGGTCTTCGCCGGGGTCGGTCTGCCCACCCTCGCCGTCGACCTCGCCGCCCGCACCTCGAACCCCGACGTCGAGCTGATCTACGAATCCGGCGTCTGCGGGGCGCATCCCGAGGCGATGGCCGAGGGCATCGCCGATTCCGTCGTGGTCTCCGGCGCCGAATCGGTCGTGTCCATGGCGTCGCTGTTCGGGTACGTGCTGCAGGGCGGCAACGTCGACGTCGGCTTCCTCGGTGCGGCGCAGATCGATCGCTACGGCAGCCTCAACACCAGCATCATCGGTGATTGGGACAAGCCCACCGTGCGCCTGCCCGGCGGCGGTGGAGCCGTCGAGATCATGCCCAACGCCGGCGAGGTGTTCGTGATCATGCGACGCCACGATCCGAGCGCCTTCCCCGCCGAACTGGACTTCTGCACGACCCCGAGTCCGGTGCGCGCCCGTGAGGCGGGCGTCGGCATCATGCCGCGCGGGCGCGGGGTGACGAAGGTGTTCACCAGCCTCGGCGTGCTGTCTCGGCAGGATCCCTTCGACGAACTCGAACTGACCAGCATCCACCGCGGTGTCACCGTCGACCAGGTCCGCACCGCGACCGGCTGGGATCTGAAGGTCTCCGACGAGCTGACGCTGACCGAGGATCCCACCGCCGAGGAGATCGACCTGCTGCGCAACGAGATCGACAAGGTCCGCCTGTATCTGCGGTGATCGCCCGGCCGAGTCCGCCGAAGGCCGTCGATGTCACCGGCGCGGCGGCTGGCAGGATGTCCGCAGCGGACGACGCACCGGATCCTGCTCTCGGCGGTCCCTGTGCGCGTCCGGTGTGATGCCCGGCGGACGGACCGCCGTGATGCGGGAAGGCGGCACGTGATGCACGCGAGCGCGATCCACGACCTCGTGGACGGCACGGTCGTCGCAGCCGTGATGCCCTTGACCGCGGCTGATTCCGGCGGGGGTCGGGACGTCCCCGTCCTGATGCCGTTGTCCGGCCTCGCACACGGCACCGCAGAGAGTGCGGCCGGTCGCGCTGCCGTCGCGCTGGTCGACGAGCACGAGGTGTTCGCCGACCCTCCGACGGTCCTGCGTGGGATCGCCGCTGTGCGCGAGCGCGGATTCGCCGTGGCGGTCCGCATCGCGGAATCGACGTCCCGCGCCACGGTCGTCCTTGCCCTGGTGGAGCCCGAGGTGGTCGTCGTACCGGCCGAGGCGCTCGTCGCATCCGACCTGCGGGCCGCCACGACCCTGCTGTCGTTGCGGGCCCACTGCGAGCGCACGAACTCCGTCGTTCTCGCCGAGGGTATCGACTCCGACCTGCATCGCCGGGCAGCCCTCGCCCACGGTATCGATTTCGGTTGCGGTGCAGCGCTACAGGGTGAGGCCGATCCTTCGTCGCCGCGCGGTGAGCTGTTCCGGCAACCCTCCTGGAGCGCACCGCTCGACGACGCGACCGCCACGCCCTTCCGCATCCTGTCGGCGGGGCGGGAACGCGTGCGGAGCGGCAAGGGGCTGCTGGTCTCCATGAGCGCCGATCTCGAGGCGCGGGCCGGGGAGGCAGGACCCGACACGGTGGCCCTCGGCACCTTCCAACACCACGACCACTTCACCGGAGCTGCGCGCAGGCGATGGATGTCGATGTCCGACACCCTCGCGCACGTGGCGGTCTTCGCGGTCGGTTTCGGCACGAGCGACTCGGGCCCGGACCTCGTCCCGATCGAACCGCACGATCCACTCGTCGAGGAGTGGAACGTCATCCTCCTGGGAGAGTCGTTCGCGTGCGCACTCTCGGCGCTCGACCTGCACCGTCGAACTGCCGGCGGTGAGCGGGAATTCGAGTACGTCGTCTCCTACGACCGGGAGGCCGTCGCCCGTGCGGCGCGCGCGACCCTGTCCCGTCCCCGATCGGTATCCCTGGAGATCCCGCCGTCGTCCTGAGCCGCTCCCCCGCGGGTCACCCTTCGAAACGCGCCAGGATGCTGTGGGCGCACCGGATGACGGTGCCGCGGTCGTAGGACAGCACGTAGTGGAATTCGCGGTCGAGATCCGCTGCGTCGGTGTGCATGTCGAGCGCGGCGAGCACGCACGCGAAGTGCGGGCCGAGGACGACGACGTTCCATTCGTCGACCATCGGATCGTCCGGGTCCAACGGCGCGTGGTGCACCGCGGAGTCGACGTAGGGATCGATTCCGACGCCGTAGACCCCGGTGTACGCGACCTGCTCGGCGAGCTGCGCCCATCGTGCCCGTGAAGTCGGCGTGAAGTGCTCGGCGCGCTGGAAGGTGCCGAGCACGATCGTCTCCGGTCCGGCTCCCACCGCATTGGTCTCGAGCAGCTTGCTCATCGACACCAGAAGCCGCTTGAAACTGCGCGTGCGCCTGCGCCCTTCGGACGCCAGGGCGAAGGGGGTGAGTTCGGGATCGTCCGGAACGGCAGGTCGCGGACGCAGCGACATGGGCTCGACGTCCGAATCCGATTGCGCGGCATCTCCGCTCGCAGCCACCGCCGGATACAGCGCGCCCATCCCGTATTCGGCGGCCAGCCCCAGGGCGCGGCGGCGATGCAGTTCCGAATCGACGCCCTGCGCGATGACGACCGCGCTGCTGGATTCGATGTACGCGGCGACGGCGTGCGCGATCCTCGCTGTCGAGGCGTCGGCCGCACGGGCGATCAGAGCCGGCGCCGTGATGATCACATCCGGTTCGACGAGCGGCAGCAGCGCGAGGGCCTGGGCACGCGCTCCCACACCGTCCACCGCGACGAGCATGCCGGCGGTGCGCGCCGCCGCGATGGTGCGCAGCGTCTCGGCGGGACTGGCGATCAGTGCCTGCTCGGTGATGAGAGCGACCGTCGTCGGGTTCCGGCGCTCGTCGAGCGCGCCGAGTTCGTCGAGGGAATCGAGATCGACGGTCACCAGGTGCGCGACCGCCGACCCGGCATGCAGGCCGGCCCTGCGCCACTTGATACGGTCCAGCTCCGACTTCTGGTGCATGGCCCGAGCGGCCTCACTCAGCGCAGTGGCGTCGTGCAACGATGATCCTTCCGGACCACGCAGTTGCAGTTCGACGGCGGACAACGCACCGCTGTCGAGCCGGTGGATCGGGGCAAGCTCCGTCTCCACGACGAGGCCGCCGAACGCGGCCTCCGCGTCGGCGGCAGCGTCGGCAGGAACAGCGCTCATGGATCCAGCATCCCATCTCCGGCCACCGATCGTCCGCTCGGGCCGACGGAGCCGGGAACATAGGATATTTCCGCAGCTCAGAACGCCTACGTTATAGAATCGTGATGTTGCGTTATCGTTCCGTTATGGAACGGGTCGTCGCGAAGCGACCTCCGTCGGACAGGCTCTGTGCAAGCCCGAGGCGAGTTCTCACCGCGACCCACTTCCCACCGTGACCACGGCAGGCCGACCGCCTGCTGATGACCACAGCAGGCCGACCGCCTGCTCATGATCCAGCCCGCACCGGACGGCACGAATCCACGCCGACAGGAGACCGCAATGAGCACACGTACGAGCACCACCCGCAGGATCATCACCGACACCGGGGCACTCTCACGAGCCGGTGCAGCGACCGTCCCCCGAGCGCCGCGCTACCGCCTCGACGTCCACTCGCCGTCCCGTCGCTGCAGTGTCCTGCGAGCGAAGGGCGATCTCGACATGACCGCCCGAGCGGAGTTCGCCTCCACTCTCGGCGACCTCGCACACTCGGGCGATCACGTCGTCGTCGACCTGTCCGAGGTGACCTTCATGTACTCCGAGGTCGCCTCGACACTCGCCGATGCCGATCACATCCGGCCCGGCCGTTTCCACGTCGTCGCACCCACACGTCAGGTGCGCATGCTGCTCGACATCCTCGCTCCCGACCTCGACGTCACCGACCGCACCGAAGTCGGCCTCGTGGGGAGCGCGTCCGCCGCCTGATACGGCGACGAATACCCGTCAGCGGGTGGGGCCGCCGGTGATCAACGCCCACACGTCCCCGGCCTCGCCGGCCGCGGCGAGCAGTTCGGAGTCCCACGACGCGACCGTTCCGAATTCGCTGCGCCACGACAGGATCCGGTTGGCGTGCCGATGCAGCTCGTGTTCCATCGTGAAGCCGATCGCGCCGAGCGCCTGATGCGCGTTGCGGGCGACGACCGAGGCCGCATGTCCGGCGCACGAGGCGGCCGCTGCGATCGCGAAGCGGGTCGACGCGTCACCGAAACCTCCGGCGAGAACGGCATCGACGGCGCCATCCGCGGCGGCGTGCACGAGCGAGGCCTCGGTGGCGATGTCGGCGACGAGCGCCTGCACCGCCTGGAACTTGCCCAGCGGACGACCGAACTGCACGCGCGCGGTGGTGTGGTCGACGACGAGCTCGAGGATCCGATCCATCGCGCCCGCGGTGGCCAGTGCGCGGACGAGCGCACCCCGGTAGCGGAACTCGTCGGCGGTGCCCGCCGGAACGTCGCGTCCCGACAGTGCCGACAGGTCGACGCGCACGTGATCACGGGGCTCCGCCGCCAGGTTCACGGCCTCGACGATCTCGACGTCGCCGTGTGCGACCTCGGCGACCTGCCATCCCTGCGGCGACTGCCACAGCACGACGATCGAATCCGCGAACCGGGCCCACGGCACGTGGCGCGCGCGGCCGTCGGCGTCGAGCACCGCGGCAGTGCGCACGGCCGGCGCCGCATCGAGGCCCGCCTGGTCGAGGAGCCAGCCCGCGAGCAGATCGTTCTCGGCGACCGGCACGGCAGCAGCGGCGCTGCCGGCGGCTTCGAGCAACAGGGCGGCCTCCAACCATCCCGCGCCGCTTCCGCCGCTCTCCTCCGAACCGGTGAGCCGATCGAGGCCGAGCTCGGTGAGGGTGCTCCACAGGGCACGATCGAGTTCGACGACCTCACCGATCCGATGGTCGTCACCCGAGGTGAACACCTCGGACAGCATCTGTGCGAAGTCGCGTAGTTCCGTCGACTGCAGTGCGTCCTGTCCGCTCATCTCATCCCCAATCCTCGTGCGATGACCCCACGGAGGATCTCGCTCGTGCCGCCGCGCAGTGTGAAGCCCGGTCGTTGCATGACACCTGCCCGGACGAGCTCGGCCAGATGGTTGTCGGCCGCGGTGTATCCCGCGATCTCATCGGCGAGATCTGCCAGATCACCCTCGGTCTTCGTGCCGAGCACCTTCACGACCGACGCCGCGAGTTCGGCGTTCTCGCCGCGTTCGAGGGACTCGGAGACCGCGGTGGACATGCGGTGCAGGCCCGCCATGCGCCCGATGGTCGCTCCGATGCGGGTGTCCGCCTCGACGCTGCCGTCGGCCACACCGTGCACGAGGGATTCGAGTATCCCGAAGGTCGACAGGAAACGCTCGGGACCGCTGCGCTCGTAGCCGAGCTCGCTCGTCACCTGTTCCCAGCCGGCACCGATCTGCCCGAGCACCAGGTCGTCCGGGACGAAGACGTCGTCGAGCAGCACCTCGTTGAAGTGGTGGTCGCCGGACATCGACAGGATCGGGCGGATGGTCACGCCCGGGGAGTCGAGCAGCACGATGAACTGGCTCAGCCCGTCGTGGCGGTGCGCCGGATCGAGCGGTGCGGAGCGCGCGAGGCCGAAGAAGGCATCGGCGTGGTGCGCCCCGGACGTCCACAGCTTGGTGCCGGAGATCCGCCACCCGCCGTCCACCTGCGTGGCCTTCGTCTTGACGCTCGCGAGGTCGGATCCGGAGTCGGGCTCGGACATGCCGATGGCCCAGCAGATCTCACCGGCCGCGATGCCCGGCAGGAACCGCTTCTTCTGCTCCTCGGTGCCGTACTTCAACAGCGACGGTGCGGCCTGACGGTCGGCGACCCACTGGGCGGCGACCGGAGCGCCCACCGCGAGCAGCTCCTCGGTGACGACGAAGCGCTCCATGAAGGTCCGTCCGTGTCCGCCGTACTCGACGGGGATCGTCATACCCACCCAGCCGCGAGCGGCGAGCGCGCGGGTGAACTCGGGGTTCCATCGCGTCAGCCAGGTGTCGATGCCCGGGGTGAACACGCCCGCGTCGATCTGTTCCTTCAAGAACGCCCGTACCTCGGCACGGAGTTCCGTCAGTGCCGGGTCGGGAGTGCCCGCCCTCGGCACGACTCGTGCACTCATCGTGAATCTCCTTCTCCACCGGTGATGGTGGGACACAGCAGCGCCAGCGACAGGTCCGCGTAGCGTTCGGCGATCTCGTCCGGGCCGTCCGGGCCCGCGGGGTCGTACCAGTTGGCGATCGCCGAGACCATCGCCAGGATCGACCGGCGGCAGTCGTCGGGGTACTTCGTGGTGAAGACACCCTGTGCGACACCGCGATCGATGATGTCGCGGATCCGTCTCCGGCCGGCACGCCGGCGTTCCTCGTACAGTCGCGCACCCTCGGGTTCGAGGTTGCGCACTTCCGTCGCGATCATGCGACCCTGCTCGGGGAACTGCGTGCGGAAGATGACGTTCCCCCTGACGAACGCGCGGATCTGCTCGACGGGATCGTCGCCGGCGCGGGCGAGTTCGGCGTCGCAGACCGCGTCGTAGGTGTCGACACCGTCGAGCAGGATCGCCAGCAGCAGATCCTGTTTGTTCTTGTAGTGGTAGTACAGCGCGGACAGGCTCACGCCGGCTTCCTGCGCGATCGTCCGGATCGACGACGAGCCGTATCCGTTGCGCACGAATTCCTTCCGGCCCGCCTCGATGAAGACGCGCTGTTTCGGCGACAGCACTCTCACGACAACGCTCCCGTATCGGCGTACTGCGCGATCAGCTCGCCGAGCCTGCCCTTGACCATCTTGCCCGTCGGCGTGCGCGGCAGTTCGTCGACGAACCGCACGTGCCGGGGGCACTTGAAACGCGAGAGGCGTTCCCGGCAGAACCCGATGATCTCGTCCTCGAGCTCGTCCGATCCCTCTGCGCCGGGGACGAGCTGCACGAACGCTTCGACGCGTTCACCGCGGTCCGCGTCCGGCACACCGACCACCGCGACGTCCGCGATCGACGGGTGCAGCGCGAGGACGTTCTCGATCTCCTGCGGGTAGATGTTCACCCCACCCGAGATGATCGTGAACTTGTCGCGCCCGGTGAGGAACAGGTAGTCGTCCTCGTCGAGATATCCGATGTCGCCGGTGGTGTACCAGTTACCTTCGAAGGGGTGCCTCGTGGACGCCGTCTTCTCCGGATCCTTGTGGTATTCGAACGAGAAGTCGTCCCGTTCGAAGTAGACGGTGCCGATCTCACCGGTGGGCAGCCGGTTGCCGCTCTCGTCGCAGATGCGGGCCAGGCCGAGTGTGCCCGGGCCACCGGTCTTCCCGACGGTGCCCGGCTTGCGCAGCCATTCCTGTGGGGTGACGAGGGTGTTGCCGATCGCCTCGGTCGCGGAGTAGTACTCGTAGACGATCTCGCCCCACCACCGCATGAGTTCCTGCTTGACCTCGACCGGGCACGGAGCCGCCGAGTGCAGCGCGCACCGCATCGACGACAGGTCGTAGCGCTCCCGGACCTCGCGGGCCAGTTTCAGCAGGCGCACGAAATGCGTGGGCACCCACTGGCTGTGGGTGACGCGATAGCGCTCGATGCACGCGAGACTGAGCTCGGGATCGAACCGGTCCATGAGCACGACCGTGCCGCCGAGCGCCTGCGTCGACACGCTGTACCGCAGCGGCGCCGAATGGTAGATCGGTGCCGGCGACAGGTAGACGGTGTTCTCGTCGAAGCCGAAGCGGCGCACCTGTTTCAGCAGCGGCGAACCCGGCTCGTCCCCCACCTGCGCACCGGTGAGCGCGGGCTTGATCCCCTTGGGGCGCCCGGTGGTGCCGGAGGAGTACAGCATGTCGCTGCCGCGAGGCTGGTCCGCCATGGGGGTGACGGGAAGACCGGCCACCTCCTCTTCGTACACGAGATGTCCGGGCACCCGACCTCCGAAGGCGATGCGGTGCGTCACCTTCGGGTTGAGCGGCGCGATCGCCTCTGCGAGTTCGGCGAGCGGCGCCGAGACGACGAGCACCTTCGCGTCGCAGTCGTCGACGATGTACGCGGCCTCGGCGGGTGCGAGGTGCCTGTTCACCAGCGTGATGTAGACACCGGAACGCAGTGCACCCCAGTACAGTTCGAACACCGTCAGGTCGTTGACGGTGATCACCGCGATGTGGTCGCCCCTGCCGACGTCGTGCGCGCGCAGCCAGTGCGCGAACCGGACGGACGCGTCCTCGAGTTCCCGATAGGTGAGCGTCCGCCCGGTCGCGGCCTCGTGCACGGCGGGCCGGTCCGGGGCGACCGCGGCGTAACGGCCCGGGTACATGCCTACAGCCCCAGGTCCTTGGAGATGATCGTCTTCATGACCTCGCTGGTGCCACCGTAGATCCGGGTCACGCGGGTGTCGGCGTAGAGTCGGGCGATCGGGTACTCGGTGATGTAGCCGTAACCGCCGTGCAGCTGCAGGCACTTGTCGATGACGCGACCGGAGACCTCGGTGCAGAACAGCTTGGCGCGGGCCGCATCGGCGACCGTCAGTTCCTTGCGGTCGAGCAGTTCGAGGCAGTGGTCGACGTAGACACGCGCGGCCTGGGTCTCGGCCGAGCACTCGGCGAGCACGAACTTCGTGTTCTGGAACGAGGCGACCGGCTTGCCGAAGACCTTGCGCTCCTTGGTGTACGCGATCGCGTGCGCGATGGCGGCCTCGGCGAAGCCGACCTGGTTCAGGGCGATGCTCAGACGCTCCTGCGGCAGGTTGTGGGTGAGGTACCCGAAGCCCGCGCCTTCCTCGCCGAGGAGGTTCTCGACCGGCACCTTGACGTCGGTGTACGACAGTTCGGCGGTGTCCTGCTGGTGCAGGCCGATCTTGTCGAGCTTGCGGCCCACCGCGAAGCCCTCGCTGTCGGTGGGCACCGCGATGATCGACAGGCCGCCGCGGCGGTTCTCGGGATCGAACGGGCTCGTGCGGCAGACCGTCAGAATGAGGTCGGCGGTGACGCCGCCGGTGATGAAGGTCTTCGCGCCGTTGATGATGTAGTGCTTGCCGTCCTCGGACAGCTTCGCCGAGGTCGCGATGTTGGCGAGGTCGGAGCCTGTGCCGGGCTCGGTCATCGCGATCGCGGTCATGATCGAGCCGTCGGCGAAGCCGGGCAGCCAGCGCTGCTTCTGCTCCTCGGTCGCGTACTCGAGCAGGTAGGGCAGGATCAGGCAGGCGTGCACGGTGTAGGAGCCGAACGAGACTCCGGCGCGCGCAACCTCTTCGAAGACGATCGTGTTGAACTTGAAGCTCAACTCGCCGCCTCCGCCGTACTCCTCGGGGACCTGGATACCCAGGATGCCGAGTTCGCCCAGCCGGCGGAAGAAGTCGCGGGGCGGACGACCCATCTCGTCCCATTCCTCGCGATGCGGCGCGACCTCACGTTCGATGAAGTCGCGCACCATCTTCCGGAACTGCTCGTGTTCTTCGGTGAAGATCGTCCGCTGCATGGTGTGTCCTCCGGGGTGTGGGGGAAGGAGAGGGAAGGTCAGTTGCCGGTGAAGTCGCCGGTGCGTCGTTCGAGGAACGCCGAGAGGGCTTCGCGGTGGTCCTCGCTGTGGTGCGAGAGCGCCTGGAGGGAGGCCGACAGTTCGAGGAGCGTGTCGAGATCGACGCGCTGGCCCTCGCGCAGCAGCTTCTTCGTCATGCGCAGTGCGTTCGGGGGGTTGACGGCGACGCGAGCGGCGAGCGCGTTCGCGGCGTCGAGGAGCTGTTCGGGTTCGACGACCTGCGAGACCATGCCCCAGTCGAGGGCGGTCGCGGCGTCGACGCGGTCGCCGGTGAAGGCCATCTCGGCGGCGCGCGCCGCACCGACCGCGCGCGGCAGCAGCCAGGCGCCGCCGTCGCCGGGGATGATGCCGAGCTTGACGAAGCTCTCCGCGAAGAACGCCTTCGACGAGGCGATCCGCATGTCGCACATCATCGCGAGGTCGCAGCCGGCACCCACGGCGGGTCCGTTGACGGCGGCGATGATCGGGACCTCGCAGTGGTAGATGGCCCGGGGCAGGCGCTGGATGCCGCGGCGGTAGCCCTCGCGCAGGGCGTGGGGTGCGCCGCCGAACATGCCGCGACGCTCGTCCATGTCCTTGACGTTGCCGCCGGCGGAGAAGGCCGATCCGGCGCCGGTGAGGATGACGACGCGGGTGTCGATGTCGCGGTTGGCCTCCTCGACGAGTTCGACGAGACGGTCGACGACGTCGTCACCCGAGATCGGGTTGCGCGCCTCCGGAAGGTTGATCGTCCAGGTCACGACGTTTCCGTCGCGCGTGCTCAGTACGACGTCCTGCGAAGTTGCCATTGCGGTCGCGGTCCTTCCGATAGCCGGTATGTGGCTCGCACCATAATTTGGTCGAACGATCGTTCAAATTACGGGGCGGGTCGCATCCTGTAAAGACCGAAGGGGCCCGTGCCTCAGTCGGGCAGGCTCACGTTCGATTCGGCGATTCTTATGGCCACTTCCTCCGGGAAGATGTTCCGGAAGACGAAGGGATCGCGGCCGAGCACCCAACCCGGTGCCAGCGCGGTCGCGTAGCGCTCGAAATATCCGAGTTGCTTCCCGAACAACACGAGTTCCTCGGGAGTCGACGTGTTCCATTTGCGTCCGAGCGAGACGAGCGCGCCGATCAGTTCGCTGAGCCGCAACTCCCCCACGTCCTGACCGAGCAGCGGACCGAAGATCTCGGCAACCTGCCGGCCGACCGCCGCGTCGTCGACGTCGAGGTCTGCGGCGACACCGAGCGCCCGCACGCTCTGCGCGACCGCCGTGAAGTCGCCGTCGAGCAGGGCGGCACGGAACAGCGCCCGCAGCAGCGCGCGCCACTTCTCGGGCAGTTCGCCGACGATGCCGAAATCGAGCAGCGCGACCCGTCCGTCGTCGAGCAGCCAGAGATTGCCCGCGTGCACGTCGCCGTGGAACGGGCCGTGACAGAGCACCGCCTCCATCCACACCTTCACCCCGCGGCGCACGAGCAGGGAGGTGTCGAGATCGTCCTGGCCCGGCACCACCCGGTCGACGGGCTTGCCCTGCAGGCGTTCCATGCAGATCACCCGCGGACCGCACCACTGCCAGTACACCTCGGGCACCGTGACGAAGGTGTTGTCACCGAAGGCGGAGATGTTGCGGCGGAAGCGATCCTGACGATCCGCTTCGACCGCCGCGTTGAGCTCGGTCATCGTCGCGTTGTAGAGATCGCGGATGATCCCCGGAGTGTTCGCGATGCGGAAGAACTCGAAGAGCTGCAACAGCTTCGCGCCCATGTAGGCGGCGCGCAGATCGACGAGCATGCGGTGCGCGATCCCCGGCCGCTGCACCTTCACCACGGCCCGGCGGCCGTCGCGCAGCACGCACCCGTGCACCTGGGCGACGGACGCCGCGGCGAGCGGCACGTCGTCGAACGACTCGAACATCTCGTCGATGCGGTGTCCGAGATCCTCCTCGATCACCGCACGGGCCTGTTCGGAGGGGAAGGTCGGCACATCGTCGAGCATGCGCAGGCACGCGTCGGCGAGGGCCGCGGGGAACAGTCCGGGCGACGACGCGATGAGCTGTCCCAGCTTCACGAAGGTCGGCCCGAGATGCTCGAAGGCGTCGACGGTGCCGTGCGCGGCCGCTTCGACGACGCTGTGCTGCCGGGGCCGGACGGTCCACCGCAGCACCGCCCACACCACGAAAGCGATCAGGACGGCGGCGACGACCACGGCCCGTCCGAGCTCGGCCGGCCCGAACCGGTCGAGCGGAGGCCGCTCGACGTCCAGGGCACCGGGAGGAAGTCCGTCGGCGAAGGGGCCGACGGGGCCGTTGCGCTCGGGCCTGCTGTGGCCCTGCGCTCCGGATACGCCTTCGCGCAGCGTGTACTCGTGCACGACCTGTCCCCACTCCGTCCACCACGCGCTCACCTCGGCGCGACTTCGTGCACGGTACCTGCATCCGGCGCCCCGATCGAGACCCGACGATCATCTGTCTTCTGTCGGTGCCCCCGACTACTCTCTGACGGGTAGCGGATTCGGGTCCGACCAGCCGGGGGTATCGCGCTCATGACCGAACAACTGCTCGAAGAATCTGCCGGTTCGACATCGACGTCGACCGATTTCATGGAACTCGCCGAGCCGTTCCGTCGCGAACTGCTCGCCCACTGTTATCGCATGAGCGGGTCGCTGCACGATGCGGAAGACCTGGTCCAGGAGACCTATCTGCGCGCCTGGCGCGGTTACGAGAACTTCGGCGGCCGCTCCTCACTGCGCACGTGGTTGCACCGTATCGCCACCAACGTGTGCCTGACGGCGCTCGAAGGCCGCAGTCGCCGGCCGTTGCCCACCGGGCTCGGCGCGCCCAGTTCCGATCCCACCGACGATCTGGTCACCCGTCCCGAGGTGCCGTGGCTCGAGCCGTTCCCCGTGGGGTATGCCACCGACGATCCGTCGGATCCCGCCACCATCGCTGCCTCCCGCGATTCCGTCCGCCTCGCGTTCGTCGCCGCTCTGCAGCACCTGTCCGCCCGCCAGCGCGCGGTCCTGCTGCTCCGCGAGGTCCTGCAGTGGCGCGCCACCGAGGTCGCGGCCGCGCTCGACACGTCGACGGCGGCGGTCAACAGTCTTCTGCAGCGGGCACGTGCGCAGTTGAAGGACGCCCAGGTCCGCGACGACGACCTCGCCGAACCCGACAGCGCCGAGACCAAGGCACTGCTGCAGCGCTGGGTAGACGGCTTCGAGAAGTACGACATCGATTCGCTCGTCGAGATGCTCACCCAGGACGCCGTCTGGGAGATGCCGCCCTTCGAGGGCTGGTACCAGGGCCCCGACGCGATCGTCTCCCTCATCAAGCACAAGTGCCCCGCGAAGGGCCCCGGCGACCAGGTACTGCTTCCCACCGTGGCCAACGGCCAGCCGGCATTCGGGCTGTACATGCGAGGGGAGGACGGCCGCCACCACCCTTTCCAACTGCAGGTGCTCGACATCGTCGACGGTAGGGTCACGCACGCCACCGTCTTCTTCTCCGACGACACCACGGCCTTGTTCGCCCGGTTCGGGCTGCCGGAGGACCCGGCAGCCCGCTGAACAACACGGTAGGGCCTACGCGGTGGTGTTCTCCTCGGCGTCCTCCGGTGCCCACGCCTGCGACGCGGCAGCCATATCCATCCACATGACCTCCCAGACGTGGCCGTCGAGGTCGCGGAAGGCCCGTTGATGGGCGAAGTCCCCCATCTCCTCCTGCGCCTTCTGCGCGCCGGCCGTTACCCACTCGCTGCCACCGGCCGCGAGCGCGCCGTCGACGATCGCGTCGACACCCTCCCGGCTGTCGGCCGACACACACATCAGCGCCTCGCGGGCCTTCGTGGTGTCGCAGATGTCGTCGTTGATGAAGTCGCGGAATCGCGGCTTCTCGAGCAACATCACGTAGGTCTGCTCGTTGATCTCCAGGCACGCGGTGTTCTCGTCGCAGAACATCTCGTTGAAGGTGAATCCGAGCTTGTCGAAGAATGCACGGGAGGCGGCGACGTTCTCGACGGCGAGGTTGACGAACAGCATGCGCGACATGTTTTCTCCTGTGTTCGGTTCGTCCTGTGCGGGACGCGGTCCGGATGTCACGGATACAGACCGGCCGCCCCGCGAGAACTCATCGCGCACCCGGAGATTTCTCGGAGCGATGTGGTCGTCACTGCTTGCCGAGCATCCAGACCGGGCCCGTGATCAGCCAGATCACCGTGATCGTGGCGAGGGTGGGGAGGATTCCGTACAGCGCCGAGGCCTGTTCGCCGTTCGCGACGGTCGACCCGAGTCCGAGTACGGCGGCCGCGCTGATCCCGGCCGCGAGCAGCCATCGCCCGAAGTCCGCACATTCCTTGCGGAAGGCCTCCGGGCCTTCCTTCGGAGCGCGTTCCGGTTTCGCACCACCCGCGAAGTGGTAGGCGAACCGCCGGTCGGCCCACCGGACGATGCTCGGTCCGAAGGCGACACTCACACCGAGATAGATGCCGGCCACACGGTGGATCCAGCCGACCTCCGCGCCGTTGTGCAGATCCACGGCGACGGCCGCGAGCAGGACGACGTCGATCAGTGGGATCAGGGCGAGCAGCACCGCACCCGTCCTGCCGAGCCGGAGCAGGTACCGGAACACGAGTCCGGCCGCGAGCACGACCCAGAACGCGATCTCGCATCCGACGATGAAGGCGGCGATGTGGCTGAACATGACCTCAGAATCGCGCGCACATCCCTACGCGCGCGTCGCCCGATGGGCGACAGATGCCTCATCACTTCGGGTGACGCCGACCCTGATTCTCTCCCGGTTGTGGTCGAATCGTTCCCGTGGACAACCGTGAATCCGAGATTCGAGTGGGATTCGTGAACCCGCGCTACAACTCCCTGCTCGTCGCCCTCGCGTACTTTGCGGGTGGCGCACTGTTGTACGCCCTGGATCTCGGTGTGCTCGTCGAGGACCGCCCGCCGCAGCCGCTGTGGGTGTGGCTCGTTCTGCTCGCCTGCGTGTGTGCACCGATGACGATGCGCCGCACGCGACCGCTTCTCGCGCTCCTGCTGGGCACGGTTCCGGTGCTGATCGACCTCGTCGTCGGCCCTTCGCTGCCGGTCTGGATCGCATACGGCGACCTGCTGTATGCCGCAGCGCTCTTCGGTTCGGCGCGGACCAGCCGATTCCTCGAACGCGCCCCGGTGGTCCCGATCGTCGTCGGCGCCGTCGCGCTCGGTGTGTACTTCCAGGACCTGCGCATCGCGGTGTGGGCCGTGTCGATCGCCGCGCTCGTGATCGTCGTCCCGATCTGGTGGGCCCGATCCGTCCGCACGCATCGGGACGCCGCCGAGATCGAACGGGCACGCGCCGAGGCCCTCTCGCGGGTCGCGGAACTGGACCGCCGCGCCGCCATCACCACCGAGCGGCAGCGTCTGGCCCGCGACCTGCACGACGTGGTGGCGGGGCACCTGTCGTCGATCGCGATCCAGAGCGAGGCCGCGCTCCGCCTCCGCGAGTCCGATCCCGACAGAGCGCTGACCGTGCTCGAGTCCGTGCGCTCCGGCAGCGTGGCCGCCCTGCAGGAGATGCAGTCGATGGTGCGCTTGCTGCGCAGCGACGACACCGACGACGAGATCACCACGGCGGGTCGCCTCGCCGATCTCGAACCGCTCACCGCATCCGCACGTGCCGCCGGCACCTCCGTCCGGATCGACGGTCGTCCACCCGCAGACCTCGACGCGGAGGTCGATCTCACGGCCTACCGCATCGTCCAGGAGACTCTGACGAACGCGGTCAAGCACGCGCCGGGACGGCCGGTGACCCTTCGTTTCGACGACACCGAGGGCCGGCTCGGGATCGAGGTGGTGAACCCCATCGGAGACCCGGACATCGCAGATCCGTCACCGGCCCGCGGCGCCGGGCACGGCCTGCGCAACATCGCCGAGCGCGCCGCCGCGGTGGGCGGGCACGCTCGCTCCGGTCGCGACGGGAACGAATGGAGGACATACGTGCAACTGCCGCTCGCGAACAGGAGTACGACGTGACGATCAGGGTGCTGCTCGCCGACGACCACAGCGCCATCCGCGCGGGCCTGCGGCTCCTGCTCGACACGAGCGAGGACATCGAGGTGGTGGGCGAAGCCGCCGACGGCGCCGTCGCGGTGTCGCAGGCCCGCGCGCTCGCCCCGGATGTCGTCCTCATGGACATCCGCATGCCGCACGTCGACGGGATCGCCGCGACCCGCACCATCACCGAGGAGACGAGCGCCCGGGTGCTGGTGCTGACGAGTTTCGAGATCGACGAGTACGTCTTCGAGAGTCTTCGTGCCGGCGCGGCCGGATATCTCCTCAAGACCGCCTCGGCGGATGCCATGCTCGACGCGATCAGGGCGGTGCACTCCGGGGAGTCCGTGCTCTCACCGCAGGTCACGCGAACCGTCATCGACGCGTTCGTCTCGAAAACGACTCGGCGGGAGGATGTTCCGGACGGTCCGGATTTCGATGCCCTCACCGCACGCGAGCAGGAGGTCTTCGCGTGTCTCGGAGAGGGACTGTCGAACCGCCAGATCGCCACCCGCCTCGGCATCGGCGAGAACACGGCGAAGACGCACGTCGCCCGGGTGCTCCACAAACTCGGGCTGCAATCGCGGATCCAGGCGGCCATCCTCGCCCGGGACATGCCCGATCATCGGCTCTAGGATCGGGGCCCGATCATCGGCTCTAGGATCGGGGATGCACCAGGATTCGACAACCGACTCCGAAAGCGCGGGAAAAGAAATGACCGGCAATTCCGATCACGACGACCTGCTGCTCAGCGACGCCGAACGTATGCACGCGTTGAACGCACTCGGCGAACACTACGCCGCGGGCCGGCTCGACAGCGCCGAGTTCTACGAACGATCCGGGGAGATATCTTCGGCGCGAACGTTTTCGGCGTTGCTCCCGTCGTTCCGGGGACTGCCCGGCGGTGTTCCTCTCGAACAGGTCGACGGGCACATCCGGATGATCCCCGACTCCTCGGCACCGGCGGTCCGCCACGACAGCTCTCCTGCGGCGGCGCCCCAGTCCCCGGAGGACGAGCTGGCCTCGCTCCGCGAACGCGGCAGCATGGTCGAGACGCTGGACTGGATCATCATCGGCGTCACGCTCGTGACCTTCCTCGTCCTGCAGATCGCTCTCGACTGGAGCTACGCGTGGATCGTGTGGCCGTCGCTGATCGTCACGCTCAGCGTTCCGCGGTTGATCCTGAAGTACAGCGACGACGACGAGAAGGTCTACGAAGAGCTCAAGAAGTCGGAGGCCGCCGAGCGGAAGAAGCGGCTCGAGGAGGCGTCGAAGCGGATCCGGGAACTCGAGGGTCGTCGCGGTCCGGAGACGCCACGCAGCTGAAGCGACGGGTCACCGTGAACCTGGGCGAACCGCTCCCCGATTGCTCTTTCCTGCGCTGTTCCTGGTAGAAGCAAGGAATGGCAATCGAGACCGCTCAGTTCACCGTCGACCGTCCGGGTCGTTTCATGGGCGTCGGCATCGAGGTCGCCGACGACGCGTCGGTCTCGGTCACCCAGTCCGTCGGATCGCACCTCTTCGACCACCGGGGGCAGACCACGCTCGCCTCCATCGGCGTCTTCGCCGACGTCGCCGCGGGGGCACCCGCCGGTATCGCCCGGTTCGCGGAGACCGGTGAGCGCCCGCAGACCGTGTTGTCGCACGTGACGGCGACGCTCGCCCACCCCTTCCCCGCCTCGGGCGCCCTCGTCGGTCACGGCAGCAGCCTGTTCTTCGACGCGTCCACCGCCGTGTCGGGCACCGACGTGCGCGACGAGCAGGGTGCTCTCGTCGCGCACCTGGTCGGGCGCTCCATCGTCGTCGGGCGCACGCCGATGGAACTCGGCGCCGAGGCATCGGAGGCCGTGCCGGAGCGGGACGAGCCGGAACCGTGGTCCGATGCGGCGATCCTGACCGAACTGCCCGGCCTCGACATCGTCACGGGCATCTCCACCGGGACTCTTCCGCGCGGACCGCTCGCCGGACTGCTCGGACTCGAGGTGACGGTCGCCGAGCGCGGCGTCGTGCAGGCCCGGCTGTCGCCGCGCGAGTGGATGGCCAACGTGATCGGTTCGGTGCAAGGCGGTGTGCTCGTGTCGATGGCGGAGGCCGTCACCGGCCTGGCCGCGCAGACACTGACCGGCATCGATCAGGACTACCGCGTGCTGGAGATCGGTCTCGATTACCTCCGCTCCCCGGCAGTACCCGGGCCGGTCATCGAACTGCGGTCCGACGCGGTGCGGGCCGGACGGCGACTCGCGTCCTTCGAGACGACGCTGTGCGCCGCCGACGGCACCGTCTACGTGCGCGCGCACGCCAACGTCCAGCTGTTCCCCCGCGCGTAACGGGTTCGCAGGAATCTCCCAGCCTTCTCGCACCGTGTCTCGAGCGTCCGGACGGACGATGGTCGGAACGAGGACGCACGGAGGAGAGATCATGAACGAGGACGTCGAGGCGAGCCGCAGACGTGTCAGCCGCCGACGGGCGTTGGCGCTCGGCGGAACGATCGGCTTGGGTGGGCTGATCGCGGCGGCGTGCGGCACGGACGAATCGGCCACCACCGCGACGACCGGCACCGCATCGGCGGTGACCACCACGACACCCACCGCGACCGGCATCGACGCACAGCTCGTCGCGATGCTGGACGACGCACCGAGCTGTGTGATGAGTGCCGAGGTGACGCAGGGACCGTACTGGTTCGACGTCGACTCCATCCGCCGCGACATCGTCGAGGACCGGCCAGGCCTCCCCCTCACGCTGGCAGTGCGGGTGCAGGATCTCGCGAACTGCGATCCCGGTGGGTCCGCGGCTCCGATCTCGAACGCCGTTGTCGAGATCTGGCACTGCGACGCCGGGGGCGAGTACTCGGGCTTCGAATCGGGCACGGCCTTCCCCGGTGGACCGGTTCCGCCGGCCGGTGGGAGTCCACCCGAGGGGATGACACCGCCGGAGGGCATGCAGCCGCCCGCCGGGATGGGTCCGCCGCCCGGGGCGCCAGGAGCACCGGAGGCACCGGGTTCCGGGGAGACCTCCGACGGCTCGTACAGCTCGGGAGACGTGGAGGCCACGACCACCGACGACGGCACCTACCTGCGCGGCGCGCAGGTGACGAACGCCGACGGCATCGTCTTCTTCGACACGATCTATCCCGGCTGGTACCGCGGCCGCACCGTGCACATCCACCTGAAGGTGCACATCGACCGGTCGACGGTGCTCACCACGCAGCTGTACTTCGACGACGCGCTCACCGACGAGATCTTCTCCACCGTCGAGCCGTACACCGAGCACAGCGGCCGCGACACCCGCAACGACACCGACTCGATCCACGACCCGACGGGGACGACCGTCACCGCACGTCAGGGCGACCGGGTCCTCGCCGCGGTCAACGTGGGTGTCGACGTCTGATCACCCCGTTCGGCGCGCGGCCGTCACCGCCGCCGCGCCGAGTCTCGGGAACCGGCCGTCGGAGATCGTGGTGAAGGTGTTGCCCATGCGGTTGGTGACGAACGCGACCGACAGTCCGGTCTCCGGGTCGGCGAACGCTCCCGAGCCGCCGAACCCGTAGTGCCCGACCGACCGCAGCGGCTGCTGCCGCAGGGCGACCCAACCCGGGTGGTAACCCAGCCGCCAATTGGGCCGGATACCGAGGACGTAGTCGCGTCGCCGGGTCTGCACTTCGAGCAACTGGTCGACGGTGTCCTCCTTCAACAGGCGGGCACCGTCGATCGCTCCGCCGTTCGCGATCGCCGCATACATGCGGGCCAGGGCCCGCCCGGTGAACACACCGTTCCATCCCGGCATGACGGCGTCGTGCGCGGACGGACTGCGCATCAGCTCGTCGAAGCCCTCCGCCATGCCCGCCTCGGCGAGACCCCGCACGCCCGGCGCGCGCGACAGCACCGCCGACGCCGTCGTCCACGGTGCCGGCAGGAAGTTGACCTTGGGGAACACCCGGGCGATGCGGTGCCGCTGGTCCTCGGGCACGTGGTACCAGAATTCGTCCGTGCCGAGCGGCTCGGCGATCTCGGTGCGCACGAGTTCCTGGAAGGGCACCCCGGTCACGCGCGATGCGACCTCGGCGACGAGGTTGCCGTAGGTGACGGCGTGATAACCCGGCCCGTGGAAGCGTCGCGGATCGGGTGGGGAGGCGGCGAGCGCGGCGGCCACCGCCTCGGAATCGAGCAGTCCCTCCCGGCCGGGCACGAGCCCGCGCGACTTGTGCAGTCCGGCGCGGTGCGACATGAGCTGTCGCAGCGTGATCGTCTCCTTGCCGGCCGCGGCAAACTCCGGCCAGTACTCGGCCACGGCCGCGTCGTAGTCGAGCAGGCCACGCTCGGCGAGGCGATGCACCACCGTGCTGGCCACCCCCTTGCCGGTGGAGAACGACAGCACGACGGTGTCGCGGGTCCACCGTTTGTCGCGTGCGGCCCAGCCCGCCCAGATGTCGAGGACGGGTTCGCCGTGCAGGTAGCAGGCGAGAGCACCGCCGCCCTGGCTCGGCTTGTAGAACATCCGGAAGAACAGATCCGCGACAGGCATGAAGCGGGGATCGACCAGCATCTGTGTCGACGGGGTCGCCGCGGGCGGCTCCGTCGTGGAACCTTCGGTCATGAGGGCGATGTTAGGAGTATGTAAACGCTCCCGAGGGTGTTCTCCCACTTCCACGGCGGTCCGGTCCGCGGGCGACTGCACGACCTGCCCATCCGGTGTAAGGATGGGGAGCATGACCCTCGCGCAGAACTCGGAGATTCGCTCCGGCATCGATCTCGGACACGTCGACGAACGGGTCCGCCCCCAGGACGACCTCTTCGAACACGTGAACGGGCGATGGCTCGCCGAACACGAGATCCCCGCCGACCGCGCGCTCGACGGAGCCTTCCGCACGCTCGCCGACAAGGCCGAGGTCGACGTGCGGACCATCATCGAAGAAGCCGCGGCGTCCGGCGCCGAGCCGGGCACCGACGCCCAGAAGATCGGCGACCTGTACACCTCGTTCATGGACACCGCGACGATCGAGGCCGCCGGTCTCGATCCGATCCGCGAGGAACTCGGGGCGGTCTCCGGGGCTGCCGACCGTGCCGCGCTCGCGGCGGTGCTGGGCCGGTTGCAGCGCGCCGGCGTGACGGGTGCGCTCGCGCACTACGTCGACACCGATTCGAAGAACTCCGAGCGCTATCTCATGCACGTCTCGCAGGGCGGGCTCGGTCTGCCCGACGAGTCGTACTACCGCGAGGACCGCTACGCCGAGATCCGCGATCAGTACACCGCCCACATCGGCCGGATGTTCGCCCTCGCCGACCTGCCCTACGACGCGGCGACGGTGGTCGCGCTCGAGACGAAGCTGGCCGCCGGGCACTGGGACGTCGTCAAGCGTCGCGACGCCGACCTGAGTTACAACCTGCTCACCCTCGACTCGCTGCTCACCGACCTTCCGCAGTTCGACTGGACAGGATGGATCACCGCGACCGGTGCGACGACCGACCAGTGGGCCGAGATCGTCGTCCGTCAGCCGAGCTTCCTCGAGACGTTCGCGACGCTGTGGGCCGACGAGGACCTCGACGACTGGAAGGCCTGGGCGGTGTGGCGGGTGCTGCGCGCGCGGGCTCCGTATCTGTCCGAGGCGTTCGTCGACGAGAACTTCGCGTTCTACGGCCGCACGCTCACCGGCACGCAGGAGATCCGCGACCGCTGGAAGCGCGGCGTGTCGCTCGTGCAGGACCTGCTCGGCGAGGCCGTCGGCAAGCTCTACGTCGAACGGCACTTCCCCGCCGAGGCGAAGACGCGCATGCAGGTGCTCGTCGACAACCTCACCGAGGCGTACCGGCAGTCCATCACCGACCTCGAATGGATGAGCCCGGCCACGCGCGAAGCCGCGCTGCGCAAGCTCGAGAAGTTCACGCCCAAGGTCGGCTATCCCGACACCTGGCGCGACTACTCCGCCGTGACGATCACCGCGGACGACGTGGTGGGCAACTACCGCAGCGGCTACGCCGCCGAGTACGACCGAGATCTCGGCAAGCTCGGTGGTCCGGTCGATCGCGGCGAGTGGTTCATGACGCCGCAGACGGTCAACGCCTACTACAACCCGGGGATGAACGAGATCGTCTTCCCCGCCGCGATTCTCCAGCCTCCGTTCTTCGACCTGCACGCCGACGACGCCGCGAACTACGGCGGTATCGGCGCGGTCATCGGGCACGAGATCGGGCACGGCTTCGACGACCAGGGCGCGAAGTACGACGGCGACGGCAATCTGGAGAACTGGTGGACCGATTCGGACCGCGAAGAGTTCGGTAAGCGCACCGCCGCCCTCATCGCGCAGTACGACGCGTTCGAGCCGAAAGCCCTTCCCGGACAACGCGTCAACGGCAGCTTCACGATCGGCGAGAACATCGGTGACCTCGGCGGCCTGTCGATCGCGTTGAAGGCCTACGAGATCGCGCTCGACGGCAAGCCCGCGCCCGTCATCGACGGCCTGACCGGGCTGCAGCGCGTGTTCTTCGGATGGGCGCAGGTGTGGCGTACGAAGGTTCGTGACGAGGAGGCGTCACGCCGTCTCGCCGTCGACCCGCACTCGCCGCCGGAGTTCCGCTGCAACGGCGTGATCCGCAACATCGACGCGTTCTACGACGCGTTCGAGGTCAGCGAAGGTGACGGGCTGTATCTCGATCCTTCGGAGCGCGTGCGCATCTGGTAGCTCCACGCACGACACTGCCCCGACGCGGAATGCATCGGGGCAGTGGTCGTTTTCAGGTTTCGTTCTCGGGCTGTCGCCTACCGGATCAGCCGAGGTGCGAGCTCGGCACCGGAACGCCGCGCGCGTGGAACCACGGGATGGGGTCGACCTTGGCGCCGCCCGGCTGCCACACCTCGTAGTGCAGGTGCGGTCCGGTGGACTGGCCGCGGTTGCCCATCGTGGCGATCTGCTCGCCGGCGCGGACGTGCTGGCCGACCGAGACGAGGGACCGGTCGATGTGGCCGTAGACGCCGGTCGTGCCGTCGTCCTGCGCGATGCGCACCCACAGGCCGAAGCCCGAGGCCGGACCGGAGTCGATCACGACACCGTCGGTGACGGAGACGATAGGCGTGCCGATCGAGTTCGCGATGTCGACACCGTTGTGGTTGGTGCCCCAGCGCGGGCCGAAGCCCGAGGTCAGCGTTCCCGCAGCGGGGAAGGCGAGTGCGGGACGACGCGCGGCCTCCTCGCGAGCGGCCTGCTCGGCGGCCTCGCGAGCGATCCGCTCGGCCTCGGCACGCTGCGCCGCCTCCTGGGCAGCGATCGCCTCGGCGACACGCTGCGCTTCCCGCTCGGCGGCGCGGTTCAGCTTCTCGGTGTAGTGCGATGCGTCGACACCGGCGACCTTCAGCACCTGGGGTGCGGTCGAGAGGTTCTCCCCGGCGCCGGTCCATGCGGTGGCGGACTCGACGCGGACCCGGTCGCCTGCAGCGTTCGCGACCGTCGTTCCGCCGACGGTGACGGCGCTCGCGAGGACCGCGACTGCCATCCACCTGCCGGCGCGGGTTGCGCGCCGTCGCAGGTCGGTGGCTTCTCGGGTGTGGGTGGATTCAGGATTTCGGATCACAGCAGTTTCCTCTGGGACAGGCCCTCGGTAACGAAAGGGTCACGATTCCATCACAGAGTACTTCTACCTTTGACGACCTCAGCGTGTCGCCTTGACTCCAAACCGACCGGTATCGGACAAAAGGTGCCCGATTTGCCCTACTCGATTCACATCGACACCATCGACCTCATGCGTTGGTCGCAAAACCGGGGTAAACAGTGAGTGACGTCACGCCATCGGATAACGGGGAAACAGTCTCCGATGGGGTATTGAGGCGGTATCGCGGCCCCAGCCGAGAGGGTCCTACCGCACCGCGAAACGCAGACCGAAATTGTCGAACGTCGCGGGCAACGGACGCGCCGGATCCGGCTTCACATCCGACACCACGGTGAACTCGGCGGACCGGAGCAGTGTCGCGAGGAAGGTGCTCGCCGCGAACAGCACGATGCTGCGCCCGGGGCACACCGTCGGTCCGGCGCTGAACGGCACGAGCGCGGGATAGCGCTCGGCGCGGCCGTCGAGCCAGATTTCGGGTTCGAAGGTGTCGGCGAACGGCAGGTCGTCGGCGCGGTGGAAGGCCGAGGACAGGATCACGAAGCCCGTACCGGCAGGAATCGTCGAGGTGCCACCCGCACCGTCGCTCCACGTGGTCTCTTCCACGGAGTCCCGGAGGATCACCGGCGTGGTCGGCCACAGCCGGGTCGTGTCCAGCACGCAGGCCCGCAGGTACTCGTAGACCTGCGGTGTCCCGGCCTCGGTCCCCGACAGTTCCGACTCGACGCGCAGGCGTTGTTCGGAATGCGTCGACAACACCGCCAGGGTTCGGGCGCTGACCATGCCCGCGGCGTCGAACGCGAACAACCAGTGCGGCATCTGCCCGATCGGGTCGACGGACGCCGGCGCTGCGAGGTCCCGGACCACCCCGGCCAGACTCTCGGACGGAGCCGCCGTGACATGACGGTGCAGGTTCTGGGTGAAGCGGTCGCGCAGGCGGTGCCGGAGCGGATGCGCGAACGACCAGTTCCCGTTCGAGCGCAACGTCCACAGCTGGTCGGTGATGCTCTCGTCGTCGCGGGCGGCGTCGCCGAACGCGAGTCGCCGGACGAGCCGCCACCAGGTCTTCACGAAATCGGGAGCGTCGAGTTCACCGCGCGACTTCGCGTGCTCGAGCAGGTCCTGCGCCTCCTGCTCGATCACGGGAGCCCACTCGGCCGCGAGACGGTGCAGGGCGTGTTCCGGTTCGAGGACCGACTCGTTGAACGCGCGTCGCTGGGCGCGGATGTCCCCTCGGGAGATGAGCACCCCGTTGGGCTGAAACGGGCTGAGTGCGGCCACCTTCTCCTTGTTGGCCGCAGTGAACGACGCCGTGTCGGTGCGCAGGATCCGGTCCACATCCTCGGGCGTCAGGACGATCGCGAGGGTGCGGCCGGGGATCGGCACGACGACCGGTCCGTCACCGTGCCGCTTCCGTAGATCGGCGACCAGGCGGACCACGCCGGCATCGGACTGGTTCTTCTCGAGCAGCTTCATCGCCCAGCGCCGACGAGCGATCGGTCCCACCGCCACGAACGGCACGGCCACCTGTCCGAGGAGTCGAGCGGCGTCGGTGGGCGAAACGGTCGCGGTCGATGCAGGCACAGGTGCTCCCGGCGTCGGAGGGGACAGGACCTATGCAGGCTTCCCGTCGGGAGCACATCCAAACGTCCGTCCGGACCCGCAGGGGAGATCACCGCAACCCTGGAACGAGCAGGCGTGCACGGTCCGCGGACAGAAGCACGCCTTCGGACGGCATGCAACTGTCTTCAGGGCGCGCAAACGTTCGGCGCTGCAGTGACAACTACCCGTCCTGGTTTCCCTGTGCCCTATTTTCCGCGCGCCTGCTTGCCGCGCGAGAGCACCTTGTCGGCCGCTTCCCAGTGGGCATCGGCGATCCACAACCGCGCGAACGCGTCGACCGCCTCCTCGGGGCTCGCGCCGTTCACGACACGCTTGATCGACGCGGAGGACGGATTGGCGAGGGCGCGGCCGAGAGTGCGCCACCCTTCGTCGAAGGTCTCCCGCGGGATCACCTTGTCGACGAGACCGATGCGTTCGGCCTCCTCGGCCCGCAGGATGTCGCCGGTCCCGGCGAGCATGAGGGCACGCCCGCGCCCGATCAGCGACGCCAGCCGTTCGGCACCGCCCCAGGCGGGCATGATCGCCAGCGACACCTGGTTGAAGCCGATCTTGATGTCGTCCGCGGCGATGCGGATGTCGGCGGCGACGGCCACCTCGGCGCCACCGCCGAGTGCGTGACCGTTGAGCGCGGCGACGACGGGCGCCGGGAAGCCGGCGATCCGGTCGCACACGGCGCGCATCTGCCGGGCCATGTCGGCGGCCTGCTCGTGGGTGCGGAGCTCGGCGAGTTCCTTCAGGTCGCCACCGGAAACGAAGGCGCGGTCGCCACCACCGCGGATCACCAGGGCACGCGTCTGCGCCTGCTCGGCCTCGTCGAGCACCTTCTCGAGCTGGTCCATCGTCTCGGGGGCGATGGCGTTGCGCGCGTGCGGGCGATCGATGGTGACGACGGCGAGTCCGTCGTCGAGCTCCAGCTCCACCATGGTCTGCTCTCCGAACTGATATTGGAATTCTACTTTTCGGAGAATAACATCTCCACAACCGGCCAAGGCCGGTCTGCACCGGTCGCGCCGCGACGAACGGCGGCGTGACGCCACCCCGGACACTGGAGCTTTCAGATGCGGCAGATCCCCTCCGAACTGGTCGAACGCTACGAGAGCGAAGGGTGGTGGACTCGCGAGACGATCGGCGACATGCTGGCGCGCGGCCTGAAGGCCGCGCCCGACACCGAGTTCCGCATCCACTCGACCATCCGACCGTGGTCGGGCACCGTGAGCGAGGTCGAACACGTCGCGCGGCGCCTCGCGGCCGGTCTGCACCGCCGCGGAGTCGGCCCCGGCGACGTCGTGGCCTTCCAGCTCCCCAACTGGATGGAGGCCGCGGCCGTCTTCTGGGCCTCGTCCCTCCTGGGCGCGACGGTCGTGCCGATCGTCCACTTCTACGGTCCCAAGGAACTCGGGTACATCCTGCGCGAGTCCGCTCCCAAGGTGTTCGTGTGCGCCGAGAAGTTCGGATACACCGAGTACCGGCCCGAACTGTGCGCCGACGTTCCCGTCGTCGGTGTCGTGGGACGCGACTTCGACGACCTGCTCGACGACGAGCCCTTCGAGGGCGTGCTCCCCGTCGATCCCTCGCAGCCGGCACTGCTGGCGTTCACCTCCGGCACCACGAGCGATCCCAAGGGCGTGATCCACACGCACCGGACGCTCGGCTTCGAGACGAGGCAGCTCTCCGAGCGCTATCCCGCCGACCGCGGCTCACAGCTCACGGGCGCGCCGGTGGGTCACTTCATCGGCATGGTCAACGCCTTCCTCATCCCGATCCTCGACCACACCCCCATCAACCTGCTCGATGTCTGGGATCCGGCCCGCGCGATCGAACTGATGGAGAGCGACGGACTCGTGATCGGCGGCGGTGCAACCTATTTCATCACCAGTCTGCTCGACCACCCGAACTTCGATCCGGACCGGCACCTGCAGTACATGAAGTACGCCGGCCTGGGCGGGTCGACCGTGCCCGCCGCCGTCACCCGCCGTCTCGACGATCTCGGCATCACGGTGTTCCGCGCCTACGGCAGCACCGAGCACCCGTCGATCACGAGTTCGCTCGTCACCGATCCGGTGGACAAGCGCCTGTTCACCGACGGCAACGCGTGCCCGGGAGTGGAGATCCGTATCGCCGACGACGGCGAGATCCTCAGCCGCGGACCGGATCTGTGCATGGGATACACGAACCCCGAACTCACGGCACGCGCATTCGACGAGGACGGCTGGTACCACACCGGAGACGTCGCGATCGTCGACGAGGACGGCTTCCTGACGATCACCGACCGCAAGGCCGACTTCATCATCCGCGGTGGGGAGAACATCAGCGCGCTCGAGGTCGAGGAGGTGCTCCTGACCCTGCCCTCGGTGGCCGAGGCCGCCGTCGTGTCGGCGCCGGACGAGCGCCTCGGAGAACATGCCGCCGCCGTGCTGCGCCTGCGGCCCGGGCACGAGATGCCGACGCTCGAGGACATCCGCACACACTTCCGGCAGGCGGGCATCGCCAAGCAGAAGTGGCCCGAGGAACTGCACCGCGTCGACGACTTCCCACGCACGGCGAGCGGGAAGATCCAGAAGTTCCGGCTTCGTCAGGATATTGCGGCTGCGCACACATGAGAATAGTATTCTCGTAACAGGAGAAGGAGGATTTGATGACCGCGAACGATTTGCCGTACCAGCTGTTCGATGCGGACAACCATCTGTACGAGACCGAGGAGGCGCTGACGAAGTTCCTTCCGGAGAAGTACAAGGACGTGATCAAGTACGTGCAGGTCGACGGCCGCACAAAGATCGCGATCCGCGGTCAGATCAGCGATTACATCCCCAACCCGACCTTCGAGGTCGTCGCCCGGCCGGGCGCCATGGAGGACTACTTCAAGAACGGCAACCCCGAAGGCAAGAGCCGTCGGGAGATCTTCGGCAAGTCCATGAAGTCGATCCCGGCCTTTCGCGAGCCGGCGGCCCGTCTCGAGCTCATGGACGAACTCCGCATCGAACGCACGCTCATGTTCCCGACCCTCGCCAGCCTCGTCGAGGAGCGCATGCGTGACGATCCGGAGCTGATCCACGCCGTCGTGCACTCGCTCAACCAGTGGCTGTACGAGACGTGGTCCTTCAACTACAAGGACCGCATCTTCACCGTGCCGGTGATCAGCCTGCCGATCGTCGACAAGGCCATCGAGGAACTCGAGTGGTGCGTCGAACGCGGCGCGAAGGCGATCCTCGTGCGCCCGGCTCCGGTTCCCGGTTACCGCGGACCGCGTTCGTTCGCCCTGCCGGAGTTCGATCCCTTCTGGAAGCGTGTCGTCGAACTCGATGTGCTCGTCACCCAGCACTCGTCCGACAGCGGCTACGCCCGCCACACGGCGGAGTGGGACGGTGCCGACAAGGAGATGCTGCCGTTCGTCACCAACACCTTCCACATGGTCAACGAGTGGCGTCCGATCCAGGACGCGGTCGCGTCGTGGGTCTGCCACGGTGCACTCCTCCGCTTCCCGGAGCTGCGGATCGCGGTGATCGAGAACGGCGCGAGCTGGCTGCCCGGTCTGCTGCAGAACCTCGCCGACACCTTCAAGAAGGCCCCCGAGGGCTTCGGCATGAAGGACCCGGTGGAGGCGGTCAAGAACAGCATCCACGTCAGCCCCTTCTGGGAGGAGGACTTCAGCAAGCTCACCGCCCTCATCGGCGCCGAGCGCGTGCTGTTCGGTTCCGACTACCCGCACCCCGAGGGCCTGGCCGAGCCGACCACCTACATCCAGCACATCCAGCACCTGCCCTTCGAGGACCAGAAGCTGGTCATGGGCGGCAACCTCGCGAGGCTCCTGAAAGTATGAGCTGGCGGACCATCCCCGAGATGGTCCTCAGCGCCGGCGACCGCTTCGGTGATGCCGAAGCGGTCGTCGACGGGGACCTCCGGATCTCCTTCACCGATCTCACCGATCGAATCCGCCGCGCCGCCGGAGCATTCGCCGACGCAGGTGTCGGCAAGGGTGATCGGGTGGCGATCTGGGCCCCCAACTCCGCCGCGTGGATCGTCGCGGCCTTCGGCCTGCTCACCGCGGGTGGTGTGCTCGTCCCGGTGAACACCCGCTACCGCGAGGACGAGGCGGGCGACATCATCCGGCGCAGCGGAGCGAAGCTGACCCTCGTGCAGGACGGCTTCCTCGACCAGGAATACGCGGTGCCGACCGGCACCCCCCGGATCGACATCGCATCCGGTTTCTTGGACAGCGGAAGACCTTTCACCCGCGAGGTGGTCGGCGAGGACATCGCCGACATCATGTACACCTCGGGCACCACCGGACGCCCCAAGGGCGTGATGATGAACCACCTGCAGACCCTCCGGATGTTCTCCGAGTGGTGCGATCTGGCCGATCTGCGACGCGGCGACCGTTACCTGCTCGTCAACCCGTTCTTCCACATGTTCGGCTACAAGGCCGGCCTCGTCGCGTCGTTCATCCGCGGCGCCACGATGATTCCCGTCCCGGTCTTCGAGACGGACACCGTCCTCGACCTGATCGAGCGGGAACATGTGACCATGCTGCCCGGACCACCCACGCTCTACCACTCGCTCCTCGCAGCGCAGCAGGACCGGACCCACGACCTGTCGTCGCTGCGCGCGGCGGTGACCGGATCGGCCGACATCCCGGTCGATCTGATCCGGCGGATCCGGAGCGAACTGCCCTTCGAGACGATCATGACGGGATACGGTCTGAGCGAGGCCGGCACCGCGACGGCCTCCCGCCGCGGCGACACCTTCGAACAGATCGCCACGACCGTCGGAAAACCCTGTGACGGTGTGGAAGTGAGCATCGCCGACGACAGCGAGGTGCTCATCCGCGGATACAACGTGATGCAGGGCTATCTCGACGATCCGGAGGCCACCGCCGCAGCAGTCGATACCGAAGGATGGCTCCACACGGGCGATCTCGGCGAGATCGATGCCGACGGTCACCTCCGGATCATCGGCCGCAAGAAGGACATGTTCGTCGTCGGCGGTTTCAACGCCTATCCCGCCGAGATCGAAGGTTTCCTGCTCGAACACCCCGCCGTCGACCAGGTGGCCGTGATCGGGATCCCCGACGAACGGCTCGGCCAGGTGGGCAAGGCGTTCGTCGTCTCGTCCGATCCCGTCCCCGCCGAGGACCTGATCGCCTGGAGCCGCACACGCATGGCGGGATTCAAGGTCCCGCGTGTCGTCGAGTACATCGACGCGCTCCCCCTCAATGCGACCGGCAAGGTCGTCAAAGAATTACTCCGTTGACACATCCCCCTCAGACAGGAGTTCCGGCATGTCGGACGAAGCTGCGATGATCGATTTCGCCGTGAAGTGGCGGCACTGGAACGGTGGTCCCGACGAGGACATCTGGGTCACCTTCGGCATCACCCCCGAGAACTACTTCCACCGCCTCCGCGGCCTGCTGACCAAGCATCGGTGGAACCGGTTGGAACCGCACATCCTCGAACAACTCGTGCGCATCTGCGACGAGCGACTCGACACCGTCGACATCGCCTCCGCAGCGGGCCGACGTGATCGGGCACGGTACGCCTCCTCGGCGCATCCGCTCAGCAGATTGTCCGCCTGACCAGGGTTTCGAGGAACTTCACGGGAATCGGTTTCGCCCTCCGTCGACTCGGGTATCCGCCGAGGCACCGAGCTCGATCGGAGGGAACAATCGTGAAGAACGGTTCCGTCGACCCGAAGCCGGAAGCTCACGAAGAGCCGCCGGAGAAGGTACGCCGCGCCATCGGTGCGTCGGCCATGGGTAATTTCACCGAGTGGTTCGATTACGGCGTCTACGCCTACACGGCCACCTACATCGCCGATTCGTTCTTCCCCGGCGATCTCGAATCCGCGACGCTGCTCACGCTGGGTGTCTTCGCGGTCTCCTTCATCATTCGGCCCCTGGGCGGTTTCGTGTGGGGTCCGCTCGGCGACCGGTTGGGCCGTCGTCAGATCCTGGCGCTCACCATCCTTCTGATGGGTGGTTCGACGGTGCTGCTCGGCGCGGTCCCGTCGTACGAGTCGATCGGGTTCTGGGCGCCTCTGCTGCTCGTGCTGCTGCGCATAATCCAGGGCTTCTCCACCGGCGGTGAGTACGGTGGCGCGGCGACCTTCATGGCCGAGTACTCGCCCGACCGCAGGCGTGGCTTCTACGGCAGCTTCCTCGAGTTCGGCACGCTGGGCGGTTTCTCCGCCGGCGCGTTCCTCGTCCTGATGATCGACCTGCTGTCCACGGACGCCTTCATGGCGACCTGGGGTTGGCGCCTGCCGTTCTTCGTCGCCGGCCCGCTCGCGTTGGTGGGCCTCTACCTCCGTTCGAAACTCGACGAGACGCCGGTCTTCAAGGAACTCGAGGAGGCGCACCAGGAGGAGGCCAGCATCGGTGCCGAGTTCAAGGACCTGCTCACCCGGTACTGGCGACCGATCATCAAGATGATGGGTCTGGTCATCGCGCTGAACGTCTGCAACTACACGTTGCTGAGCTACATGCCGACCTATCTCGAGGATCGGATCGGTCTGACGACCACCTCGGCGCTGATCCTGGTGTTGATCGGTCAGCTCGCGATGATGGCGGTCATCCCGTTCTCCGGGGCGTTGTCGGACCGGATCGGGCGCAAGCCCCTCTGGGCGGCGTCGCTGGTAGGTCTGTTCGTTCTCGCCGCGCCGATGTACATGTTGATGTCGGTGGGCTTCGGCTGGGCGATTCTGGGCTTCACCGTGCTCGGCCTGCTGTACGTGATGCAGCTGTCGACCATCTCGGCGACCTTCCCCGCGATGTTCCCCACGCAGGTCCGGTTCGCCGGGTTCGCGATCTCGTACAACCTGTCCACCTCGATCTTCGGTGGTACAGCTCCCGCGATCAACGAATGGCTCGTCGAGCGGACAGGCAACGACCTCATGCCGGCCTTCTACATGATGGGCGCGTGCGTGGTCGGGCTCGTCGCCCTCTACTTCGTGGCGGAGACCGCGGGGGCGTCGCTGCGTGGACGCGGCATCCCGGGTATCGACAACGAAGCACACCCCACCGCCCTGTCCCATCACTGACGGGAGACGGCCGGCGCAGCTTCTGTATCGGTCCGGTCCTCGGGTCGAACACGACGGATGGCCAGGGTCACGGCGGCGGCCAGCAGCGCGGACGCCGCCCCGATCAGCATGCCGGTGAGGAGTCCTCCCTCGGACGGGATCGATGTTCCGCGGAAGGCGACGGTCGTCTGCGCCAGCACGACCCCCGCGACCGCCGCCGACGCCGTGCCTCCGACCGAACGCAGCAGGGTGTTGACGCTGTTGGCCGACGAGATCTGCGTCGGCGGCACCGCCCCCATGATCAATGTGGGGATGGCCCCGTACGCCAGTCCGATCCCCGCCGCGACGCAGCAGGTGAGCGCCATGAGACCCCACGGCGATCGCATGAGGAGTCCCGAGGAGGCATAGGCCGCGGCGATCATCAGGCAGCCTGCGAACAGGGTCGTGCGGGGGCCGCGCAGGGTCGTCAGCCGCGCCCCCAGCGGGGAGATCGCCATCATCAGCAGACCGGCCGGTGCGCACCACAGCCCCATGGCCACCATCGACTGTCCCAGTCCGTATCCCGTCTCCGTGGGCAGCATGAGGATCTGGGGAACCAGCAGCGCCTGGAAGTACATCGAGAAACCGATCAGGGTCGCGACGATGTTGGTGACGAGGACCCGGTTCCCCTTCGAGACCCGGAGATCGACGAGCGGTGCCGGAGACCTCAGTTCCCACCGGCCCCACACCACGAACGCGACGATCGAGACCGCGAACAGGATCGGGATCGTCGCACCCGTCCAGCCCCAGTCGCCGCCCTTGGATATCGCCAGCAACCCGGCGACCAGTGCGACCGAGAGCCCGAGGGTGCCGACGAGGTCGAATCGGCCCGCCTCCGCCGGCACCGGGGTGTCCCGCACCAGCCGGGCGATGAGCACCGCGACGAGCACACCGGCGAGACCGGCTCCCCAGAACAGCATCCGCCAGTTCGTGTACTGGACGACGGCCGCAGCGAGCGGCAGGCCGAGTGCTCCCCCGATCCCCAGGGACGAACTCATCAGGGCGATGGCCGAGCCGAGACGAGCCGGTGGCACGAGGGAACGCAACGCACTGATGCCGAGGGGCACGATCCCGAAGCCCGCACCCTGGAGGGCACGGCCGACGAGCATCGGGGCCAGGGACGACGACAGTGCACACAGGAACGACCCGACGATGAGTGGGATCGTGCACACCAACAGCATCCGGCGCGCGCCGTACATGTCGCCCAGGCGTCCCGTCACGGGTGTCGCGACGGCACCCGCGAGCAAGGTCACCGTGACCACCCAGGATGCATTGGACGGGCTGGTCCCGAGCAGGGCGGGCAGTTCACCGAGCAGTGGGATGACGAGCGTCGACATCACCGTGGTGACGATGCCCGCGAAGACCAGTACCCGGATCGTGCGGCCCTTCGGTCGATCAGGCGTCCGCACCGGCACCGACGGCGGCGGGTTCGGGAAGATCGCGTCCGGTCACGGACGGCAGCGGGAAGTGGCATGCCGCGTACTGGCCCGGACGGACCTCACGCATCTCGGGTTCCTCTTCGGCACAACGATCCTGGGCCATCGGGCAGCGGGTGCGGAACCGGCAACCCGTGGGAGGTGCCAGTGGCGACGGCACGTCGCCGGCCAGGGGTGGTCCGGCGAAACCCTTCTCCGGGTCGGTCAGCGGCACCGAATCGAGCAGCGCGCGCGTGTAGGGATGCGCCGGGTCGTCGTACATCTCGATGGAATCACCGAATTCGCAGACCTTGCCCAGGTACATGACCATGACCTTGTCGCTCACCGTGCGCACCACACCGAGATCGTGGGCGATGAACACGACGGTGAGGTCGAACTCCGCCTTGAGTTCCTCGATCAGGTTGAGGATCTGGGCCTGCACCGACACGTCGAGCGCCGAGACCGGTTCGTCGCAGATGAGCAGCCGGGGATTCAGGGCGAGCGCTCGCGCGATGGCGACGCGCTGCGCCTGGCCACCCGAGAGCTGGCGGGGCAGCATGCCGGCGAACCGGTCCCCGGGCAGACCGACCTGTTCGAGGACCGACACCGATGTCGTCGCCCGTTCCTTCGCAGGTGTTTTCGCGACCGTCAGACCCTCGACGACGATGTCGGCGACCGATCGACGCGGATTGAGCGAGGCGACCGGGTCCTGGAAGATCATCTGCATGTCGCGCCGGAGGGAGCGCATGCGATTCTCGCTCGCCTCCTCGATCCACTCGTCGCCGAACCGGATACGGCCGGAGGTGATTCGGTCCAGACGCAGCACCGCACGACCGGTGGTCGACTTGCCGCACCCGGATTCGCCGACGATGCCGAGGGTTTCGCCGGGCAGGATGTCGAAGCTGATCTTCGAGACCGCCTGCACCGTGCCGTTGTCGGTGGGGTACTCGACGACCAGGTCCTGCACGCTGAGCAGGGCCTCGTCGCCGCGCAGATGAGTGGCACCACTACCGGCCATGGGATTCACCTCCGGAAACGGCCCCGACCGGAACGGTCACCGGGCTCAGACATGCGACGTGATGATCGACGCCCACCGATTCGAGCGGGGGCGGCGTGGTGTGGCATTCGTCCGACGCGTGGTTGCAGCGCGGCGCGAACCGGCAACCGTCCGGTGGCGACGTCGGATCGGGCAGCGACCCACTGATCACCCGCAACGGTGCGTGCCGCACGTGGTCGATCGTCGCGGTCGCGCCGAGCAACGCGTGGGTGTAGCGGTGCATCGGCTGCTCGAACACCTCACGGGTGGAACCGACCTCCGCGAGCCGTCCGGCGTACATTACCGACACCCGGTCGGTGCGACCCGCGACCACCGCGAGGTCGTGACTGATGAGCATCATCGACATGCCCCGGTCGCGCTGGACACGCCGCAGCAGGTCGAGGATCTGACGCTGGATCGTCACGTCCAGGGCGGTCGTCGGCTCGTCGGCGATGAGCAGATCCGGTTCGCACGCCAGCGCGATCGCGATCATCACGCGCTGGCGCATGCCACCGGACATCTCGTGGGGATAATTGCGGAGGCGCCGTTCCGGATCGGGGACGCCCACCTCCTCGATGAGCTTCAGCGCCCGGGTGTGTGCCTCGGACCTACTGACGCCGAGGTGCTTGCGCATCCCCTCGGTGAGCTGCCGCTCGACCCGGACGACCGGGTTGAGCGAGCGGCCCGGATCCTGGAAGACCATCGCGATCTGCTTGCCCCAGATCTCGCGCTTCTCCTTCTTGGTCAGGGCCAGCAGGTCGCGGCCCTGGAAGGTCACCGATCCGGATCGGCCCGAGCGGGGCGGCATGAGCCCCATGATCGCCCGGGCCATCACCGACTTTCCGGAGCCCGACTCGCCGACGATACCCAGCGCCTGTCCGGAGTCCAGATCGAGCGACACGTCGTCCACTGCGCGGACGGTGCCTCGCGGCGTGCCGATGTAGGCACGGAGATTTCTCACTTCGAGAATCGGCTGAGTGGTCACGGCGAGCCGGCCCCTTCCGTCTTGTCGGCTGTATCGGCTAGTTGTTGCTGAGCCAGAACTCGGCCGGGATCGGCGATCCGAGGGTGTAGAGCTGCACGCCCTGCAGATCCTTCGAGTAGGCGACCGAGGGAGTGGCCCGGACGTACCAGAGACCCACCACCTGATCGGCGAGACGCTGCTGGACGACGTCGTACGCTTCCTTGCGTTCCTCGACGGTCGTGCCGAACCGGCCGCGCTCGAGAGCTGCGTCGAGCTCCGGATCGTTGACACCGGTGAAGTTGCCGGTCGACGTGGAGTCGAACGCGATCGACAGCGGGAAGTCGGGATCCTGCGTGATCGCCGACGAGATGACCATGTCGAAGTCACGCGCACCGTTGCGAGCCGTGAGGGTGGGATAATCGAGCACCTCGACCTGCATGTCGACGTTCTCGAAACTCGCCAGCTGAGCCTGGATGGCTTCGCCGAGAGAGCGCGCCTCGGCAGTCGGGTAGGCCAGATAGGTGAACGAGACGGGCTTGCCCTCGGCAGCGAGCTCGTCGAACAACTTCTGCGCTTCTTCGGCGTTCGTCTCGGACAGCGGGATGTCGGAGTAGTAGGGCGAATCCTCGGGGAACAGCGTGCGGGGAATGTCGCCCTCGCCGTTGTACACCACGGTGTTCACGGCATCGAGATCGACCGCGAGCGACACCGCGCGGCGTGCCCGCTCGTCGTCGAACGGTGCCCGCCGGAAGTTCATCGCGGCGAACTGACCGCCGCCGGTGGACGTCACCATGGTGGCGAGGCCTCCTGCCTCGGCACGATTGAGGCTGGTCCAGCTCGACTCCATCGACAGGTCTGCGGCGCCCGTCGTGGCGGCGTTCAACCGCTGGTTGTAGTCGGCCACCGTCCGGATCGTGAGTCCGTCGAGGTAGGGCTTCGGTGCGTCCCAGTACGATTCGTTCTTCTCGAGTTGGATCGAGTCCTGACGGGTCCAGTTCACGAGCGTGAACGGCCCTGCACCGATGGGGTTCTCGTCGAACGCCTGCTGTCCCTGTTCGAGGGCTGCCGGCGAGGCGATCCAGTTCAGTGCACCGGCCACGATGGCCTGGGCGAACTGCGGGTTGGGCTCGACCATCGTCACGCGCAGGGTGGTCGGGTCGACGACCTCGGTCGACTCGATCTGCGACGCCTGACGGATCGTCGTCGAGGCGAGCGCGGGATCCTTGAGACGGTCCCAGTTGAACTTCACCGCGGCGGCATCGAGCGGTGTTCCGTCGCTGAACTTCAGGTCGGGCTGCAGCACGAGTGTGAACGTCTTCCCGTTGTCATCGGTCGAGAAGTCCGTCGCCATGCGATATTCGACGTCGAAAGTATCGTTGTTCGTGATGATCAGCTCGCCGTAGAGAGCGTTGCCCAGCACCGGCTGATGGGCCCAGGTATTGGACAGCGCGGCCGGATCGAGCGAACGGGGTTCACCGGCCTGGAGGATGGTGGCGGAACCACCCGCCACGGGATCGCCGACCGCCGCGGTGTCCTGGGCCGAGGCGGTGTCGGAACCGCCCGATCCACAGGCCCCGAGGACCAGTACGGCGGAACAGGCCACGGCGACCGCCGCGAACATTCTTCTACGTCGAATCATGGTCGACCTTTCATCGGAAAGTCTGGGTACGAGCGCTTTTCGGGATCTCAGTCGTGGAGCGTGCGGTCGTACCTGGTGCGGAGGTGGTCACCGACCTGATTGAGGGCGAACACCGTGAAGAAGATGACGAGCGCCGGAACGAACACCAGGTGCGGTGACGTGGCGATGGCGTCCTTGCCGTCGTTGATCATTCCGCCCCAGCTGGGCTGCGGCGGCGGGATGCCCAGGCCGAGGAAGCTCAACGATCCCTCCGCGACGATGAGCGCCGCGATCACGATGGGCATGTACGACGCGAGGGGTGCGAGGACGTTGGGCATGATCTCCCGGAACAGGATCCGCCCGCTGCCGGCACCCATGTTCTTCGCCGCCCTGACGAATTCACGCGACGACCAGGCGAGGGTGTTCGCTCGCGACAGGCGGATGAACGACGGGATCGCCAGCAGGCCGAGACCGAAGAGGATGGTCCGCACGCTCGGGGTGAGGATCGAGGCGAGGGCCAGGAGCAGGATCAGCGGCGGGAAGGCGAGCATCGCGTCGGCCAGCAGCGAGATCACGGCGTCGACGCGCTTGCCGAAGTAGCCGGCGAGCATGCCGAAGAACGATCCGATCAGGAAGCCGACGAGACCGGCGACGGCGCCGATGACGAGCGAGACCTGGGCGCCGTAGACGACGCGGGACAGGATCGACCTGCCGAGGGTGTCGGTTCCCAGGAGAGTGTCGAGGGAGTCGAGGTTCGGGGGCGTCCGCGGTGGCCCGACCGGAACGCTGTACGGCGCCAGCGGAAGCACGCTTGCGAAGATCGCGGCACCGATGATGAGAACCAGCCACACGATCGACAGGTAGACCAGCACCGAGCGGGTCTTCTTGGCGGCGGGTACCTTCGGTAGATCCGGGGTGGCCGACTCGACCCGCTGTGCGTCGTCCTTCTTCTCGAGCGCGACCTGCGTCATGCTCCGACCACCTTCCTGACCCGCGGGTCGATGACTTGGTAGCTGAGGTCGACGAGGGTGTTGATGCCCACGTAGACGACGGCGATGAAGGCCACGACCCCCTGCACCATGATCACGTCGCGGGAGGTGATGGAGGAGGCGACGAGCTGGCCCAGACCCGGTAGGCCGAACAGGGTCTCGACGATCACCGTGCCGCCGATGAGGCGGCCGAGGTTGATGCCGGCGACGGTGATGAGGGAGAACGACGAGGGCCTCAGTGCGTGCCGGAACATCACGTACCAGGAGGGCATCCCCTTGGCCCGGGCCGCGGCGATGAAATCCTCACGGAGTGTGCCGATGAGGTCGGTACGGAGCAGGCGGTGGAAGGCCGCGATCTCGGTGAGCGCGATGGCGAGCGCCGGGAGCATCGCGCTGCGCAAGTTGTCGCCGAGACCTTCTCCGATCCGGGACCAGCCCATCACCGGGAAGATCTGGAGCTTGATCGCGAGGAAGTAGATCAGGACGGGGCCGGCGATGAAGGCGGGCACCGAGAGGAAGACGGCCGACAGGGCGTTCATGCCGCGGTCGACGGCGCTACCCGGGCGGGACGCGGAGATCACCCCCATGACGAGTGCGACCACCAGTGCGATGAGCAGACCCATCGCGGCGAGCTGGAGCGTGACCGGCAGCCGTTCGGCGATGGCCTCGCTCACGGATTGACCTGTCAGCGGCGAGGTTCCGAGATCGCCCCGGACCGCGTCGGACAGCCACCCGAAGTACTGGCTCCAGAAGGGCGCGTCGAGGCCGAGCTTGGCGTTCAGTTCGGCGACCGCCTGGGGAGTTGCGTTCTCCCCCAGGATGACCTGGGCGACGGAGCCGGGCGCGAGGCCGAGCAGGCCGACGACCGCGATGGTCACCAGCAGGACCACCAGCAGGCTGCGGCCCACCTTCTTCGAAACTGTGAGAAACATCCGACTCAACTTTCGTCGTACTACCGAGGCCGTGGATCGCGGCGACGCAGAACACGAGCAGAGTGCACTACCTGTGATGCCCCACACATTAGAGCCTGCGTGTGGCCGCGGCAATATGGATTACAGAAAAGGCGAATGGAGTTGCTAATTATTCAGAACGGCAATCTTGCAGTGCTGCAAGATATTCGAGATACGAGACGGAAGAGCGGTGACGGGCCGCCTCGTACGCACGACGAGGACCCGTGCACCGGACGGGTGCACGGGTCCTTGCCGATCAGCGATGCCGGATGGACGTACGGATCAGCCTCCGGGGCCCTCCAGGATCGTCACGGCGGCAACGGCCGTCGGGCCTCCGACATTGTGCGCGAGACCTGTTCGCGCACCGTCGACCTGATTGACCGCCTGTCCGCGCAGCTGCCCGAACAGTTCCACGCACTGCGCGACACCGGTCGCGCCGGGCGGGTGCCCCTTCGTATTCAGGCCACCGCTGGGATTGACCGGCAGCGATCCTCCGACCTCGGTGACTCCCGCCTCGAGGAGCTTGAAACCCTCGAAACGTTCGGCGAATCCGAGGTCCTCGTAACTGATGATCTCGATTCCGGTGAAATAGTCGTGGATCTCGGCGACGTCGATATCGCCCGGTGCTACCCCTGCCGCACCGAACGCCTGCTTCGCCGCGCGCCGGGTCGCCGCAAAGGAGGTGAGATCGCGCTTGTGCTGGTGCATCACGGCGTCGAAACCCAGACCGGTGCCGCGGATCCAGACGGGCCTGTCGGTGTAGCGGTCGACGACGTCGTCGGCCACCAGGATCAGCGCCGCCGCACCGTCGCTCTGCGGCGCGCAGTCGTAGACACCGAACGGCGTCACCACGGTGTCGGCCGCCAGTACCTCCTCCACCGTCAACTCGAATCGGCGACACGCCTTGGGGTTGTTCAACGCGTTGCGGTGGTTCTTCACCGCGACCATCGCCATGTGTTCACGGGTGGCCGGCGACTCGTACAGATAGCGGCGCATGTGCAGCGCGAAACCCGCTTGCGCGAGGCCGAGCGGGAAATCCCACGCCATGTCGCGCGTCATGGATTCCCATTCCCAGAGCATGCCCTTCGAGGCCGTCTCCCGGAGTTTGTCGGCACCCATCACGAGTGCGACGTCGCACGCCCCAGACGCGATGCCGTAGACGGCGTTGCGGATCGCGTCGTGTCCGGTCGCGCAGGAGTTCTCGACCCGCGTCACCGGAACGTCGTGCAGACCCAGGGTGTCGGCGAGGATCCCGGACGGGAAACCGTCCGTCGTCCCCATCGATCCGAACCATGCCGCGTCGATGTCCGACTTCCGCACGCCCTTGTCGACGCTCGCCGCGCAGTCGGCGAAGGCCATCGGAAGCAGGTCCCGGATGCCCAGAGCGAAATGTTCGGCGAAGGGTGTCATTCCTGCGCCGACGATCGCGACCTTTCTCATGCCGCTTCCTCCTCGTCCACGGGGTCCGAATCGGGTTCGAAGGCGTACCCGTAGTCGGGGACACCCGAGCGCACCGCGATACGGCGGAGCACCAGTCGTCCCCGGTCACCGATGTCGACGCTGCCTGCGACGGTGCCGGTGACCCGCACCAGCGCACGCACTCCGACACCGTCGAGGTCGACGACGACGAGCGAGTACGGGGTGCGCAGACCCGGCACCGGCACGTGCACGGTGACCTCGGTGTAGACCGTCCCGGTGCGCGGCAGTTCGACGAAGGTGTACTCGGTGTCGAGCGAGCCGTCCTCGTCGATCCGGTAGCGCGGCGGGAAGTCGACCTGGTCGCTGTCGAGGAAACGGCCACCCTCCCATCGCACCTTGGCTTCGAAGGCCCGCTCGTAGGCCGCCAGCGAGATCGGGATCTCGCCGGGCAGGGTCTGTGCCGAATCGAGCACGGGCCGTGCCGGTCTCTCCCGGCGACGGACCTCGGCCGTTCCCTCCGCGACGGTCAGTCCCGACAGGCTGGCCTGTTCGACTCCGACGAGAGGTCCGGTGAGACCGGACTCCGCCATCGCGGCCAGGGCGAAGAGCGCCGAACTCGCGCCCGTCGTCGGCAGATCCGTGGTCTGGGTGGCCGCGAGCGAGGCGGCGTGCTGCGCCGGGACTCCCGCCACGACGGCCGGGGTGTCCACCCAGGCCGTCGCGAGCGAGGCGAGATATCCCCGTTTCCTGAGCAGTCTCGGGTCCCCGTAGTCGTGGATGTCGCCGGAGGCGTTCCGCGTACGTACGGGCAGGCTGCGCGACACGCGTGCGGCGGTACGCACCTGCAGCCCGTGATCGGAGGTGAGGGCTGCCGCCGCACCGGCCGAGTTCAGGTCGACCCCGATGACCAGTGTCCGTGGTCGCGCCGAGCCGAGGGCGTCCAGCGTCGCCGGCGCGCCCCCGAGTCGCTCGATCACCTCGAGTTCGGGATCGAGTCCGAGTCCTGCGAGCAGGACCGCGGCGTTGCTGCTCTCGGTCAGCGGCAGATCCCGGCCGACGAGGACGACGTACTCGACGGATCCGCCCGCTTCGAGCGCGGCGCGGCCCGCCTCGACGGCGAGGGTGACGGCGTCCTCGTCGTCACCGGCGATCCTGGCGTCGGGAGTACCCCAGCACGGCAGGTACGTTCCGATCGATGCGATGTAAGGCATTGGCCCTCCCTGAACCGGGTGCAGCCCCCGACTAGGTGACTGCGCCCGCTGTCTTGAGCTCGATGATGCGCTCCCAGTCCAGACCGAGCTCCTGCAGGATCTCCTCGGTCTGGGCGGCGAACTCGGGTGCCGGTCCGGTCTGCGGCGGCGTCACGTCGAACTGCACCGGATTGGCGACGAGCTCGAGTTCCCCTGCCTTGACCAGATATTCGTTGTCGCGGACCTGCGGGTCGCTCACGACCTGCAGCGAGTCCTGGACCGGTGCCCACGGCCCGGCGAGCGTGCCGAACCGCTGGACCCATTCCGCGAGCGGGCGGCTGCCGATGACCTCGCGCAGGATCTCGACGGCCTCGACGGTGTTCGCAGCGATCGACTGTGCGTCCGCGAAACGCGGATCGTCGATGAGGTCGGTGCGGTCGATGTGCGTGCACACATCGGCCCAGAACCTCGCCGGCTGCAGCATCACGAACGAGATGTAGCGTCCGTCCGCGGTGCCGTAGACACCCGAGAGCGGGTTCGTCGGGGCGCCGTGGCCACCGGCCTTCGGCGCTTCCATGTGCTGCCCGAGATGCGCGGACAGTGCGATGGTGTGGCCCATCGCCCACACCCCGCTGCTGAGCAGCGAGACGTCGACCACCGAGGGTTCGCCCGTGCGTTCACGCTTGAACAACGCCGCCGCGATACCGCCGGCGAGGTTCGTGCCCGAGATCGTGTCGCCGAAGGCGGGTCCGGGAGGTGCGATCATCCCCTCGATGCCGGGCGGGGTGAGCGTCGCGGCGACACCGGCGCGCGCCCAGAAGGCCGTCATGTCGTATCCGCCCTTGCCGGACTCGACGCCGCGCGGGCCGAGCGCACTCCCCCGCGCGTAGACGATCTTCGGGTTGACCGCACGGATGTCGTCGACGTCGATCTGCAGCTTGGTCCGCACCTTGGGCAGGAAACTGGTGAGGAAGACGTCGGCGGTGCGCACGAGCTCGAGCAGCACCTCACGGCCCTCGGGAATCGAGATGTCCAGGCCGAGGCTGCGCTTGCCGCGATTGGCGTGCTCGACATTCGGATTCGGATCACCTTCGACACGAAGGGTTCCCGTCTGCCGCAGACCCCGCTGCGGGTCGCCCGTCACCGCGTGCTCGATCTTGACGACGTCGGCGCCCCACTCCGCGAGCACCGCACCCGCAGAGGGAACGAAACCGTACATCGCGACCTCGACGACGCGGACGCCGTCGAGTGGCTTCACGACGTCACCACCTTCGAGAACGCCTTGAGCTGCTGGAACTCCTCGAGTCCGGCCCTGCCCATCTCACGGCCGATGCCGGACTGCTTGTAACCGCCGAACGGGACGTCGGGGCTGAAGTAGTTGCCGCCGTTGACGGAGAAGGTGCCGGTGCGGATCCGGCGTCCGATCGCGATGCCGCGCTCCTCGTCGGCGGTGAGCACACCACCGGACAGGCCGTACTTGGAGTTGTTGGCGATCCGCACGGCATCGTCGTCGCCGTCGAACGGGATGACGGCGAGGACCGGTCCGAAGACCTCCTCCTGTGCGATCTCGCTGTCGGGGTCGACGTTCGCGAGCAGGGTGGGCTTGTAGAACCAGCCCGGATCGACCTTCTCGCCACCGGTGACGAGGGTCGCGCCGTCGGCCACGGCGCGCTCGACCATGCCGTGGATCTTCTCGCGCTGCTTCTCGCTGATGACCGGGCCCATGTAGATCTTCGGGTTCGACGGATCGCCGTAGGGCACGTTCTGCATCATCCCGGCGACCTGCGCGACGATCTCGTCGTGCTTGTCGCGGGGGACGAGCAGACGCGTCGTCAGCGCGCATCCCTGTCCGGCGTGCGAGCAGATGCTGAAGGCGGCGAACTGTGCGGCGGTCGCGAAGTCGGCGTCCTCGAGCACGATGAGGGCCGACTTGCCTCCGAGCTCGAGGAAGACCTTCTTGAGCGAGTCGGCGGCGGCGGCCATGATCTTCTTGCCCACGGGGGTCGAACCGGTGAAGGTGACGACGTCGACGTCCGGATGGGTGGTCATGAGCTCGCCCGGTGCGACCTGCGACGACGAGATGATGTTGACGACACCGGCCGGGATGTCGGTGTGCTCGGCGATGATCTCGGCGAGCGCCTGGGTGACGAGCGGGGTGTCGGGTGCGCCCTTGAGCACCACCGTGCAGCCCGCGGCGAGCGCGGCCGGCAGCTTCGCCATGGCCAGCTGGGTCGGGTAGTTGTAGGCGACGATCGCGGCGACGACGCCGGCCGCTTCCTTCTCCACCCAGCGGCGGTGCGGCTGTCCGCGGAACTCGACGTCGCCGAGGTCCTCCGTGAACTCGGTGTTCCGCAGCAGGTCGGCGTAGTACTTCACGATCTCGAGCGGCGCGTCGACCTGGTTGCCGTGGGTGAGGATGCGCGGGGCGCCGACCTCGGCGATCGTCAGCTCGCGCAGTTCCTCGACGTTGTCGCGCAGGGCCTTGTAGAGCTGGTCGAGGCACTTGATCCGGAACTCGACGTCGGTGGACCAGGTGGTCGTGTCGAATGCGCGTCGCGCTGCACGGATGGCGGCTTCCGCCTCCTCGACACCCGCATCGGGGGCGTAACCCACCAGTTCACCGGTCGCCGGATTGTAGGAAGCGAAGGTGCGCTCGGTGGTGGTGAGCTTCCCGTCGATCAGCAGCCGTTTCGCCACTTCGGTGGTCGCGGCGTCGGCCACCGCGGTGGCTCCGTTCTCCTGCACTGACATCCCATCTCCTCGCATCGTGTGGAAATCACATTCTCAGATCAGAGAATTAATCTGTCCGACTTTCGAGAACTTTAGCAAGGAGCAGTCCGGCAGGATAGCCCCGTGAGTGACCCGCGCCACGCGACAGCGGCCCGCATGGGCGAATTCTCCGGGTCTTGCGGCTCCCAATTGCGCGAGAGTATTGTTCTCGCAACCGGAAGGGAGATTCTTGTGATCAGCACTACAGCCCTCAGCCCGTCACTCGGTGTGGAAGTCACCGGCCTGGACAGCCTCGACGACGAGCGTGTGGTCGCCCAGCTGCTCGAGGCACTCAAATGGCGTGGCGTACTTCTCGTGCGCGGTATCCACCTCGACGACGAGGCCCAGGTCGCCTTCAGTCGCAAGCTCGGCAAGGTCGTCATGCCTGTCCCGGGCGAAGAGATCTTCACCGTCTCGCTCGACCCTGCCAAGACGCCGACGGCCGAATACCTCAAGGGCACGTTCCACTGGCACATCGACGACACCACCAACGAGGTGCCGGCGAAGGCCACCACACTCACCGCCCGCCACGTCGCAATGGTCGGTGGCGGAACGGAGTTCGCCAGCACCTACGCCGCCTACGAGAATCTTCCCGACCACGAGAAGAAGCGGTACGAAGGCCTGCGCGTCGTCCACAGCTTCGAGGCCGCCCAGCGTCTGGTCTACCCCGACCCCACCGAGGAGCAGGTCGCACGCTGGCGTGCGCTGCCGCCCCGCGAGTCCTCCCTCGTCTGGGAGCGCCGCGACGGACGACGCTCCCTCGTCATCGGCGCCACGGCCGATCACATCGTCGGCATGCGCCCCGAGGAGAGCCGCGAACTCCTCGACGAGCTGCTCGCGTGGACCACACAGGAACGCTTCTGTTACTCCCACGAATGGCAGGTCGGCGACCTCGTCGTCTGGGACAACACCGGCATGCTGCACCGGGCACTGCCCTACGACCCGTCGTCCGAGCGCCTCATGCGCCGCACCACGATCGTCGGTGACGAACCGTGGCAGTGAAGACAGCGGTCGTCACGGGCGGAAGCTCCGGAATCGGCAAGGCAATCGCCGAACGCCTGCGCAAGGACGGCCACCAGGTCGCGGTGCTCGATCTCAACCCCTCCGGTGAGGAGCTCGAGTACAAGGTCGACGTCTCCGACCGCGCACAGGTCGACGACGCCTTCACCCGGATCCGCGAGCAGCTCGGCCCCGTCACGATTCTCGTCAACGGCGCGGGTCTCGAGCTCTACAAGCGCTTCCACAACATCGACTACGCGACCTGGCAGAAGGTTGTCGACGTCAACCTCGGCGGCGTCTTCCACTGCGTGCAGGCCGCCCTGCCCGACATGCTCGAGGCCGGCTGGGGACGCATCGTCAACATCTCGTCGTCGAGCGCGCAGTCGGGTCAGCAGTTCATGACCGCCTACGTCTCGTCCAAGGCCGGCGTCAACGGACTCACCAAATCACTTGCGCTGGAATACGGTCCGTCCGGCATCACCGTCAACGCCGTACCGCCGGGCTTCGTCGAGACCCCCATGCTGCACCGCTCCGCCGAGAAGGGTCTGCTCGGCGGCACCATCGACGAACACATCCAGCGCACCCCGGTCCGCCGCGTCGGGCAGCCCGAGGACATCGCCGCCGCGTGTTCCTTCCTGATCTCCGAAGAAGCCGGATACATCACCGGTCAGATCCTCGGGGTCAACGGTGGGCGCAACACCTGAGACATCCCCATCTGCCGAACCCGAACCGAAAGGACAATCCAGTGGGACGTGTAGAAGGCAAGGTCGCTTTCATCACCGGTGCAGCCCGCGGTCAGGGCCGCAGCCACGCGGTCAAGCTCGCCTCCGAAGGTGCCGACATCATCGCGGTCGACATCTGCAAGAACATCGACTCCATGGGCTACGCGATGGCGACGCCCGAGGACCTCGAGGAAACGGTGCGCCTGGTCGAGAAGGAAGGCCGACGCATCGTCGCCATCGAGGCCGACGTGCGCGACGCCGCGCAGATGAACGCCGCCGTGGAACAGGGCATCGCCGAGCTCGGCAAGCTCGACATCGTCGTCGCCCAGGCCGGTGTCGCCGGCATGAAGGGCGAACCCCAGACCCAGGCGTGGACCGACGTGGTCAACACCAATCTCGTCGGCACCATGAACGCCGTACAGGCCGCGCTTCCGCACCTGTCCGAAGGCGCATCGATCATCGCGACCGGCTCCACCGCCGCACTCATGGACGTCTCGAAGGTCGACCAGCCCGGCAAGGACCTCGGCGGCGTCGCCTACGTGTTCTCCAAGCGCGCACTGGCACAGTACATCCACACCCTCGCTACACATCTGGCTCCGCGTGGTATCCGCGCCAACACACTGCACCCCACCAACTGCAATACCGACATGTTGCAGAGCGAACCGATGTACCGGTCCTTCCGTCCCGACCTCGACAAGCCCACCCGGCAGGATGCAGAGCCCGCTTTCGGTGTGCAGCAGGCGATGTCGATTCCGTATATCGAACCCGAGGATTCGAGCAACATGGTGCTCTTCCTCGCCTCCGACGAGTCGCGCTACGTCACCGGCATGCAGATGCGCGTCGACGGCGGCGGCTATCTCAAGTGGTACGACTTCCATATCTGACCGTCCCGTCGCGGACGGGCCCGGCGTATGCGAGGACGTTTACAGCCCGAACAAACTCACACCCTCTACCGGGAGGAACATCGTGAAGGTGAAAGTCGACCCCGAGCGCTGCCAGGGCCACACCCTGTGCGCCATGGCAGCACCGGACGTCTTCGAACTCAGTGACATCGACGGGCACGCCACCGCCGTCGTCGAAGACGTTCCCGCCCATCTGGAGGAGGCCGTGCGCGAAGCCGCCCGGTCCTGCCCTGAGCAGGCCATTCAGATCTCCTGACCACCAACGTTTCGACAGCCCCGATCGAAGCGTCAGAGAGGACAGTCATGAGCGTCGACGACGTCGTTGCCGACACATCCCACCGCACTCCGGTCTACCAGTTCGACCGGCACGCACCCGACTACCGCGACAACTTCCTTCCGATCACGGAAGAGATGCAGTCGAAATGCCCGATGGCCTGGTCGGACACCCACGGCGGCCACTGGGTCGCCGCGGGCAGCGACGAGGTGTTCAACCTCGTCCGATCCCCGAACGTCTCCAACGACCACGACATCAAAGGTGTCCGAAAAGGCTACAAGGGCATCATGATTCCGACAGCCGAACGCGCTTCCGGCGTGCGCGGCGGAATCCTGGAGATGGACGACCCCGAGCATCGGGAGTTCCGCGCCCTGCTCAACCCCTACCTCTCCCCCGCGGCGATCAAGAAGTGGATCCCCGTCATCGACGAGGTCGTGCGTGCGAGCCTCGACGAGAAGATCGAGAGCGGACGGATCGACTTCGTCGACGATCTCGCGAACATCGTGCCGGCCGTCATCACCCTCGCCATGCTCGGTGTCCCCATCAAGAAGTGGGAGGTGTACTGCGAGCCGGTCCACGCCGCGATCTACACCCCGCCGGACTCCCCGGACATCGCCCGCGTCGGCGAACTGCACCGCAACATGGGCATCGACCTGATCACGAACCTGTTCGAGATCCGCGAGAAGCCCCGCCCCGGCCTGATCAACGCGATCGCCGACGTCGAGGTGCTCGGTGAGAAGCCCGACGACATGGAGCTTCTCGGCATCCTGAGCCTGCTGATCGGTGGCGGCTTCGACACCACCACGGCGCTGACCTCGCACGCACTCGAGTGGCTGAGCCAGAACCCCGGCGAGCGCGAGCGTCTCAGCCGGGAACGCGACAGCCTGCTCGACAGCGCCACCGAGGAGTTCCTGCGGTACTTCACCCCGTCGCCGGGCGACGGTCGCACGTTCTCCGCCGACTGCGAGTTCAAGGGGACGCAGTTCAAGGAGGGTGAGCGTCTGTGGCTGTCGTGGGCGATGGCCAACCGCGACCCGGCACTGTTCGACGATCCGAACTCGATCGATATGGAGCGAAAGGGTAACCGCCACTTCAGCTTCGGCCTGGGAGTTCACCGGTGCATCGGCTCGAACCTGGCACGTACCGTGTTCAAGCGCATGCTCCTCGCCGTGCTCGACCGGATGCCCGACTACACGTGCGATCCGGAGACGACGGTGCACTACGACTCCATCGGCGTCATCCAGGGCATGCGGCATCTCCCGGCGACGTTCACACCGGGCAAGCGCCTCGGCGCCGGCCTCGACGAGACGCTCGAGAAGTTGCAGGCAATCATCGACGAGCAGGAGCTCGCCGCTCCGATCACGGCACAGAAGTAAGGAAACCGGCACAATTGGCTAACTCGACGGTGGTCGATCGTGAAAACCGGGACGGGGCGACGAAGAGATCCGGACGTCCCCTGCCCCAGCTGACGCCTCAGAACAAGTTCTTCTGGAAATCCGGTGAAGACGGCCGGTTGCGGATCCGCGAATGCGAGTCGTGCTCGGCTCTCATCCATCCTCCGCAACCGATCTGCCGTTACTGCCGGGGTCGGCAGATGGGAGTGCGCGTCGTCTCCGGCTTCGCGACACTCATCGGGTTCACGGTCAACCACCGTTTCGGGTTGCCCGGCCTTCCTCCTCCGTTCGTCATCGCGCAGGTCGCACTCGAGGACGATCCTCGGGTGCACCTGACGACGAACGCGATCGAATGCGAGCCCGACGAGCTCGTACTGGGCATGCGCATGGAGGTCGTCTTCCACCAGGACGGCGACGTGTGGCTTCCGCTCTTCCGTCCGACGGCGGAGCAGGGAGAGCCTGCCCCGCTGCCGGTGGACGAGATCGAACCCGAACAGATCCGCTTCCATATCCGCCCGCCCGCGACGCAGGACAAGTTCGAGGACAAGGTCGCGATCACCGGTATCGGCGCGTCCGACCTGGGTCGCAGGTTGATGGTCGACCCCATCGAACTGACCGTGCAGGCATGCGAACGTGCCGTCGCCGATGCAGGGTTGACGCTCGACGACATCGACGGACTGTCCACCTACCCCGGGGCCGGCCCCGTCGTCGGTTTCGGCGAGGGCGGTATCGGTGCCGTCGAAGCCGCACTCGGCCTACGACCGACCTGGTTCAACGGTGGCCTCGAAACACCCGGCCCCAGTGGGTCGGTGATCGCTGCGATGCTCGCGGTTTCCGCCGGGCTCGCCCGCCACGTGCTCTGCTACCGCACGCTGTGGGAATCCACCTACGGCGAATACGTCAAGGCCGGCGACATCAGTCCGCCCGGCGGACGCACGCCCAGCTGGATGGTGCCTTTCGGCGGCACCTCCGCCGCCCACACTCTCGCGCAGAACGCGCAACGCTACTTCCATCGCTACGGCGCGAGTCGCGAAACCCTCGGCTGGATCGCACTGAATCAGCGGGCCAACGCCGCGATCAATCCCACCGCCATCTACCGCGACCCGATGACGATGGACGACTATCTTTCGGCACGTCTCGTCACCACTCCCTTCGGTCTCTACGACTGCGACGTGCCGTGCGACGGTGCGGTCGCCGTCATCGTTTCGGCCGTCGACACCGTCGCCGACCTCGCCAAGCCCGCCATTCGCGTCGAGGCGGTGGGAACGCAGATCGTCGAACGCATCGAATGGGACCAGAGCACCCTCACCCACGAACCGCAGGTCCTCGGCCCGGCCGCGCACCTGTGGACCCGCACGTCGCTGCGGCCGGAGGACGTCGACGTCGCCCAGCTCTACGACGGCTTCACCTTCAACGCCCTGTCGTGGATCGAGGCGCTCGGCTTCTGCAAGATCGGGGAAGCGAAGGACTTCCTCGACGGCGGGAAGAACATCGCACGCGACGGCATCCTCCCCCTCAACACCCACGGCGGCCAGCTCTCGCACGGACGCACTCACGGCATGGGTCTCGTACACGAAGCGGTCACGCAGCTGCGCGGCACGGCAGGAGACCGCCAAGTGCGCGACGCCCGCGTGGCCGTGGTCAGCAGTGGCGGGCTCACACCCGGCAGCGCGATGCTGCTGCGGAGCGACGCATGAGTACCGTCCGCACACAGTCCTCACCGATCGAGGAGGCTCACGTCGACGACGCGGGAGACGTCTCACCCGTAGCCCGCGTCGTCGATGTCGAGGGCATCCCGATGTCGGCGCTGGTCGCCGAGGCACCCGAACCGCGCGCCGTGATCGTGGCACTGCACGGCGGTGCCGCCCGCGCGGCCTACTGGGACTGTCCCGGTCATCCCGAACTGTCGATGATGCGCGAGGCCGTCACGTACGGTTTCACCGTGATCGCCCCGGATCGTCCCGGCTACGGCGAGTCGCGGCCGCACCGCGACGAGCTCGGCGACCCCGAGCGTCGCGTCGACCTGGCCTACCGCGCCGTCGACGCGCTGCTCGGCACGGCACCCCGTGGCGCCGGCCTGTTCCTGTGGGGGCACTCGGTCGGAAGCGAGCTGACGACGCGCATGGCCGTCGAGAACCGGCACGACGAGGTACTCGGCATCGAGCTGTCCGGCACGGGTCGCGAACACCACGCCCTCGCCGCAGGGATTCTCGGCACGCGCGAACGGTACGCGAACGCTCGCGGGGTCGGCGAACTGCTGTGGACACCCGCCGAGTTGTACCCGCCCGACATCGTCGGTGGCGCCGTGATCGCCGCACGCACACCCGACTACGAGGCCGACGTGACGGCCGGCTGGCCGACCGTCGACTTCCCCGCCCTCGCCGCGCAGGTCCGCGTGCCCGTGCACTTCACCGCCGCCGAGCACGAGAAGGTCTGGCGCAACGATCCGCATGCGCTCGAGGACGTCGCTGCGATGTTCACGGCGGCGCCGGGCGTGACCCTGCATCTCCATCCGGGCGGTGGACACAATCTCAGCATCGGTTTCGCCGGGCCGGCCTACCACCGGACGGTGTTCGCATTCGTCGACGAGTGCATCGCGCACCAGGAGGCACCGGCCCAATGACATCCCACCCCCGATCGGAGGCACTGTGATGCGTGTCGGATTCATCGGACTCGGAAGCCAGGGTGGGCCGATGGCCCGCCGGATCGTCGAGTCGGGATACGAGACGACGCTCTGGGCTCGCCGACCGGAGTCGCTTGCCCCCTATGCCGATACGGCGGCGAAGTACGCGGAGTCACCCGCCGAGCTCGGCGCGGTCAGCGACCTCGTCTGCCTGTGCGTGGTGAACGACGACGACGTGCGCCAGGTGATCACCGGTGAGAACGGTGTCCTCGAAGGCATGAACGAGGGCGGCATCATCGCGGTGCACAGCACCATTCATCCGGACACCTGCCGCGAACTCGCCGCGGCCGCACGCGAACGCGGCGTGTCGCTCGTCGACGCCCCGGTCAGCGGTGGCGGAATGGGCGCTGCCGCAGGCACTTTGCTCGTCATGGTCGGTGGTGAGAGCGACGTCGCGGAACGGTGCCGTCCGGTGTTCTCCACCTACGGCGATCCGGTGGTGCACCTCGGGGACATCGGAGCGGGCCTGGTCGCCAAGCTCCTCAACAACCTGTTGTTCACGGCGAACCTGGCGCTCGCCGAGAACACCCTGGCGCTCGGCGCGGAACTCGGCGTCGATCCCGCCCGCCTCGGTGAGGTCGTCTCCCACGGCTCGGCGAACAGCTTCGCGCTCGAACGCGTCGTGTCCGCCGGGGGCAGCCTCACCCGGATCGGCGGCCACGCCGGCGAGTTGTTGAAGAAGGACGTGAGCCTCGTGGCCGGTCTGGCCGCAGCGGCCGGGGCCACGGAGGGCATCACCTTCCCCACCGCCGATGCGAGCCTCGAGCAGATGGGACACCCGCGATGAGCCGCGTGCACTTCGTCGGCGCCGGACGTATGGGGCTGCCGATGGTCGAGCGTCTGGTGGCCGACGGACACGACGTGCACGTGCTCGCGCGGCACGACGACGCCCGGGCGGCCGTGGAGAAGACCGGCGCGACCGCGGTCGGCGACATCACCGCTGTCGGCACCGACGCCGAGCTCGTCGTCGTCTGCGTGTTCACCGACGAGCAGGTACGCCAGGTGTGCCTCGACGACGGCGTGCTGGAGCGTATGCCGAAGGGGTCGACCCTCGTCGTCCACACCACGATCAGCCCGCGCACCGTGGAGACCCTGGCCTCCGCGGCCGAGCCGTTCGGGGTCGCGGTGATCGACGCCGCCGTGAGCGGTGCCCCGCACGACATCGCCGCCGGTGCCCTGACGCTGTTCCTCGGTGGAGCGGACGAAGCCGTCGCTGCCGTGACGCCCGTGCTGAAGAGCTACGGCGATCCCGTCCTGCACGTCGGCGCGCCCGGCGGCGGACAGAAGGTGAAGCTGGTCAACAACGCCCTGTTCGCCGCCGAGATCGGTCTGCTCGCCGAAGCGGCCGAACTGGGCCGGCAGCTCGGGGTCGACGAGGCGGCGCTGTTCTCCGCCCTCCCCCACGGCAGTTCGTCGTGCAAGGTCATGGGGAACATCGCGATGCGCGGATCGGTGTCGGAATTCCGCAGTGCCGTGGGTGAATTCCTCACCAAGGACGTGGCGGTGGTGCGCGCCGCCGTGTCGGAGCTCGGAGGAGACCTCGGGGTCCTCGACACGGCCATCGACGCACACACCCGGTAGAGGCGGTCCGGCGAGGCGTCCCGGGTGGTGGTCCTGCTCCACTGCACGGGACGCCGTCCGCACCGTCGCCTCCCGCGTTTGCACACCGGTGCGGACAGATGCACCTGGTGTACACCGAGTTTCCGTCCCCCGGGATACGCAAACGCTCACCTCGGGGCATCCCGTCGAAGCGAAAGGGCATTCCATGGAAGGTCTGAAGGACAAGATCGTGCTGGTAGCCGGTGCCGCAACGGGTCTCGGCGCCGATTCCGCCCGCCGCCTCGCCCGCGAGGGTGCCCGGGTGGTCGTCGGCGACCTCAACCACGCCGGGGCACAGAGCACCGCCGCGTCCATCACGGAGACCGGCGGCACTGCCGTCGCGGTCGAGTTCGACATCTCGGACGACGACTCCGTGCGGGCGCTCGTCGCGAAGGCGGTCGAAATGTACGGCGGGCTCGACGCCGTCCACATCAATGCCGGCGACATGGGGGCCGTCACGAAGGACACCGACGTCGTCGACATCGACCTCGAGATCTGGGACCGCACGGTCGCTGTGAATCTGCGCGGCCACATGCTCGTCACCCGCCACAGTGTCCCGAAGCTGCTCGAGCGCGGTGGCGGCGCGATCGTCTACACCTCGTCCATCGCCTCGTTCACCGGCGACCCGCAACGTCCGGCCTATTCGGCGACGAAGGCGGGCATCAATGCGCTCGCACGGCACGTCGCGTCACGATGGGGCCGGGAGGGTATCCGGGCCAACGCGGTGACCCCGGGACTGATCCTCACCGACGAGATCCGGAACGGAGCGGCACCGGAACTGCTGGCCGGCATGCTCGCGCGCACGCGCAGCACCCGACTCGGTGAGGCCGCGGACATCTCGAGCATGGTCGCCTACCTGATGTCCGACGACGGCTCGTGGATCAACGGCCAGGTGGTCAACGTGGACGGTGGCACCGTGCTGCGGTAATCGGAGATCCGCGGCACGTGCGGACAGATACCCGCCTTCAGCAAAGGTGTATCTGTCCGCACGTCTCGCATGTCGGCGCTCTACGTGCCGTCCAGCGAGACCCCGTGGACCTGCTCGAGATGGCGCACCACCGCCATCTGGTCCACACCCGGCTCCAGTGCCTCGACGGCGGCGTTCCACACCTGCCCGATCGCTTCCCCGAGCACGGGACTGATCCCCTGGTCGTGGGCGAGGTCGAGTGCGATCCCGACGTCCTTGCGCATCAGCGCCGCCGCGAACCCCGAATCGAACGTGCGTGAGAGCACGAACTTCTCGTACTTCGTCTCGGTGGCCTGGTTGCGGCCGCTGCCGGCGTTGAAGACCGAGAGCAGGGTCGCCGGGTCGATCCCGAACTTCTTCCCCACCAGCAGGGCTTCTGCCGCGACGAGCACGTTGTTCGCCGCGAGGAGATTGTTCAGCGCCTTGGCTGCATGACCCGATCCGACGGGTCCGATCCGGATGATCTCGCTGCCCGTCTCCTGCAGCAGCGGAGTCACCCCGTCGACCACGGCGGCGTCGCCACCGGCCATCACGGCGAGGGTGCCCTGCTCGGCGCGCGCGACACCACCGCTCACGGGGGCGTCGACGAGGCGCACCCCCTTCTCCGCTGCGATCTCAGCGAGGCGTTGCGTGCGGGTCGGCACGCTCGAGCCCATGTCGACGATGACCGAACCCGGTCGCAGGTGTTGCAGCAGACCGCCCTCGGACAGCACGACGGAGTCGACGATGTCGCTCGTGGGCAGCATCAGGACGACGACATCGCAGTCGGCGAAGTCCTCGGTGCCACCGGCACCGACCGCGGTGGGGTGCTCGTCGACGAACTGCTGCTGGGCGGCGGGATCGGCGTCGCGCACGATCAGGCTCCGGCCGCCGCGGACGAAGTTCCGGGCGATGGGGCGTCCCATCGCGCCGAGACCGATATGGCCCACGGCCGCGAGGGTCACCGGCGCACTCCGGTCGCTCATGCGTCCTCCTCCGTCGTCTCGTCGGCCTGCAGCGGGCCGAGTTCCTCGACGAGGACCTGCTGCACGACGCTCATCGCGGCGATGCCCGCGGGGCATCCGACATACGCCGTCGCGTGGACGACCGTCTCGGAGATCTCCTTGCGCGACAATCCGTTCCGGATTCCGGTACGGACGTGGGTGGCGAGTTCGTTGTGCTGACCGAGGGCGATCAGGAGCGAGATGGTCACGAGCGACCGGTCGCGGCGTTCGAGACCCTCTCGGGTCCACACGCCGCCCCAGACGAATTCGCTGACGTACTCCTGCAGTCCCTCACCGTCGGTGCCGGCGTTGCGCGACAGCGCGGCGTCGACGTACTCGTCGCCGAGGACCTCGCGGCGTACCGCGAGCCCGGAGTCGAGGACCGTTCGGTGTGCCGCCTGCACGGTGTCGTCGAGCGCGACCTGTGTTGTCATCGTTGCCCTTTCACATCCGCGACGAATCGAGCTTGACGGTCACGCATTTGACCTGACCGTAGTGGTGCAGCGCCTCGACGCCCTTCTCGCGTCCGTAGCCACTGTTCTTCCATCCCCCGAAGGGGGTCTGCACGGAGCCGGTGGACCAGGTGTTGACGAACACCTGCCCGGTGCGCAGGCGCCCGCTCACGGCGAGTGCGCGGGAGACGTCGCGGGTCCACACCCCGGCGACGAGTCCGTATTCGGAGTCGTTCGCGATCTCCACCGCGTCGTCGGCGGTGTCGAAGGGGACGACGACGAGTACCGGTCCGAAGATCTCCTCCCGCGCGATCCGCATCGAGTTGTCCACCCCGGTGTAGACGGTGGGCTCGACGAAGAAGCCACCGGTCTCCTCGGCCACGGCGGAGACCTTTCCGCCCGTCTCGAGGCGCACACCCTCCGCCTCGACGATCCCGAAGTACTGCTGCACCTTCTCGAACTGGGCCCGGGTGATGATCGGACCGATGTCGACGCCGACGCGCAGTTCCGACACGCGGTCGACGACCCGTCGGACGACCTCGTCGTGCACCTCCCGCTGCACGAGCAGTCGCGTCCCGGCCGAGCACACCTGGCCGGCGTTGGCGGTGAACGCCTGCACCGCACCGGCCACGGCAGCATCGAGATCCGCATCGGCGAACACGATGTTCGCCGACTTGCCCCCGAGTTCGAGGGTGACGGGCACGATCCGGTCGGCGGCGATCCCGCCGATGACCCGCCCTGTCGGCACCGATCCGGTGAAGGCCACCTTGGCCACCTCGGGGTGGTGGACGAGAGCGGCACCGGCCTCCCCACCGGTGCCCAGCACGACGCCGAGGACGCCGGGTGGGAAGCCCACCGCACTCGCGAGTTCCGCGAGGCGCACGCTCGATGCCGAAGTGTTCTCGGACGGCTTGAGCACCACGGTGTTCCCCGCCGCGAGCGCCGGTGCGCACGCCCGCGCCGACTGGTTGAGCGGCAGGTTCCACGGAGTGACCACGCCGATCACCCCGTAGGGCTCCCGCACCGTGTAGACGTGCTGGTCGGGAGCGATGTCGAGGGTCTCCCCCACGGGCATGCCCACGAGACCGCCGTAGAACTCGAAGTAGGTCGCCGAGTTCTCCACCTCGGCCAGCGCGACCTTCTCGGGTTTCCCGGTCTCGCTGACCTCGAGTGCGGCGAGCCTCGGTGCGTCGGCCCGGATCGCGCGTGCGAGGTCGACGAGCAGACGGCCACGGTCGAGTGCGGGGATCCGCAACCACTGCGGTCCGGCTGCGGAGGCGGCGCGCACGGCCGCACCGACGTCGATGGCATTGCCCCGGGCGATACGCCGGACGGGACGTCCGGTCGCGGGATCGGTGACGTCGAGGTAGTCGCCGCCGGACGGTGCCGTCGATGCCCCGTCGATCCAATGATCGAGTGTCTCCACGATGTCACCTCCCGCCGGTGCTCTGGAGAGCACCGGTCATCGACGGCAAGGCGTCCGGTTCGAACATGGCCCGGCGTTGGCTCAGGAAATCGTGCGGATATCCGGCCGAGATCGCCGAGGCCTCCTCCAGCCGCGCCAGCTGGTCGTCGCTCAACTGCAGGGACAACGCTCCGAGATTGTCGCGGAGCTGTTCGGCCGTGCGGGCACCGACCGACAGCAGCAGTCCCTGTCGACGCACCCAGGCGAGAGCCACCCGGGCGCTGGACGTGCCGAGTTCGTCGGCGATCTCCCGGGTCACCTTCACGATGCGTTGCATCCGGAGAGTGAGGGCGGCCAGGGATTCGTCCGTGTGGTCGCGGGCCAGCGCGCCCCGCGCGAGCGGACTCCACGCATACACCGGAAGTCCGAGATGCTCTGCCATCGGCAGCAGTTCGCGCTCGGGTGTACGGGCCAGGAGGGAGTACTCGACCTGCAATGCACAGAACGACGTCCAGCCACGCAGCTCGGCGATGGCGTTCGACCGGGAGATCACCCACGCCGGGGTGTTGGAGATCCCGATCGCGAGCACCGTGCCCGCCCGGACGAGATCGTCGAGCGCACGCAGAGTTTCGGCTTCCGGCGTGCAGCGGTCCCACGCGTGGACCCAGAGCACGTCGAGATAGTCGGTGCCGAGCCGTCGCAGGCTCGTCTCCACACTCCGGCGCAGACTCTTCCGGTTGCTGCCACCGGAGTTGACGTCGCGCGGGTCGGTGGGGAGCGTGTACTTGGTGCTCACCACCATCGCGTCGCGTTCGGAGGCAATGAACCGGCCGAGCATCTCCTCGCTCGCCCCGTTCGTGTAGTTGTTCGCGGTGTCGACGAAGTTGCCTCCGGCCGCGCGGTATTCGTCGTAGACCGTGCGGGATTCGGTCTCGTCGGCACCGAAGCCCCATTCGGTGCCGAAGGTCATTGCACCGAGGCACAATTCGCTCACGCGGATACCGGACGAGCCGAGCACGCGTTGCCCCATGATTCCGTCAGGCATCGTCGTCCACCACCCAGTTGACGAAGCGGTGCAGCGGGTACATGCCGTCGTGCGGGCTGCCCATGCTGCCCTTCAGCGCGCTGCCCAGTCGGACGATGCGCTGCACGCCGGCGGTGGCGAGCCGGTCGCGGATCTCCGCCTTGCGGTGGAACGGGTAGACACCGACGGTCTGGGTGGCCACGGTGGCGTAGGTGGCGGCCTCGTCGAGCGTCGAGATCGGCAGGACGTTGACGGTCTTGTTGGTCGGGTGGAAGTCGACCATCTCCGGCGAGCGCACCACGAGGCCGCTGCCGTCGGGCTTGCCCCACACCTTGTAATCCGGTTCGAGGAAGCGCATTCCCTCGACGGCGTCGCGGATCTCGGCGTCGGGCTTCGGTCCGACCGCCTCGGCGAAGTCGCGGTCCACGCCGAGTCGTTCGTGCAACAGGGCACAGAACCGGTCGATCCGGTCGTCGTCACCCTCGACGCAGATGTGCCGCGCCGCCAGGCACGCGTCCTGGTTGAAGATCGTCGCATCGAGGGCCGCCAGTTCGGCGACCTCGCGCAGGGTCTCCTCGGATTCGAAGGCCTCGCGGCCGACGATCGACATCGACACCTTGGGATCGAAGGAGATCAGCTGGAAACCCGGTCCGGCATAGCGCGCGGCGTTCTCGATGGCCGAGCCACCACCCCACGCGACGAGCTTGTCGAAGTACTGGGAGCGGTAGAGGATGTTCTCGACCTTCTCGTCGCCGCCCCGCCAGTACACGGCGGACATCGACCGCAGTACCGGATGGTCGGGGGCGATGTCGGCCATGGTGCGCAGCACCGCCACGGTGGTGAACGGATCGGCCGAGGGCACCTTGAACAGGTTGACGCCCTTGGTGAGTGCGGCGTCGGCGATGGTCGTCATCGCGGCGCTCGGCGAGTTCCCGGCCATCATGTGGACCAGGCGCGGCGGGAAAGCTCGGACGCGGCTGACGTTGCCGTTCGGGTCGGTGCGCTCGGCCCAGCCGTCGAGCACGTCGAGGCCGCCGAAGGTGCGTTCGAGCCGGTATTCGAGGGCCTGCCGGGTGAGGAACTGACCGGGCCGCGCGAAGGTGTTCTCGATGATGCGGCGCGGCAGGGCGCTCACCTGGACGGTCATCTCGAGGGATTCCTGGAGGTATTCGTTCTTCTCCAGGGTCAGGTACTGCGCGGTCTCGACGAGGAAGTCGATGATCTCGGAGATCGGCACGTCGAATGCCGGCCCGACCTCCGAGCGCGGCGCGAACAGAGCGTTGTATTCGAGTTTCGGCGTGACGAAGGGGACGCCGAAGTCGCGGGAGAGGTATTCGCTGTCCTCACCCCAGACGATCTCGCCGCGGACGAAGTGCGGGACTTTGATGCGGGTACGGGCCGGTGCGGTGGTGGTCATGGCTCACTCTCCCGAGAGTCCGCGGACGTAGGCGTCCATCGTTCCGGCACAGGTGATCTTGTCGTCGTCGCCGAGATCGGAGTAGCGGACGATGTTCGGCAGCACGGTCTCGCCGGGCCGGCCGCACGGGCACGTTCCGAGATCGACGGTGATCCGGTCGCCGGAGATCGTTCCGCCCCACCGGCCGTCGACGGTGGTGTCGACGAAGGCCGCGCGTCCCTCGACGATGGCGCCGTCGGGTTCGGCGAGGGCGCTTCCGTCCTTGGTGAGGACGAACAGCACGATCTCGTCCGGCACGTGGTAGCGGCCCTCCTCGGGGCACTTGAACATGCGGTTGTTGAGTTCCTGCATCGAGTAGTAGTGCAGGAAGCGCTCCGGCACGATGTTGAGGAGCCGGTAGATCTGTTCCTGGTAGTCGGCGGGAAGGTTCGTGCCCTTCAGTCCGCCGCCGCTGGTGAGCGCGTTGTTGCCGGTGATGTCGCCGTCGCGGACGCCCTTCTCCCGCAGGATCTCGCAGAGCCGGAACAGTTGCGGGAACTGGGAACTGAAGAGGATGTCCTCGGACCTGTGCGCGATGATCTCGTCGGCGAAGTGGTGCAGTCGCCGATCCTGCTGGGCGGCGCGCTCGGCGGATTCGGCCTCGAAGCGTGCGATGTCGTCGGGGGCGGCGGTGCCGTCGGCCATCGCCCGGCGCATGGCCGACAACTTGGCCATGTAGCGGTGGAAGCCCTCGGCGGGCGCCCCCTCGAACAGCGGAAGGGCGTCCGGGCGGGAGAACTCGCGGATGATCAGGTCGCGGACACCGTTGTGCTGCGTCTGGCCGGTCTCGGGGCCGACCGGGATGACGTGCCAGCGCTTCTCCGGCGGCAGTCCGAGCGCGGTGAAGCAGTCGAGCAGGTTCTGCTTGTTGACCTCGAGATCACGCTGGGACTTGTTGAGGAAGGAGCCCTTGCCGCTGGTCCCGCTCGAACTCGACACCATGTGGCCGGCCTTCTCGAGGGCGGCGATCCAGTCGTCGACGTCGGCGACCCCGGAGACGTCGACGTCGTCGACCGGGCGGCTCGACAGGGAACCGAGCCAGCGGTTCATCTGCTCCCACCGGCCCTTGGCGATGAGCATGTCGGGATAGCTCTTGTAGGTGGTGTGAGGGAAGAGCAGAGGGATCATGTCCTCGCGTGAACGGATCTCCTCGATGCCCTGGTCGGCGGCGCGCTGCGCGAGCACGGGGACCCGGTCGCGCTGCTCTTGGAAGTACGCGTTCAGCGTCGCGACGACGTCTTTCTGCAGGGTTGTTTCTGTCATCTGGTGTCCTCCGGCCCTCTGGATGCGGAACGTCGATAACTTGACTTGGAGGTATAGATAAAGAATTGCTGCAACCATACCCACGGGGAAAGTTTTGTGTCCAGACCCGAATCGATTTGGCACACTTCCCTCATGACCCCGATCCGCAGCGAGCAGGACACACGACGCCGTGGTGGACGCCCCACCAGGGAGGAAGCGAGCCGGCTCGACGACGCGGTACGCGAGTCCGCCCTCCGACTGTTCCTCGAGAACGGTTACGAAGGCACGACGATGAACGCCATCGCCGCGGCGGCCGGCACCACGAAACCGTCGCTCTACGCGCGTTTCCCGACCAAGGAGGACGTCTTCCGGTACGTCCTCGGCTGGGCCATGCAGCGCACCGACTGGCCCGCACCCGAACCGGAGATCCCCGACTACGACGATCTCGGGGACTCACTGACCGCCATCGCGGAGGCCGCCGTCCGGCGCGCCCTCGACCCGTCGATGATCAAACTCCAGCAGGTCGCCATCGCCTACGCCTCGCGCTATCCGGACATCGCCCGCAAGGCTCTCGGCCCCGGTTACTGGCCGCGCAGGAAACAGGTCGCGGATCTGCTCCGCAGGCACGCCGCGACGGGGAGCATCGTCGCCGACGACCCCGACACGCTCGCCGAGTTGTTCCTGGCCATGGCATCGGGTGGTCCCGCGCGTCTGGCCTCGTTCGGGATCGTGCGCGAGGCGGAGGACGTGGACGCGCATGTGCGGGCCGTCGTGGACCTGTTCCTGCGCGGCCTACGGCCGTGACCGATCACGCTCGGACTACTGCGCGGCCCGGGCGATCTCCTCGAGCGCCGGGAGCACCACGTCCTCGCCGGCGGTCGGGACGTCCACGACCACACGTTCGACGGGCATCCCCCGGAACCGGTCGAGAACGTCGGCGAGATCCGGGCGGGGTGCCTGCAGGACGGTGACCCGGATGTCCGCGGGATCCCGGCCCACCCGCTCCCACTCCTCGGCGAGCAGTTCCAGGTCGTCCTCGATCCTGTCCACGACGTTGTGTCCCATCGGGATCCATCCGTCGGCCCATCGCGCGATCCGGCGGAACCCGATCCGGCCGGCTCGACACCCCAACAGCACGGGAGGATGCGGGTGCTGCACAGGTTTCGGGTGCACCCGGCTCGGCGACAAGCGGACGTGGTTCCCCTCGTATGCCGCTTCGTCCTCGGTCCACAACGCCTTCATCAGGGCGATCTTCTCCTCGACGACTGCGTACTTGTCGTGCGGATCGAAGCCGTGGTCCTCGAATTCGTCGTCGTTCCAGCCGAATCCGACACCGAGTACGAGACGACCTCCGGACAGGACGTCGAGGGTCGCTACGGCCTTCGCGTACGAGATAGGGTCGTGCCCGCCCGGAAGTGCCGTGCACGTCCCCACGGTCAGGCCCGTCGATGCCGCGACGAACGACAGGCTCACCAGGGGATCCCACAGTCCGAAATAGCGCTCGGGGACCTCCCCGCCGCCCGGGAACGGCGTGCGGCGCACAGAGGGGATGTGCGAATGTTCGGGAACGAAGATCGAGTCGAGACCCCGCTCCTCCGCAGCCCGCGCGAGATCCACCGGCGGTACGGAATCCTCCGTTCCGCCGTAGTGGATCCCGACCCGCAGCGGTGGCGTCACACCGAACTCACCGCGCGCGCGGCGAGCGAGGCGACCACACCGCCGTCGACGAGCACGTCGGTGCCGTTGACGAAGCTCGCCTCGTCGGACAACAGGAATGCAACGACGGCGGCGAGTTCCTCGGCACGGCCCGTGCGGCCGAGCGGCGTCGCCCGTACCATCTCGCCCATCGACTCGTTGTGGTCCGCTTCCTGCCGGCCCTGGGGAGTGTCGATGATGCCCGGCGACACGGAGCATGCGCGGGCACCGACCGCCCCGAGCCGCACGGCTTCGTCGCGTGCGAACTGCTGCACACCGTATTTCGCCCATGCATAGGCGACGCCGGGATGTTCGATCGCCTCCCCCACGACCTCCCGGAGACGGTCGAGGAAGTCCTCGGCGAGCGGATCCGCGAGCACGGCGATCTCTTCCGGTGACGGCTGCATCCGCCCGATGTTCGGTGCCATCGAGGCGAAGTAGACCGACGCGGTGCCCGCGGTCGCGAGTGGACGGAGCGCCCGGGCGAGCCGTGCGGTTCCGACCAGGTCGACGGCGAAGATCCGTCGCCAGTCGGCCATGGTCGGCGAGATGCCCGCGGCGTGTGTGACCGATCGCAGGGTCCCGAGTTCCGTCACGCGCGCAGCCAGTCGTTCGAGCCCGTCGACGTCGGTGACGTCGAGGACGAACGGTTCGACCCGTGTCCGATCACCGTTCAACTCGTCGGCGGTGGCGCGGACGGTGTCGGCGTCCAGGTCGACGAGCAGCACGGTGTCGACCGTGCCGATCATGCGTTGCGCGCACGCGTATCCCATTCCGCGACCGGCTCCGGTCGCGATCCCCACCGTGGTCATGACATGCAGTCCTTTCGGATCATCAGGATGCCGCCCAGCACCGTGAGAGTCCGGATTCGGCGGTGCGGGTGACGAGTTCGACGAGTACGCCCCGTCGGCTGCGGGCGAATGCGAAGAACATACCGCCGTCCGGCAGCGCGCGGGTGGCCTCGACGACGAATCCTTCCTTCTCGAGAAGACAGCAGTCCGACTCGACGTCGTCCGACCAGTAGCCGAGGTGGTGGATACCGGAGGTCGCGGCCCACAGGGGTGCGTCGGGCACCGCCGAGACGATCTCGATCCGCGGTTCGGTGACCGAATAGGAGCATTGCAGATCGACGCTCCGGCCGCCGTCCGGCAGCGTCACGTCGACGGCTCCGCCCACCTGCGGTCCCCACTGGTAGCCGAGCAACGTCGAGAGTTCGTCCCGGGCGGCGCGCGGGTCGTCGGTGACGATCCCGAGGTGGAAGAGGTCTTCGGCCTTCATGTCTGCGCCTTTCGGATGTAGATGTTCCAATTGCTCTTCGGTCGTGTAAGAATGGGATTCTTGGTATCGAGATAGATATTCTCACCGATGGAAGGGAGGCGCAATGGCCTGGGACTTCGAAACCGAGCCCGAGTACCAGAAGAAGCTGGACTGGGCCGATGCATTCGTGCGCGAGGAGGTCGAGCCTCTCGACCTCGTGTGGGAACACGAACAGTTCGTCCCTCTCGACGGACTCCGCCGCAAGGCCATCGACCCTCTCAAGGAGAAGGTTCGCGCAGAAGGTCTGTGGGCCACCCATCTCGGCCCCGAACTCGGTGGTCAGGGATACGGACAGCTGAAGCTCGCACTGCTCAACGAGATCCTCGGGCGCTCGTCGTGGGCACCGATCGTGTTCGGTTGCCAGGCACCCGATACCGGCAACGCCGAGATCATCGCCCATTTCGGCACCCCCGAGCAGAAGGAGCGCTACCTGCAGCCGCTGCTCGACGGCGAGGTGTTCTCCTCGTACTCGATGACCGAACCGCAGGGCGGTGCCGATCCCGCCCAGTTCCGGTGCCGCGCGGTCAAGGACGGCGACCACTGGGTCATCGACGGGTGGAAGTTCTTCTCCTCCAACGCCCGCACCGCCGAATTCCTCATCGTCATGGTCGTGACGGATCCCGACGTCCCCGTGTACAAGGGCACGTCGATGTTCCTCGTCCCCACCGACACACCGGGCGTGAACATCGTGCGCAACGTCGGCCTCTACGGCGAACCGCTGAACGAGGGCACCCACGCGCTGATTCACTACGACAACGTGCGTGTGCCCGCCGACGCGCTCCTCGGCGAGGAAGGCCAGGCATTCGCCGCCGCGCAGGTGCGACTCGGTGGCGGTCGCATCCACCACGCGATGCGCACCATCGGCCTGGCCCAGAAGGCCCTGGACATGATGTGCGAACGCGCCCTCAGCCGCGAGACGGCCGGCAGCCGCCTCTCCGACAAGCAGGCTGTGCAGGGCTACATCGCAGACTCCTACGCGCAACTCGCACAGTTCCGTCTGTTCGTGCTCAGCACCGCGTGGAAGATCGACAAGTACAACGACTACAAGAAGGTCCGCAAGGACATAGCGACAGCGAAGATCATCATGCCCACCGTGCTCCACGACATCGCGTGGCGCGCCATGCAGGTGCACGGTGCACTGGGCGTCACCAACGAGATGCCGTTCTTCAAGATGATCCACGGCGCAGCGGTGATGGGCCTGGCCGACGGGCCGACCGAAGTGCACAAGACCACCGTCGCCAAGCAGGTCCTCCGCGACTACAGCCCGGTCGACGACATGTGGCCCTCGGAGTGGATCCCGAAGAAGCAGGAAGAAGCCCGGAAGAAGTACGCCGACTACATCGAACTCGAAGTGGGGAACCTGTGATCGACACCGAGCGTCTCGCCGAATGGATGGACGAGCAGGGCCTGCCCGGCAAGGGCGCGCCGCTCGACGCGAAGTATCTCTCCGGCGGTACACAGAACGAGATCTACAAGCTCACGCGCGACGACTTCACGTGCGTCATCCGCATCCCTCCGACCGGCGCGCCGGTCGACCGCGACAGCGGGATCATGCGCGAGTGGCGGATCATCCAGGGACTGGCCGGAACCGACGTCCCGCACACGAAAGCCGTAGCCGCATGTGAGGACACGTCCGTTCTCGGCCGCTCCTTCTACCTCATGGGTCACGTCGACGGATGGTCGCCGATGGATCACCGCGGCACCTGGCCCGCGCCGTTCGACACCGACCTCGACGCCCGCGCCGGCCTGGCCTACCAGCTCGCCGAGGGCATCGCCCTGCTGTCGAAGGTGGACTGGAAGGCGCAGGGCCTGCAGGATCTCGGACGCCCCGAAGGCTTCCACGACCGGCAGGTGAGCCGGTGGACCCGCTTCTTCGAACGGATCAAGGCCCGCGAGATCGAGGGCATGGACGTCGCGACGAAGTGGCTCGAAACCCACCGTCCGCTCGACTACATCCCGGGTCTGATGCACGGCGACTACCAGTTCGCCAACGTGATGTTCGAGCACGGCGCCCCCGCGAAGCTCGCGGCGCTCGTCGACTGGGAGATGGGTACCGTCGGCGACCCGAAGCTGGATCTCGGCTGGATGCTCATGAACTGGCCCGAGGACACGAGTGCGAACGAGGACAGCGCGGTCAGCTACGTCGACCTGACCGGGATGCCCGGTCGCGCGCAGATGCTCGCGCACTACGCCGAGGTCTCCGGCCGCCAGGTCGACGACATCGACTACTACCTGATCCTCGCCAAGTGGAAGCTCGCCATCGTCCTCGAACAGGGATTCCAGCGGGCCGGGGACGATCCCAAGCTGCAGTCGTACGGACCGGTCATCACCAGTCTCATGAAGTCGGCCGCCGATCTCGCCGAGTCGACGGACTACAAGGGCTGAAGGGGTCTGCGATGACGACTGTCGTGGAAGGACTGGTGGAGGAACGGCACGGACCGGTGCTCGTCCTCCACATCGACCGGCCCGAGGCGCGTAATGCCCTCAACGGAGCCGTGCTCCGCGGAATCGGCGCTGCGGCCCTTCGGGCAGAGGCGGATCCGGAGATCCGGGCGATCGTGCTCACCGGCACGGGCGACCGGGCATTCTGTGCGGGCATGGACCTGCGTGCGTTCGCCGACGGCGAGGACATCGGCACCGACTCCGACGAAGCTGCCGGGTACGCGCGGTTGTCCAAGGGCGAACTCACCGTCCCGGTCGTCGGCGCGGCCAACGGCAGCGCTGTGGGCGGCGGGCTCGAACTCCTCCTCGGCGCCGACATCATCGTGGCGTCCTCCGAGGCGAAGTTCGGCCTGCCCGAGGTGAAGCGGGGTCTCTTCCCCGCCGGTGGCGGCACCGCCATCGGCACCCGCATCCCCGTCGGGGCGGCACTCGAGCTGACCCTGACGGGGGATCCGATCACGGCGCAGCGCGGCTACGAACTCGGGCTGATCAATGCCGTGGTGACGCCCGATCAGGTCCTGGACACCGCGCTCGACTACGCCCGGCGGATCGCGGCGAACGCCCCGCTCGGCCTGTCCGCGGTGAAGGAACTCGTCCGGCTCGCGCAGGCCGATCCCGAGCGTGCCGGCGAGCGACTCTCCCACTGGCAGTCAGTCGTCTTCACCAGCAACGACGCGAAGGAAGGCGCCACCGCGTTCATCGAGAAGCGGGCGCCGGTCTGGCAGGGACAGTGACTGCCGCGGCCGCACCGACGAGCACCGTGCGCGCGGTCGTCTGCACCGAATACGGGGAACCCGAATCCCTTCGGATGGAGTCGCGGCCGTCGTCCCCGCTCGCCCCCGGTCACGTCCGGGTGCGCGTGGGAGCGGCCGCAGTGAACTTCCCCGACGTCCTCCTCGTGGCGAACAGGTACCAGATCAGCGTGCCTCCACCCTTCGTTCCGGGCAGCGAGTACGCGGGCACGGTCGTCGAGGTCGCGGACGGTGCGGACGGATTCTCGGTGGGCGATCGTGTCACCGGCACCGGGCTGGTCGGAGCGTTCGCCGACGAGGTGGTCGCTCCCACGAAGGCCCTGAAGAAGATCCCGGACGGAATCGACGACCGCACCGCCGCGTCCTTCGGAGTGGCGCACCGGACGGCCTATCACACGCTCCGGTCGGTGGCGCGCCTGAAACCCGGGGAACGACTGGTCGTCCTCGGGGCCGGAGGCGGTGTCGGCCTGGCGGCCGTGCAACTCGGTGTGGCGCTGGGCGCTTCGGTCACCGCCGTCGCCTCGTCGGCCGACAAACTCGCGGTCGCGTCGTCCTACGGCGCCGCGCACACGATCGATCACCGCACGAGCGACCTGCGTTCGGCGTTGAAGGACGCGCTGCCGGAGGGAGCCGACGTCGTCGTCGATCCGGTGGGCGGCGAACTCTCGGAGCCGGCGCTCCGGTCGCTGGCCCGCGGTGGACGTTTCGTCACCATCGGGTACGCGTCCGGCTCGATCCCGCGGATCCCTCTGAATCTCGTTCTGGTCAAGGGTATCCGGATCATGGGTTTCCAGTTCCAGGATCTCGATCCGGAGGAGTACCGGCGGAACGAGGCCGAACTCGTGGACCTGCTCGTCTCGGGCACGGCGGTTCCGCACATCGGCGCGGACTATCCGCTCGAGGACGCCGCGCGGGCGCTTCGTCACGTCGCCGACGGACGAGCGGTCGGGAAGATCGTCATCGACATGTCCCGCTGATCGTCCTCGCGCGACGAACCGATCCTTGCGCGCCCTACACACCGAGCGAACCCCGGTTCGGCGCGCAAGGATCGACCGGCGCAGCAATTCACTTCCGGCACGACGACTGCGGCCCGGCCTCCGAGCAAGGAGACCGGGCCGCAGTCGTCGTGGTGCTCAGGCCATGGAGACGAGGTTGCCGCGCATACGGAGCGTGTCGGCACCTCCGGTGAGGAACGATTCGGTGGCAGCGATCGCGGTCGCCGGTGCCGCGGCAGCGGCGAGGGCATGCGACTTGAAGACCTGGGCCGCGCGGCTCAGGCGGTGCTGCAGCGGCACGATGCGCGAGTCGAGTTCGGAGGGGACGTTCTCGCCCCACAGCGCAACCGTGGTGGGGCTGTCCGACATCGCCTCGAGCACACCGTTGCGGATCCGGTCGTCGGACGCGTAGAGATCGGCGGCGACGGCGACCATGTCGGGCATGGGACCGTAGGGTGCAGAACTCAGAGCGGACTCGAGGTCGACCGCCTTGGTCGCGCCGAGGATCTCGAACGGACGCAGATCGGAACTCTGCGGAACGACGACCACCACTTCCCAGCCTGCCGCAACCTGGTCGTACAGCCAGCCACCGGTGTACCGGACGGCGTCGGCGACCTTGGGCGCGACGACGGCGACCCTTCGTCTCAGGATGTGGCGGCGGGCATGAGCTGTTGCTCGAGCGACTGTATGTAGTCCTCGAATATTGCGGTCAGTGGGAGCGAACGATCGAGCAGCCATGAGGTTTCCATTCCATTCAGGAAAGCGACGATCTCCACCGCTTTGACGGCTGGGTCCACATCCGTTCGATATCGCCCGGCGTGTTGTCCACGCCGGATGCCGGCTTCGACCGCGTCGAGAGCCGCCTGATACCGCCCGAGTAGGCGATCGTGCAGAGGGGCATCCGGTTCCAGGTTCTCGATGAGAAGCACCGCATACATTCCGACCAGTTCGGGCGACTCCTCGAAACGCTTCGGGAGTTTCCTGAGCTGTTCGACGAGATCCCCCGTCCGATCCACACGAGCGTTGTCGTCGATGTCGCGGGCGTCGAGCACCGCGTGCAACAACTGGTCCTTCGACTCGAAGTGATGCAACAGCCCTGCCGGGGTCAATCCTGCTTCCCGGGCGATCTGGGCGAGGCTCGTGCTCCGCCACCCGTTCCGCGCCAGAAACCGCTGGGCAACGCTGAGAATCAGCTCCCTGCGATCCTCACCTCTGGCGAGGAGAGTGTCGTATGCACGCTGGGACAACAGCCCTCACTTCGTTGAAGAAGAACAACCTACTGAACGCACATTAGGTCATTTTCCCAAGTGTGACAAGGGTCTCATCAGATATATGTTTCGCGATGGATCACGGGAGTTCGACGACGGTCGCGTTGGCGGTCCCACCGCCCTCGCACATCGTCTGGAGACCGAAGCGGATGCCCTGATCACGCATGTGATGGATCATCCGGGTCATCAGCACCGCACCCGAACCGCCGAGCGGATGACCGAGCGCGATCGCCCCTCCGAGCGGATTCAGCTTCTCCGGATCCGCGCCCGTCTCGGCGAGCCACGCCAGCGGCACCGACGCGAATGCCTCGTTGACCTCGAAGACACCGACTTCTCCCAGTGCGATGCCGGCCTTCGCCAGGGCCTTGTCCGTCGCGGGGATGGGCCCGGTCAGCATGAGGACGGGATCGGCGCCGGCGACGACACCGGCCCGGTACCGGACCAGCGGAGTGAGCCCGAGCTCCCGGGCCTTCTCCGGCGTCGTCACGAGCAACGCCGCCGCACCATCGGAGATCTGCGACGAATTACCGGCGTGGATGACGCCGTCCTCGGCGAAGGCGGGCTTCAGACCGGCCAGCTTCTCGACGGTCGATCCCCGCCGCACCCCTTCGTCCACCGACACCACGCCCGCCTCGGTGGGCACCGGGACGATCTGTGCGTCGAACGCACCGCGGTCCAGCGCAGCGGCGGCACGCTCGTGCGAGAGCACCGAGAACTCGTCGAGACGGGTCCGGGAGAAACCCCACTTCTGAGCGATCTTCTCGGCAGAGATGCCCTGGTTGAACGAGAACCCGTCGTACCGGGCCAGCGCCTTCGGTCCGTACGGCTGACCCGACGCCCGCGCCGAACCCAGCGGCACACGGCTCATCACCTCGACACCACCGGCGACGACGACGTCCTGCTGACCGGACATCACCGCCTGCGCAGCGAAGTCGAGCGCCTGCTGGCTCGACCCGCACGCGCGGTTGATCGTCGTACCCGGGATCGATTCGGGCCAGCCGGCGGCGAGGACCGAGTACCGGCCGATGTTGCTCGACTGGTCTCCCACCTGCGAGACACAGCCCCACACGACGTCGTCGACGACCGCCGGATCGATACCCGCGCGCTCGGCGAGTGCCTGCAGGACGTGCGCCGACAGATCCGCCGGATGCTCGCCTGCCAGTCCCCCGTTGCGCTTGCCGACCGGCGTGCGGACGGCCTCGACGATGACTGCTTCACGCATGTACTTCTTCTCCACTCGTAGTCTGTGGTTCCGGAGTCTGTGTTTCCGGGTTCAGTGCCCACCGGCCGGTGAAGCGGACCTCGCGCTTCTCGGCGAAGGCCCGGAACGCCTCGGGGGCGTCGACGGTCCCGAAGTTGACCGCCTGGGCGCGCGCTTCACCGGCGAGAGAATCCCGCAGGCCGCGGTCGACGGCTTCGTTGAGCAATGCCTTGGTCTGGGCCAGGGCGATGGGCGGACCGGCCGACAGCCGAGCGCAGAGCTCGTCGACGAACGCGTCGATGCCCCCCTCGGATTCGATCCAGGTCACCAGCCCCAGCCGGTGCGCCTCGTCGGCGTCGATGGCCTCGGCCAGCAACGCGAGTCGTTTCGCTTGCTGCAGACCGACGAGCCTCGGCAGCAGCCACGTGCCGCCGAGATCGGGTGACAGTCCCCGCTTGGCGAAGATCTGCGAGAAGGTCGAGCGCGGTGTCGCGACCACCAGATCGCATCCGAGCGCCAGGTTCCAGCCGGCCCCGTAGGCGACGCCGTCTACCTTCGCGACGGTGGGAACGGGAAGTTCGTGGAGCAGCAACGCGACGTCCGTCAGTTTGCGCAGCTTGCGCAAGGGATGTGCGACACCGGGATTGGCGATATCGGCGCCGGAGCAGAACGCGCCGGCCGCGCCGGTGACGACGAGGACACGTACGTCCGGGTCGTCGGCGGTGTCGACGAGGACGTCGTGCAATGCCTGCCAGAGCGGACCGTCGATCGCGTTCTTGCGACGCGGCCGGTTCAACGTGAGGGTCCGAACCCCGTCGCGGTCGTCGACGAGGAGCGAATCAGTGCTCATTCGGCCGCCTCCGTACCCGGTGCGCGGTATGCGGGGCCGATCGCGCCGGCCTCGCGCAGCCGCGCGATCTCGGTGCCGGTGGTGCCGAAGTCCTGCAGCACCGCGTCGGTGTGCTCACCGAGCCCCGGTACCGCACCCATGGAGAGTTCGAATCCCGCGACGACCGGTGGGGGAAGCAACGCCTCGATCGGTCCGTTGGGGGTTGCGACCTCCCGCCAGCGATCCCGGGCCTGCAGCTGCGGATGCGCGATCACGTCGCTGGGCAGGTTGTACCGGGAGTTGCCGATACCGGCCTCGTCGGCGATCTTCTGGATGTGCGCGAGGGGGTGCCGGGCGCACCACTGCGCGATCGCCTCGTCGAGCACGGCGCGATGTTCGCAGCGACCGGCGTTGGAGCGGAAACGCTCGTCGTCGGCCAGATCGTCGCGTTCGATGATCTCCCGTGCGAGTCGCTGCCACTCCCGGTCGTTGGTGGTGCCGAGCACGACCACCTGATCGTCGGCGGTGCGGTACGACCCGTACGGTGAGACGGCCGGCGACGACATGCCCAGCGGTTGCTGGTTCACTCCGGAATATCGCGTGTAGGTCAGCGGATATCCCATGATCTCGGTCATCGTGTCGAACAGACTCACCGAGACCTTCGACAGGCTGCCGCCGCGGCCACGGTGCCGTTCCTTGCCACACAGCAGGGCGAGGATCGACACGGCCGAGTACAGGCCGGTGGTGATGTCGGCGACGGGCGGCCCGGGTTTCGCCGGCATGTCGGGATGGCCGGTGACCGCGCACGCCCCCGACTCCGCTTGGACGAGAAGGTCGTAGGCGCGTTTGTGCGAGAGCGGACCGCCGGGGCCGTAGCCGTCGATCTCGACCGAGATCAGTTCGGGATAGCGTTCCTCGAGCTGATCGGGCGACAGTCCGAGTCGCGCGGTCGCGCCCGGTGCCAGATTCGACACCAGTACGTCGGAGCGGGTGAGGATCCGGTGCAGCACCGCGATCCCGTCGTCCGACTTCAGGTCGAGTGTCACCGATTCCTTGCCGCGGTTGGCCCACACGAAGTGTGCGGCCATGCCACCGACGACGTCGTCGTAATCGCGCGCGAAGTCACCACCGCGGGGGTTCTCGATCTTGATGACCCGCGCACCGAAGTCGGCGAGCGTCCGCGTGCACATCGGTGCCGACACGGCCTGCTCGAGGGTGACGACGGTGACGCCCGCGAGCGGGCCGTCCGAGCCCACAGAACCTGTTGTCACCGTCCCGGTCATCACATCACCATGCCGCCGTCGACCGGCAGGACCTGCCCGGTGACGAACGATGCTGCGTCGGTGGCGAGGAAGACGAACGCTCCGGCGACCTCCTCCGGGGATGCCCAGCGGCGCAGCGGAATACGGTTGAGCATGTTCGCGGCGAACTTCTCGTTGGTGCGGATCGTCTCCGTCATGGGAGTCGCGGCGAGCGGGGCCAGCGCGTTGACGAGGATGTTCTTGCGGGCCAGCTCGCGGGCGAGCGACTTGGTGATGCCGATGATCCCCGCCTTGGCCGCGGAGTAGTTCACCTGTCCGAGCGTGCCGGTGATGCCCGCCGAGGAGGTCACGTTGATGATGCGCCCTTTGCCGTCGGTGGCGAGGAAGGGCAGCGCCGCCTGCGAGCAGTTGAAGGCGCCGAGCACGTGGATGTCGTGGATGCGCTGGAACGAGTCGACGGTGGTGTCGGCGAACATCGCCGGGTCGGTGACACCGGCGTTGTTGACGAGGATGTGGAGCACACCCTCGGTCAGACCGGCGGCACGCGCCATCGCGGCGTCGGCTGCGTCCCGGTCGCGGACGTCGAGCGCGGCACTGTCGGCCTTACCGCCGTTCACCGAGATCCGTTCGGCGACAGCGGCTGCGGCATCGCCGTTCACGTCGGTGACGAGCACGGCCGCACCGGCGGCTGCGAGGGCTTCGGCGACGGCCGAGCCGATGCCGCCGGCCGCGCCGGTCACCACGGCCGACCGCCCGGTGAGATCGAAGAGAGAGTTGTTCACGGCCATCAGTAGCTCCTCGGCAGTCCCAGAGTGTGTGAGCTCAGGAAATTCAGGATCATCTCCTGGCTGATCGGTGCAATGCGCATGACGCGCGCTTCGCGGAAGTACCGCGAGACGTTGTACTCCTCCGAGTAGCCCATGCCGCCGTGCGTCTGCAGCGCCCGGTCGGCAGCGGTGAATCCCGCATCGGCACAGAGGTATTTGGCGGTGTTGGCTTCCCGTCCGCACGGTTTGCCGTTGTCGTAGAGCCAGGTCGCCTTGCGCAGGACGAGTTCGGCGGCGTCGAGGTGGGCGAGCGAATCGGCGAGGGGGAACTGGATTCCCTGGTTCATGCCGATCGGGCGGCCGAAGACCTCGCGTTCGTTGCCGTACTTGACCGCCTTGTCGAGCGCCACGCGGCCGATGCCGAGGGCCTCGGCAGCGATGAGCATGCGTTCGGGGTTGAGGCCGTCGAGCAGGTACTCGAAACCCTTTCCCTCCTCACCCACGCGGTCCTCCACCGGCACCCGCAGGTCGTCGATGAACAGCTCGTTCGACGTGACGGCGTTGCGCCCCATCTTGCGGATGGGCCGGATGTCCACGCGGCTGCGGTCGAGATCGGTGAGGAACAACGTCATGCCGTCGGTCTTCTTCTGCACCTCGTCGTACCGCTGGGTGCGGGTCAGCAGCAGGATCTTCTCGGATTCCTGCGCCTTGGAGATCCACACCTTGCGGCCGTTGACGACGTAGTGGTCGCCGTCCCGCCGGGCGAAGGTCGTGATCCGCGAGGTGTCGAGACCCGCTCCGGGCTCGGTGACACCGAAGCAGACGTGCAGGTCGCCGCTGACGATGCGGGGCAGGGTGCGGGCCTTGAGCTCGTCGGAACCGTGCTTGACGACCGGCTGCATGCCGAAGATGTTGAGGTGGATCGAGCTCGCGGCGTTCATGCCGCCGCCCGAACGCGCGACCTCCTCGAGCAACAGGGTGGCCTCGGTGATGCCGTATCCGTGCCCACCGTACTCCTCGGGCATGGTGATACCGAGCCAGCCGCCGTCGGCCATGGCCTTGTAGAACTCCGAGGGGAACTCGTGGGCGAGGTCCTTCTCCATCCAGTACTGGTCGTCGAACCTCTTCGTCAGTTCGGCCACCGACTTGCGGATGAGCTCCTGATCCTCGCTGAGTTCGAAACTCATTCCGCTCATCGTCGGCACCTCCGGCCCTGTGGGTGGGGCTGCACGTCGTCGAGGCTCATGGTGGTCCCTTTCGTGTCGGTCAGTCGGAGGCGGGAAGCGGCTTCGCGGCCTTGAGAGTCATGGGGATACCGCCGTAGCCGAGTTCCCCGGGTCCCGAGGAGGTGCACAGCACCTCGACCGTGTCGTCCGCATCGACGTAGCGCTTGCCGAGGACGGTGACGGCGTCGCCGGCCGACGGTTCGGGCCGGCCTGCAGGAGCCGGAATCATCGGGGCGCCACCGCATGTGAGTTCCTGTGCGTTCTCCGCAGGGGCGCGGACGACGACGACCCTCGTGGAACCTTCCGCGGCGGCGAGCTGCACTCCTGGACGAAGTGGTGCGGGTGTGGTCACGACGTACCTCTCTTTCGATCGCTCGACGGGCGAGCGCGACCCCGGGTGGCTCGTGCGATGAAAACTATCCTCTCTTTTCAGGAGAATCAACCTTCGCGAAGCGCCACCCATAAGGGGAGGAGACACGTAGATCTCATGCCTCCAACGGAAGCGTGGAGCGACAGCCGCTCCGCGCGCGAGCTTCCCACCAGGGAAAACAGGACATTTCTCGCGGAACGTTGACTATCCGACGCGGACATGGAAATCTATCGATCAGAAATGAGAATGCAATTCTCTCGAACAGGGAGGAGGTTGATGTGGCACTGCTATCCCCGCTGCCGGCGGAACTCTGGGACGAGGACGTCGACGCAGCACTGAAAGGTCTGATGCCCCGGCACATGAGAAACCCGGAGCAGGCCGGCACCGCGATGGCGACGCTCGTCCACCATCCGGAGTTGACCAAGGCCTTTCTCGGCTTCAGCGTGCATCTTCTGTTCCGGTCCACACTCCCGGCCAGGCTGCGCGAACTCGTGATCCTGCGGGTCGCCGCACTGCACGACTGCTCGTACGAGCGGGAGCACCACATCGAGATCGCGCGCACCGAAGCCGGCCTCACGCCGGACGAGATCGCCGCGGCCGTCGACGGGTCGGCCGAGGATCCGTTCGAGCAGCGCCTGCTCGACTCCGTTCGGGAGTTGACCGAGACCTCGCGTCTGTCCGAGGAGACCTGGACAGCGCTCTCGGAGCATCTCACCACCAAGCAACTGATGGACCTCATCTTCACCGTGGGTGGCTACAGCCTGATGGCCATGGCCTACAACACCTTCGGTATCGAGTTCGAAGACGAAAGGTAGAACCTTGCCCCACTTCACCAAGCCGGCCGAGGGAAGCTGGACCGAGCACTATCCCGAACTCGGCACCGCACCCGTCGACTACACCGACTCCATCGATCCCGCCTTCTTCGAGGCGGAGCGCGAGGCGATCTTCAAGCGCACCTGGCTCTACATGGGTCGCGTCGAGCAGCTGCCCCGCGTCGGCAGCTACTTCACCAAGGAGATCCCGTCGGCCGGGCCCGGCACCTCGCTGGTCATCGTCAAGGGCAACGACGGCGTCATCCGCGCGTTCCACAACGTGTGCCGCCACCGCGGAAACAAGTTGGTGTGGAACGACTTCCCCAACGAGGAGACCGCCGGTAGCTGCAAGCAGTTCACCTGCAAGTACCACGCCTGGCGCTACAGCCTCGAGGGCGATCTGACCTTCGTGCAGCAGGAGGGCGAGTTCTTCGATCTCGACAAGAAGGACTTCGGACTCAAGGCGGTCCGCTGCGAGACGTGGGAAGGGTTCATCTACATCAACCTCGACGACGACGCGGCCCCGCTCGTCGACTACCTCGGCGACTTCGCCAAGGGCCTCGAGGGCTACCCCTTCGACAAGATGACCGAGGTCTACAGCTACCGCTCGGAGATCAACGCGAACTGGAAGCTGTTCATCGACGCCTTCGCCGAGTTCTACCACGCACCGATCCTGCACATGAAGCAGGCGGTCAAGGACGAGGCCGAGAAGCTCGCCGGCTACGGCTACGAGGCGCTGCACTACGACATCAAGTCGCCGCACTCGATGATCTCCTCGTGGGGCGGCATGGCCCCGCCCAAGGACCTCAACATGGTCAAGCCCATCGAGCGTGTCCTGCGTTCGGGTCTGTTCGGTCCGTGGGACGTCCCGGACATCGAGGGCCTGGCCGAGGATCAGCTGCCGCCCGCGGTCAACCCCACCAAGTTCCACAGCTGGGGCCAGGACAGCTTCGAGTTCTTCCCGAACATGACGCTGCTCATCTGGAAGCCGGGCTGGTACCTCACCTACACCTACTGGCCCACCGCCGTCGACAAGCACATCTTCGAGACGAGTCTGTACTTCGTCCCGCCGAAGAACGCTCGCGACCGCCTCGCGCAGGAACTCGCCGCGGTGACCTTCAAGGAGTACGCGCTCCAGGACGCGAACACCCTCGAAGCGACGCAGACCATGATCGGCACCCGCGCAGTGACCGATTTCCCGCTCAACGACCAGGAAATCCTCCTGCGCCACCTCCACAAGACCGTCGCCGATTACGTCAAGGAGTACCAGAAGTGACGACTCTGCCCACCGAATTCGCCGACCTCGAACCGTATGCCGACTGGGCTCTGGCCACCGAGCCCGAGCGCTACGCCAAGCGGCTGGCGTCGAGCATGCCCGAGATGCAGCAGTTCTACGACGCCGCCTTCGGCCGGCTCGAGGACGCCATCACCTACCTCGACAAGTTCGATCTGGACGACCTCGACGACGATGCCCGCGCGCTCATGCACCTGATGCAGTCGCTCGTGATGGTCTCGTTCCCCGTCGAGGTCTGGAAGCAGCCCCGCGTGCCGGACAGCGGCGCCGCCTGGGTCACCATCACCAAGGAACCGGTGGTGTGATGCCACCCGTCGGGACAGTCCGGCGATGAGCACACCTCGCGCCCGTACCCGAACCCTCCGGGGTTCGAGTACGGGCGCGTTGTCGTTTCTTCGGCACCATGCCGTTCGTATTTCAAGATCGAAGACAGTTGATCGGTCATCGTCACGTGATCGATCACAAGTCCGAAATGCACGAAACATCCCCTCGCGCCGGACTTTCCGACCCATGGTTGGATGTGCGGGCGAGACACGGCTTCGAGCGCGGGACGGCCGCGCGGCGAGGCCGAACTCCGCACCAGCCCACCGCCTGCCCCGGGAGGAACCATGACCGACATCGAGACGAAGAACTTCTTCACCGATCCGGATCTCGTCGAGGACCCGTACCCCTATTACGACGCCCTGCGTGACGGATGCCCGGTCAGGCGCGAACCCCACCACAACGTCATGATGGTCACCGGCTACGAGGAGGCGATCCAGGTCCTCAGCGACGAGCAGACCTTCTCGTCGTGCATCTCGGTGACCGGTCCGTTCTCCGGCCTTCCGGCATGCCCCGAGAGCGACGACATCACCGACTTCATCGAGGAGCACCGCCCCTCGCTGCCGATGAACGACCAGCTCCCCACCATGGATCCCCCGCAGCACACCGACCATCGCGGCCTGCTGATGCGGCTCATCACTCCCAAGCGTCTCAAGGAGAACGAGGCCTTCATCGAGCGCATCGCCGACCGCCTCCTCGACGACCTGCTCGCCCGGGGCGAGGGTGACTACATCACCGGCTTCGCCGCGCCGTTCGCGATGCTCGTCATCGCCGATCTGCTGGGCGTGCCGGAGAGCGACCACCAGGAGTTCATCGAGGGCCTGAACATCCAGGTGGAGAAGGGCTTCTCGCTCGGCAGCACCGAGGGTGAGGAACTGAAGCTCAACCCGCTCGAGTTCCTGTACAAGAAGTTCGGCCAGTACATCGAGGACCGCCGCGCGAACCCCACCGACGACGTGCTGACGGGCCTCGCCACCGCGACCTTCCCCGACGGCACCCTGCCGCCCGTCGACGACGTCCTGCGCATCGCCGCGAACGTGTTCTCCGCCGGCCAGGAGACCACCGTGCGTCTGCTGAGCTCCGCGCTGCGGATCATCGCCGAGCAGCCCGAACTCCAGAAGACCCTGCGCAGCGAGCCCGACCGCATCCCGAACTTCATCGAGGAGACGCTGCGTTTCGAGAGCCCCATCAAGGGCGACTTCCGGCTCGCGAAGACCCCCACCACCATCGGCGGGGTCGACGTCTCGGCCGGCACCATCATGATGCTGGTCAACGGTGCCGCCAACCGCGACCCGCGTCAGTTCTCCGATCCGAACGACTTCGATATCGATCGCCGAAACGCCCGGACCCACATCGCGTTCGGTCGCGGTGTGCACTCGTGCCCGGGCGCCCCGCTCGCCCGCACGGAGGGACGCGTGGGCATCCAGCGTCTGCTCGAGCGCACCAGCGAGATCCGGATCTCCGAGAAGGTGCACGGCCCCGAGGACGACCGGAAGTTCGGCTACCTGCCGACCTTCATCCTGCGCGGTCTGCTCGCGCTGCACCTGGAGTACGCGCCGGTGGAAGGTGAGTCGAAGTGAAGGTCTTCGTCGACGACGACGCCTGCCGCGGACACGGTGTCTGCCTCGCCGCCTGCCCGGAGGTCTTCGACCTGAGCGACGGCGGGTACGCCATCACGCTCGTGTCCGAGGTCCCGGCCGAGCACGAGAAATCCGTGCGGGAGGCCGCAGCGGGTTGCCCCGAAAGGGCGATCCGGCTCGACTGAGCCCACATCGAAGCTGTACATCGGCGTCGGTCCGGACCGAAAGGTCCGGGCCGACGCCCTTTTTCGTTTCTCCCATCGTGGGTCGATTGACGCCGTCCGGGGTTGTGTGAAAACCTCGTAATCAAGATAGAGAGTGACATTCTCATGATGTGTCGCTCTCCGATGAAAGGACGAGCGATGCTGACCCTGAAGGCAGCCGGACTGCTCGACGTCGACACGGGCGAGATCGTCCGTCCGGGAATCATCCGCGTCGACGGCGACCGCATCGTCGGAGTCGGTGAAACCTACAGTGATAATTCGGGCAACACGCCCGAGGGTGACGTCATCGACCTCGGCGACCTGATCCTCATGCCCGGCCTGATGGACATGGAGGTCAACCTGCTCATGGGCGGACGCGGCGAGAAGCCCGTCTACTCGACGGTCCAGGACGACCCGCCCCTGCGCATGCTGCGTGCCGTCGGCAACGCCCGCCGCACCCTGCGCGCCGGATTCACCACCGTCCGCAATCTCGGACTGTTCGTCAAGACCGGCGGATACCTGCTCGACGTGGCCCTCGGAACGGCCATCGACAAGGGCTGGGTGGACGGCCCGCGCGTCGTCCCCGCCGGCCACGCCATCACCCCCACCGGCGGCCACCTCGATCCGACGATGTTCGCGGCGTTCGCACCCGGCGTCCTCGACCTGACGATCGAGGAAGGCATCGCCAACGGCGTCGACGAGGTCCGCAAGGCGGTGCGCTACCAGATCAAGCACGGTGCCCAGCTCATCAAGGTGTGCGTCTCCGGTGGCGTCATGTCGATGACCGGATCCGCAGGCGCCCAGCACTATTCGGACGAAGAACTGCGGGCGATCGTCGACGAGGCCCACCGCCGCGGCATGAAGGTCGCCTCGCACACGCACGGCGCCGAAGCCGTGCGACACGCGATCGAAGCCGGAATCGACTGCATCGAACACGGATTCCTCATCGACGACGACACCATCGACCTCATGGTCGAGCGCGGAACATGGCTGGTCCCCACGACTCGTCTCGCCGACGCGATGGACACCTCCCACGCGCCACCGGAGCTGCAGGCCAAGGCCGCCGAGATGTTCCCCAAGGCACGCACCTCGGTGCTCGCCGCATACAAGGCCGGCGTGAAGATCGCCGTCGGCACCGACGCGCCGGCCATCCCCCACGGCAAGAACGCCGACGAGATCGTCGCCCTCGTCGACCGCGGGATCCCTCCCCTCGCGGTGATCCAGGCCGCCACGATCAATGCGGCAGAACTCATCGGCGTCGACGACCGCGGTCGCCTCGCCGAAGGTCTGCTCGCCGACATCATCGCCGTCCCCGGCGATCCCACCGAAGACATCACCGTCACCCAGAACGTGCGGTTCGTGATGAAAGGCGGAAAGGTCTATGTCCACAACTGACCGTTCGATCACCGACGACCTCGTCGAGATCAACCAGCTGCTCGCCCGTTACGCGGTGAACATGACGAAGAACAACGTCGAAGGTGTCGTCTCGGTGTTCACCCCCGATGGCACCTACAGTGCCTTCGGCGACGCGTTCCCCCTCGACCGGTTCCCCGAACTCGTCGCGGCCGCACCGAAGGGCCTGTTCATGACGGGCACGGCCCTCATCGACATCGACGGCGACACCGCGACCGGCACCCAGCCGCTGTGCTTCGTCGAGCATTCCACGCACGACATGCGGATCGGCTACTACAACGACACCTACGTCCGCACGGCCGACGGCTGGCGTCTGCGCACCCGCGCGATGACCTTCATCCGCCGCAGCGGAACCCACGACTCCGGCATCCCCCACGCCTTCGAACCGGCATGAACGTCACCGAGTTCAGGACCACCGTCCGCACCTGGCTCGACGAGAACGATCTGACCCCCGGACCGGATCACTCGTTCGACGCGCAGGTCGAACAACTCGCCCGCGTGCGGCGGGAACTCTACGACGCGGGCTGGATGCGCTACGGCTGGCCCGAAGAGGTCGGCGGACTCGGCGGCGAGGCCGTCCTGCGTGCCGTGCTCGGCGAGGAGGTCGCGACCCGCGACCTCGCCGAGCCGGGCATCTACTCGATGATCGAGGTGCTCGCGCCCACCATGATCACCTACGCGCGACCCGAACTCGCCGCGGAGATGGTGCCGAAACTGCTCCGCGGCGAGGAACAGTGGTGCCAGGGCTTCTCGGAGCCCGGCTCGGGCAGCGACCTCGCGTCGCTGTCCACCCGGGCCGAGCAACGCGGCGACGAATGGGTGATCAACGGGCAGAAGGTGTGGACGTCGCTCGCCCAGTTCGCCTCCCGCTGCGTGCTGCTCACCCGTACCGCGCCGGGGCACAAGGGCATCACCGCCTTCTTCGTCGACATGGACACCCCGGGCGTCACCGTCCGGCCGCTGCGCACGATGCACGGCGTCGACGAGTTCGCGGAGGTGTACTTCGACGACGTCGTCGTGCCGGCCGACCGTATGCTGGGCGATCCCGGCGACGGCTGGAAGCTCGCGATGGATCTGCTGCCGCACGAACGGTCGACATGCTTCTGGCATCGCATCGCCTACCTGTTCACCCGGTTGGATCGTCTTGTGGACGAGACCGATTCGACGGCCGACGACGAACTCGGCGCGGCCTACCTCGCGCTGCACACCGTGCGGTGCCGCTCGCTCGCCACCCAGCAGCGACTCGCGTCGGGCGCTTCGCTCGGCCCCGAGACCTCCGTCGACAAGATCCTCCTCGCGACCGCCGAACAGCAGTTGTTCGACACCGCACGGGATCTGCTTCCCGGCGTGCTCGAACTGTCCGACACCGAATGGCGGACCGAATTCCTGTATTCCCGTGCGGCGACGATCTACGGCGGCACCGCCGAGATCCAACGCAACATCGTCGCGCGTCGACTTCTCGATCTGGGGGCGGAGTGACGACCTACAGCACTGCACCGGCGCCGGATTCGGACCTCGGCCTGCTCGAGGACGCACTGCGCAAGACCATGGAGAGCACGACCGGTGCCGCGCTCGACGCGGCCCTGGTCGGACTGGGCTGGCACGACATGCTCACCGAGATGCCCGACGACACGATCCCCATGGTGTTCCGGCTGCTCGGCGAGACCGGCGCGCACGCCCCGGTGATCAACGACGTCGTGCTCGTCGACGCGGGTCGTGAGGCCGGTGGGGTCGTACCCCTCCCCTACACCGGCGGACAGTGGATCGAATGGGCACGCGAGGACCGGGACACCACCGCACTCGACGCGGAACTGCCGATCGCGACGGTCGGATCCGGTGATCCGGTGCCGGTCGCAGCGGCACGTCGTGCGCTCGGCTGGTGGCTGGTCGGAACGAGCCGGGCGATGCTCGACCTGGCCCGCACGCACGCTCTCGACCGCACGCAGTTCGGCAAGCCGATCGCCGGCTTCCAGGCGGTGCGGCACCGGCTCGCGGAGACGTACGTGGCCGTCGAGGGCGCGGAGGCCACCCTGCGTGCCGCCACCGACGAACTCGGTTCCCTGCTGGCGAAGGCTGCCGCCGGTCGTGCGGCGATCATCGCGGCACGGCACTGCCAGCAGGTCCTCGGCGGCATCGGCTTCACCGCCGAGCACGATCTGCACCGGCACATCAAGCGGGCACTGGTGCTCGACGGCCTGCTCGGCAGCTCACGCGAGCTGACCCGCGAGGCCGGTGCCCTCATCCGCGCGGAGGGTTCGGCGCCGCGCCTGGTGCACCTCTGACCGTCCGTCCACACGAAGCAGACGGGGACGCCCTGTCGTGCAGGGTGTCCTCGTCTTTCGTCCTCCGGACGCGCGGCTACAGGTTCTTCGACGGATCGGGATGATTGGAGAACCACAGGCTCTCCTCGGTGAGGCGGCAGCTCTTCCAGCCCTCGGAGGTCCGCACGACCTCGTGGTGGTAGTTGCCCCCGCAATAGGTCAGGCCGTCGACGCCGGGGAGTTGCATGGGGTTGTAGAACATCGCCCGCACCGTCGCCCGGTCACCGTCGAGGTCGACCTCGACGTTGGTGACGAAGTGCTGCGACATCGGCAGGTACGACAACGCCTTCTGCAGCTGCGCGAGCACTTCGTCCCTCGGTCCGGGCCGGTATCCCACGGAGCTGTAGTCGAGATGGGCGTCCTCGGTGAAGACCGATTCCATCTTCTTCCAGTCCTTGGTGTCCACCGCCGTCGCATAGCGGTAGAGGAGTTCGGTGATGGCGTACTTGTCGCACAGCTCGTCGGGCGTCATGAGGCTCCTTCGACTTCGTCCGGAATTTCATTCTTTCAGAAGAGAACCCCCTTTCCAAGACCTTTGTTCTGAGGCATGATCCGTATATGGGACAACTTGACTCTCTTCACGATCTGAGCGGGAAAACTGCTGTCGTCACAGGTGGTTCACGCGGCATCGGCCGCGCCATCGCCCAGATCCTCGCCGAACACGGCGCCGACGTCGTCGTCGCCTCCCGCAAGCTCGACGCGTGCGAACTCGCCGCGAAGGAAATCGAGGCATCGACCGGCAGCAAGGTGCTGCCCGTCGCCTGCCATGTCGGACAGTGGGACGACTGCAATGCGCTCGTCGACACGACCCTCGACCATTTCGGGCGCCTCGACATCCTCGTCAACAACGCCGGAATGTCGCCGCTCTACCAGGATCTCGAATCCATCACCGAAGAGCTGTACGACAAGACCTTCGGCGTGAACCTCAAGGGACCGTTCCGGCTTGCGGTCCGCGCCGGCACGTACATGGCGGAGCACGACGGCGGGTCGATCGTCAACATCGGCACCGCCGGGTCGCTCACGGCGAGCGTGCGCGAACTCCCCTACGCGTGCGCGAAGGCCGGTCTGAACGCCCTCACGGTGGGCCTGGCGGAGGCCTACGCACCGAAAGTGCGTGTCAATTCGATTCTTCCGGGTCCGTTCCGCACCGACCTGTCGAAGGCCTGGGCGCCGCCGGAAGGCGAGGAGGCGTCCTTCGTGCCGTTGCGTCGCATGGGCCGGCCGGAGGAGGTCGCGCCGCTCGCACTCCATCTGACCAGCGACGCGTCGAGTTTCACCACCGGTGCGATCATCCGCGTCGACGGTGGTGTCACCCGTAAGGTCTGAGACATACGTGTGGGGCCGGCTCCGGGATTCGGAGGCGGCCCCACACGTTTCCGCGTTGTCCATCGGCTACCGGAATCACCATGCGCTACAACAATTGTCGCGGCGGATAACGAGAACGGTAGCGAATGCCCCGTGCGCTAGCGGATGTTGTCCTTCATCTCGTCGAGATTCATCAGGACCGGCCATCCGCTGACGCTGAGGGCGTTGCCGTGGCCCGTCTGGTGGATGTCGAAAACCGACTGGATCGCGGCGTAGAAACCCTGCACGTCGAGGGTCTGGTTGACGGCCCGCTTGGCCTGCCGCAGTCCGAAGGGATGCATCTTCGCGATCTGCTCGGCGAGCGTGCGTACTTCGGAGTCGAGATCGGCGCGGGGCACGACGCGGTTCACCATGCCCGTCTGCTCCGCCTCCTCCGCGGTGACCGGCCTGCCGGTGAACAGGATCTCCTTGGCCTTGCGCGGGCCGAGTTCCCAGGTGTGCCCGTGATATTCGACGCCGCCGATACCCATGAGGACCACGGGATCGGAGAACGACGCGTCGTCGGCCGCGACGATGAGATCGCACGGCCAGCACAGCAGGAGACCACCGGAGATGCACCGGCCCTGCACCGCGGCGATGGACGGCTTCGGGATGTTGCGCCACCGCAGCGAATACTCGAGATAACGCCGGGACTCGTTGCGGTAGATCATCTCGAGGGTGATCTTGTCGGGGACCGGTTCCCCGCTGCGGAGATCGTGCCCGGCCGAGAAGTGCTTACCCTCGGCGCGGAGCACGATCACGGAGACCTCGGGATCGTCGCCGGCGCGGGTCCAAGCGGAGTCCAGTTCGTCCAGGAGGGCGCCGTTCTGCGCGTTGGCGACCTCCGGCCGGTTCAGCGTGATCGTTGCGATCCTGTCCGCGACCTCATAGAGGATGTAGTCCTCAGCCACGAGGCAACCCCAGGACGCGTTCGGCGATGATGTTTCTCTGGATCTCCGACGTGCCACCCGCGATGGTGCCGGCGAAGCTCCGGACGAACCTCTCGAACCAGCTCGACGAGAAGTTGTCGAGATTCCACGGCACATACGCTGATGTCGTCGCCGGATGGACGAGACCGTCCTGGCCGGACGCGTCGAGGGCGTGTTCGGCGGCGGTCTGCACCGCCTCGGATCCGAGGAGCTTGAGTACCGACAGGGCGGGAACGTCCTGCGCTCCGCGGGATTCGCGGACGAGGGCGGCCGAGCCGAGCAGCTTCAGTGCCTGGTGGTCCATCACGAGTGTGGCGTAGCGGTCGCGGTCGAGCGCCGTGCGGGGGCGGAAGTCCTCGACGAAATCCTGCAGCCGGTCGGCGAAACTGAGCCACAGCAGGGTGCGTTCGTGCCCGAGCGATCCGTTCGCGACCGACCAGCCGCCGTTCAGCTCGCCGATGAGGTTTTCGGCGGGCACACGCACGTCGGTGAAGAACACCTCGTTGAAGTCGCGGTCGTCGCCGTCGGCGACCGACGGGAACGGTCTGCGGACGACGCCGGGCAGATCGGTGGGGATGAGCAGGACGCTGATTCCCTTGTGCTTCGGCGCATCCGGATCGGTACGGACGAAGGTCAGCAGCACGTCGGCGTCGTGGGCACCGGAGGTCCACACCTTCTGGCCGTTGACGACGAAGTGGTCGCCGTCGCGCACCGCCCGGGTGCGCAGGGAGGCGAGGTCGGATCCCGCGCCGGGCTCGCTCATCCCGAGGGCCGCGGTGATCTCCGCTCGGAGGATGGGCACCGCCCAGCGTTGCTTCTGTTCGTCCGTACCGAACGACAGCAGCGAGGCCGCGATGATCCCGAGCCCTTGCGGGTTGAAGCTGTGGTAGATCCGCCGCTTCGACAGTTCCTCGAGGTGGACGTACTGCTGCAGGATCGTCGCGTTGCGGCCACCGAACTCGGGTGGATTGCCGGGCAGCAGCCAGCCGTGGTCGAACTGGACCCGTTGCCAGCGGCGTGCCCATTCGGGGACGTCGGCGCTCGACCGGGCGCGGACGGTGGCCTCGGACGGATCGGGCAGGTGCTCGTCGAGAAAGGCCACGAACTCGGCGCGGAACTCCTCGACGTCGGAATCAAACGAGAGTTGCACGGTACTCCTCGGCGATCAGTGCGCGGTGCTCCGCGGCGGATCCGAGCATGTGCTCCCCCGCCCGGGCACGCTTGAGCGCGAACTGCAGGTCGTTCTCCCAGGTGAAGCCCATGGCGCCGAACAACTGCAGACCACTGCGGAAGACCGTCGACTGGCATTCTCCCGCAGCGGCTTTGGCCATGGAGGCGGCGAGGCGACGGCGCGGGTCGTCCTCCGCGATCGTCAGTGCCGCGAAATACGCGAGGGCGCCGGCACGTTCGACGGCGACGTGCATGTCGGCGGCGCGATGCTTGACGGCCTGGAACGACCCGATCGGCACACCGAACTGCTGCCGGTTGCGCACGTGGTCGAGTGCGAGATCCAGGATGCGGCGGCAGGCACCGACCATGGTGACGGCGAGTCCGGCGAGGGCGACGTGCCGTGCCTTCTCCACGTCGACGTCGGTGTCCGGGTCCGCTTCGGCCCGCACGTCGTCGAAGACGATGTCGGCCAGGTGCAGGACCGGGTCGAAAGCGGAGGTACGGCGGGCCGACACCTGATCGGCCCGGACGGTGAACACACCTGCATCGGTGACGACGGCGATGTCGTCGGCGCGGTCGCCGTCGAGCACCCGGTGTGCGGTGCCGCGGAGCAGCCAGCCGTCCGCGTCGCGCACGGCGGAGATGCCCTCGTAGACGGCGGCACCCGCACGATCGGGCCGGGTCCGGCCGGCGACGAGCGGGGCGAATTGGGTGGTGGTGGCGAGAAAGGGGGTCGGGTCGGTTGCCCGGCCGAGTTCCTCCAGGACGATCGCGAGCTCCACCGCGGCCTCGGACTCGACCAGTTCCGTCCATCCCAGGCCCACGTAGGTCTTCCACAACGGGGCCGGATCGGCGCCGTTGTCGACGACGGTGCGGACGAGTGTCGATGGGCATTCCTTCGCCGTCACTTCCCGGACGGTCTTCTGCCACAACTGCTGATCGGAGTCGAACTCGAAAAGCATTCCGACTTGCCTCCTTCCTGGCACTGAGCCTGGTATCGCGATGAGAATAACATTCTCTTTTCAAGATAGTAATAGTCTCTGATCGGTGCGGGAAACGGAAGGACAGTCCCGCAATGCGCCCCTACCCTCCGGTACAGTGCTCCTATGTCCACTCCACGCGACACAGGGCGATCCGGGCAGTGACGGGCGCCAGCGAAGAACCGGCCTGGAAGCAACGCGCAGTCGAGCGCTCCATCCGGACCGCCAAACTGCGCGCCGAACAGCGCGTACAGCGCTTCCTCGACGCAGCACAGGCGATCATCACGGAAAAGGGCAGCACCGACTTCACGGTCCAGGAGGTCGTCGACCGTTCGAAGCAGTCGCTTCGCAGCTTCTACCTGCAGTTCGACGGTAAGCACGAGCTGTTGCTCGCGCTCTTCGAAGATGCTCTGAGCCGCTCTGCCGATCAGATCCGTGCGGCTGCCGCCGGCGAGAAGGCCCCTCTCGACCAGTTGCGCGTCGCGGTGGAACTGCTGTTCGAGTCGTCCCGGCCCGACCCGACGGCCCAGCGACCGCTGTTCACCGATTTCGCGCCGCAGCTGCTTCTCACCCACCCCGCCGAGGTGAAGGTCGCGCACGCACCGATGCTCGCGCTGTTCACGGAGTTGATGGAGAAGGTCGACGCCGAGGGCAGCCTCCGCGAGGGACTGAACCCGAAGCGGATGGCCGCCATGACGATGCAGACCGTGATGTTCATCGCTCAGTCGAGCGGAGGCGACGACAGCACGACCCGGCCCATCATGGCCGACGAGGTCTGGAACTTCTGCTCGCAGGGTTTCGCTGCCCACTGACGAGAACATCATTCTCAAATCGGAGTAGTTCACTTACACTCGGCTCGTGACCGAGTTGTGGAACGACCTCCTCGCCTGTCTCGATCTGCGCTCGTCTCCCGGGGACGAGGAGCGCCCCGAGCCGGTGGTGTTCGAGGGCAGCAATCAGCACCTCGAATACCACCGGCTCTTCGGAGGCCAGTTGCTCGGTCAGTTCGTGCGTGCCGCCGAGCTGACCTGCCCGGAGAAGAGCATCAAATCCCTGCACACCGTCTTCGCCCGTGAAGGACGCGCCGACGAGCCCGTCCGCTACGAGATCACCCGCCTGCACGAGGGCCGGACCTTCGCCACGTTGACGGCGGTCGCGCGCCAGTCGAAGGGCGTCCTCGCCACGGCATCGGTGTCCATGCACGCCGGCGAGGACGGCCCCGAGGTGCAGACCGTGCCGTCCGTACCCCAGGTGTTCGACGAGAGCACACGCACCCCGTTCTCGTTGATCCCGTGGGAGACCCGCACGACGACCGACCTCGAGGATCGCGGAGTCTCCGCACCCGAGTTCGAGATGTGGATGCGCACCCCCGAGGTCGACGAGGCGTATGCGCCGGCGCTCGCCGCCTACGCCACCGACCTCAACCTCATCGGTACCGCGCTTCTTGCCGTCGACGGCTTCGACCACACCGGCAACGGAACGGCGTTCACGTCCGCGGTCACCTCGCACAATCTGTGGTTCCACCGCCCGTTCCGCAGCGACGACTGGTTGCTGCTGCGTCAGCACAGTCCCCTCGTCGCCCACGGACGGTGCTTCGGCCGCGGCGACCTGCTCACCGAGAAGGGCTCTCTCGTCGCCTCTTTCGCCCAGGAAGCCCTGTTGCGCCTGCCCTGACGGTTCCTCCCACGAACACCGATCGAGATCGAGGTGTCATGCAACGACAGTCCGCCCCCGACGATGCCGCCGTCGAGACTCCGTCACCCCGCCCTCTGCGCGTGGTGCAGTGGGCGACCGGAACGATCGGCACCCGCGCGCTGCGCGCGGTGATCGACCATCCTTCCGTCGAACTCGTCGGCGTGTACGCGCACAGCGACGACAAGGCCGGTCGCGACGCGGGCGAGTTGTGCGGACGCGACCCGGTCGGTGTGCGCGCCACGAACGATGCCGACGAGATCATCGATCTCGGGGCCGACTGCGTGCTGTACATGCCGCTGCTGTTCGACCTCGACGAGGTGTGCCGAATCCTCGCCTCCGGCACGAACATCGTCACCACCCGTGGAGAGTTCCACCGCCCGGCGGGTATGGATCGGGTGGTGCGTGAAGCCGTGGAGGCCGCGTGCGCACTCGGCGGTACGTCGATCCACAGCACCGGCAGCAGTCCCGGTTTCGTCACGGAGGCCGTGCCACTCGTGCTGACCTCCATCCAGCGGAGGATGGACCACCTCGCCATCGACGAGTACGCCGACCTCTCTCAACGGAACTCCCCCGGAATCCTGTTCGACGTCATGGGATTCGGCGGCGATGCAGGAGAGTTCGCGGACGTCCGGCTCGCCCACGTGGAGTCCAATTTCGGACCGTCGCTGGCCGCCCTGGCCGACGCGCTCGGCCTGACCCTCGACACCATCCGGACCACGGGCGAACTCGCCACGGCACGTTCCACGGTCACCATCGCCGCCGGCACGATCGAAGCGGGAACGGTGGCCGCGCAACGCATCACGGTGTCGGGCATTCGCGACGGCCGCGAGCTGATGCGGTTCCGTCCCACCTGGTACTGCACCGATCAGCTCGACGCCGATTGGGACCTGCACGCGACCGGCTGGCACGTCACCGTCGACGGCGACGCGCCCCTCGACATCGACATGCGTTTCCCCATCCCGCTCGAGCGGATGAGCGAGATCTCGCCGTCCTACACCGCCAACCGCGCGGTGAATTCGATCGCGGCGGTGTGCGCGGCGCGGCCGGGGATCCGGACGACGGTCGAGTTACCGCTCGTCGTCCCGGTTCTGGCCTGAGACGACGAACGTTGGCGCGGTGAAACGGGGTAGGCGCCGGTTACAGCGGTAGCAAACCCCGTTTCACCGCGCGAACCTCATGACTGCGCGGATACGGCCGCTCCGTCGACGAGTCGTGCGGCCGCCGAGTACGGATCGTCGCGACCCTCGGCGACGGCCTCGGCCAGCGCCTCCAACTCCGGATGGTTGCGCAGGAGGGTGTGTGCCAGCGACAGGATCTGGCTACGGGCCCGCGCCGCGCGACGCTCGGCGGTGTCGGCCCGCTGGTGCGCCTCGATCGCGTCGACCAGGTCGTCGACGCCCTGGCCGGTCGCGGCGACGAGCTTGAGAATCGGGACCTTCACGTCGCCGCGGAGGTCGCGCACCGTCTGATCCGCACCGTCGCGGTCGGCCTTGTTGACGACGACGAGATCGGCGACCTCGAGCAGTCCGGCCTTGGCGGCCTGGACGGCGTCTCCCCCACCCGGATTGAGGATGACGACGGTGGGTTCGGCGACCGACGCGATCTCGATCTCCGACTGCCCCACCCCGACGGATTCGAGCAGGATCACGTCGTAGCCGAGGGCTGCCAGCAATCGGATCGACGCGGGGACGGCGGCCGCGAGTCCGCCGAGATGTCCGCGGGAGGCCACCGACCGGACGAACACCCCCGCGTCGCCGACGTGCGCGGCCATGCGGATGCGGTCGCCGAGCAGCGCACCGCCGCTGTAGGGGGACGACGGGTCGACGGCCAGCACCGCGACCCGCAGTCCCCGTTCGCGGTAGGCGGTGGTGAGCGCCCCCACTGTCGTGGACTTGCCGGCCCCGGGCGGGCCCGTGAATCCGACGACCCGCGCGCGGGCGGGTTCGAGCAGCACAAGCACCTCGTCCCGGCGCGGTCCTTCGACGAGGGTCAGCAATCGACCCGCGGCACGCGGGGAGCCCCCGCGTGCCGCGTCGACCAGTTCACCGATGTTCACGGCGTATCCCGGTTCACGGTGCCGGCACCTCGATCACGACGGCCGAGCCCATGCCACCACCCGCGCACATCGACGCGACACCGATGCCCCCGCCGCGGCGGCGCAGTTCGTGGGTGAGGGTGACGAGCATGCGGGCGCCGGTCGCGGCGACCGGATGGCCGAGGGAGCAGCCGCTGCCGTTGACGTTGACCTTCTCGGGGTCGATCTCGAGCAGCTTGATGCACGCGACGCACTGCGCGGCGAACGCCTCGTTGATCTCGAACAGGTCGACGTCGCCGATGGACAGGCCGGCGCGCTGGAGTGCCTTCGGAATCGCTTCGACGGGAGCGAGTCCGGTGATCGCGGGGTCGACACCCACCGACGCCCACGACAGCACCGTGCCGAGCGCGGGCAGACCGAGATCGCTGCTCGCAATGGCCAGCGCGGCCGCCGCATCGTTGCCGCCGCAGGCGTTGCCGGCGGTGATGCTGAAGCCCTCGATCTCCGGGTGCAGCACCTTGAGCGACGCGAGCTTCTCTAGGCTCGTCTCCCGGCGCGGGTGTTCGTCGGTGTCGAACAGGCCGTGCGGGGTGTCGATCGGGACGATCTCCTCCTTGAAGCGGCCGTCGTCGATGGCGCGGATCGCGACCTGGTGCGAGCGCAGCGCCCAGGCGTCCATCTCCTCGCGACCGATACCGGCCTTCACCGCGGCGTTCCAGCCGACGGTGATGGACATGTCGCGGTTGGGGGCCTCGGGGCTGTCGGGGTGGCTGGGCGACATCCACGGCACCCACTCCTCGCCCTTCCGGATGAGCGAGCGCGGCGAGGTCGACGCGGAGTTGACGCCACCGGCGATCACGATGCGGTCCATGCCGGAGCGGATACTCGCCGCGGCGGACTGCACGGTGGACAGGCTCGCCGCGCAGTGCCGGTTCTGTGCGAGACCGGGCACGTGGGTCAGGCCGGCGGTGAGGGCCGCGTGCCGGGCGATCACGCCGCCGCCGTACAGGCCCTCGCCGAGGATCACGTCGTCGATCAGGCTCTTGTCGAGATCCTCGGTGGTCGCGGTGACGATGTGCTCCGCGAGGGCGAACGCGTCGGTGTCGCGGAGCGTGCCCTTGACGGCGGTGCCGACCGGGGTGCGCAGGGCGGAAACGATCACGGCATCAGGCATGGGTGGCCTCCAGTTCGGCGAGAAGTGTGCGACGCAAGAGCTTTCCGGTCTCGGTCTTGGGCAGTTCGTCCCGGAAGACGATGTTGTCGGGGGTCTTCGAGGAACGCAGGCGTTCCTTGACCCACTGTCGGATCTCGTCCGGATCGCCGTCGCCGACGAGGACGGCGACGATGCGTTGTCCCCATTCGGTATCGGACACGCCGATGACGGCGGCCTCGGTGATGCCCGGGTGGGCGAGCAGGACGTCCTCGATCTCGGCGGGGGCGATGTTCTCGCCGCCGCGGATGATGGTGTCGTCGGAGCGGCCCTCGACGTACAGATATCCGTCGGTGTCGAGCCGGCCGAGATCGCGGGTGGAGAACCATCCCTCGGCGTCGAGGACGCTGCGGTTGCCGTATTCACCCGAGATCTGTTCGCCGCGGACGAAGATCAGGCCGGTCTCGCCGGCCGGGACGGGTTCGCCGGCCTCGGAACGGATCTCGATCTCGATGCCGGGGAGCGGGCGGCCCACCGAGCCGAGGCGGTCGCGGACGGCCGGATCCGTGGAGTCGAAGGCGGTGCGGTGGTCGTCGGGGCCGAGAACGGCGACGGACGAAGCGGTTTCGGTGAGACCGTAGGCGTTGACGAAGCCGGTGTCGGGGAAGGCGCGCAGCGCGTGTTCGAGGACCGGGCGCGGCGTGCGCGACCCGCCGTAGGCGAGACTCGCCAGCGTCGGGGTGTCGGCCGTGTCGTCGCCGAGGGTGGCGACGATGCGGGCGAGCATGGTCGGGACGAGCATCGCGTGGGTGACGCGTTCGCGCCGGACCGTCTCGAGCCAGACCTGCGGGTCGAAGGCCGGCAGGTACACCACTCGGCGGCCGGTGTAGAAGTTCGACAGCAGGTTGGTCAGGCCGGCGATGTGGTACGGCGGGACCGAGACGAGCGATGCGTCGGTCTCGGCGGCCGATCCGAATTCCATGGTGTTGAGCACGTAGGCGAGCAGGTGCCGGTGCCGCAGGATCGCGGGCTTCGGATCCGAGGTGGTGCCGCTGGTGTAGATGATCGCTGCGACCGTGTCGCCGTCCCACTGCGGTTCGAGTGGCGGCTCGGGATCGCCTGTGGCGTAGGAGTCGTCGACGAGGGCGTCGAGATCCTCCTGTTCGAGCACGAGTGCGCCGGGGTGCTTGGCCTTCAGTGCAGTGAGCTGTTGTTCGCCGAGCCGGTAGTTGAGCGGCACGAAAGGGACCCCGGCCAGCGCCGAACCGAACAGCGCCACCGGATACGCGAGGTGGTTGGACCCCAGGTAGAGCACCGCCGGATGATTCCGGAACTGCGCGGCGGCACGACGTGCGAGGGCGTCGAGACCGGCAGCGGTGAGGGTCCGGTTCCCGACGGTCGCAACTGCTCGCTCGCCGGTGCTTGCGGCCATTTCTAGAATCATGCTTAGGTTCATGAGAACATTATTCTCACAGACAGAGAGCTTTACTTTCAAGAGCTCGGATCTCGAAGGAGGCAGCATGCAGGTAGCAGGAAGCTCCGCGATCGTCGTCGGCGGCACGGGTGGCCTCGGGCAGGCCACCGTCCGGCGTCTCCACGAGGCGGGCGCGAAGGTCGTCGTCGCCGACGTCAACGACGAGAAGGGCAAGGAACTCGAGCAGGAACTCGGTGTGCGATACGTGCGCACCGACGCCGGCAGCGAGGAATCCGTCTCGACCGCCATCGCGGAAGCGGACTCGCTCGCGCCGCTGCGCATCTCCGTCGACTGCCACGGCGGTCCGGCCGGCGGCGGACGCCTCGTCGGCAAGGACGGCAGCGCCATGCCGCTCGAGAACTTCACCAAGACCATCGAGTCGTACCTGACGTCGTCGTTCAACGTCATGCGCCTGGCCGCCGCCGCCATCGCCAAGCAGGACCCCTTCGACGACGAAGGCTCCCGCGGCGTCATCGTGAACACCGCGTCCATCGCCGGTTACGAAGGCCAGATCGGGCAGCTCTCCTACGCGGCCGCGAAGGGCGGCGTCATCGGCATGACGCTGGTCGCCGCACGCGACCTGTCGCCGCTCGGCATCCGCGTCAACACCATCGCGCCGGGCACGATCCTCACTCCCGCCTACGGCAAGGCCGGCGACCAGCTCGAGGCGTACTGGGGCCCACAGATCCCGCATCCCAAGCGCATGGGCCGCCCCGCCGAGTACGCGACGCTCGTCGCGTCCATCGTCGAGAACGACTACCTCAACGGCGAGGTCATCCGCCTCGACGGTGCACTGAGGTTCCCGCCGAAGTGAGCCCGCTCGCAGGGAAGGTCGCGTTCGTCGCCGGTGCCAGTCGTGGCATCGGCGCGGCGATCGCCGTCGCTCTCGCCGAGGCTGGAGCCTCTGTGGCGGTCGCGGCACGCTCCGCGCAGGAGGGCAAGCTGCCCGGCACCATCGGCTCGGTCGCCGAGCGGATCACCGACGCCGGAGGCCGGGCCCTCCCGGTGCCGTGCGACGTCACCGACGAACGGTCCGTCGACACCGCGATCGCCGCGACGGTCGCCGAGTTCGGCGGGCTCGACATCCTCGTCGCGAACGCCGGGGTGCTGTGGATGGGGCCGATCGAGACGACACCGGCGAAACGCTGGCAGTTGTGCCTCGACGTCAACCTCACCGGCGTGTTCACCGTGACCAAGGCGGCGATCCCTCATCTGCGTGAGCGCGGCGGCGGGTCGATGATCGCGGTGACCACCAGCGGCGTGACGATGACCGACCGCGGCTCGAACGCCTACTGGGTGTCCAAGGCCGCGGTGGAACGGCTCTACGTCGGGCTCGCGGCGGACCTGCGGCAGGACAACATCGCGGTCAACTGCCTCGCGCCGTCACGGGTCGTCCTCACCGAGGGCTGGACCGCCGGCGGTGGCGGACGCGAGATCCCGCCCGAGATGGTGGAACCGCCGGAGACGATGGGCGCCGCCGCGGTGCTGCTCGCACAACAGGATGCGAACGGGATCTCCGGCACCGTGCAACGTTCGGAGAGCCTCGTGTCCGCGAGGTGATGAGGTTCCCGCACGAAGGGAGGCCCGGTACCGGGCCTCCCTTCGTGTTTCCGGGTGCGAACCCGCTTCGACGGTTCAGCGGTCCAACCGTGCGACGAGCCGTCCGGTCACCTCGTTGCGACGGAGGCGTTCCAGCCCGTCGCCGATCTCCTCGAAGCCGATCTCGGTGTATGCGGGTTCGATCTCCCGTTTCACGAACAGGTCGTACACCTCCTCGATGTCCTCGACGGTCCCACCGAGGGAACCCACGAGCGTCCTGCCGAGGATCGTCGGAGTCTTCACCGTGAACGTCGGCAGGCCCAGACCGACCTGCACCACGGTGCCGCCCCGGGCGACGGCGTCGATCGCCTTCTGTGTGGTGTCGAAGCCGGCGTAGTCGACCACGAGGTCGAATCCCCGGCCCGCCCATTCGGCCGCGTCCCGCACGACGCCCGTCGCGCCGGCCTGCCGGGCGAGATCCCATGCCGATTCCTTCGTTTCGGCCACGTGCACCTCCGCACCGGCCAGCACGGCCGCACGGGTTCCGATCTGCCCCAGACCGCCGTAGCCGATCACACCGACCTTCATCCCCGCCGACGCACCACCGACCTTGATGATGGCGTGGTACGAGGCCATTCCCGCATCCGTCGCGAGGGCGGCCAGCGACAGGTCCAGCCCTTCGGGCACCCGGGCGAGATCGCGGGCATCGGCGACCAGCTTGTCGGCGAACCCACCGTGGGAGAACATGCCGAGCGGCGGGCGCACGCCCGACGAGCAGACGCCGACGACGTCACCGATGCTCCAGCCCTCGACCCCGTCGCCCAGTGCGCTGATGACGCCGGCGTTCTCGTGTCCCTGCGTCATGGGCAGGAACGGCATCGTCGCCTCTCCGACCTCCATGTACATCAGGTCGCTGTGGCACAGTCCGGCCGCCGCGACGTCGATCACCACCTCGCCCGGGCCGGGTTCCGGTTCCGGAACCTCGTTCAACGAGATCGGTCGCCCGGCTCCTTCGAACTGCCATGCCTTCATATCCGCACCGTCCTCATATCTGCACCGCGCTCATGCTCTGCTTCTTCGATCGCACCCCTTGCAGGCCGACACCTGTGACATTACTGTTCTCCTCAACCGGAACGGCATTCTTGGAACAAAGATCGTGAAAATGCGTACAGGGAACACGGATCGAGTCGCGGTCCCCTCCGGAACGACCCGTTCTCCCCCACCGGACCCACGAGAGGGCGACACCGTGAGCATCGACGAGGCCTCGGTCGACACCGACCACCGCACCCCCGTCTACCAGTTCGACAGGCACGCACCGGACTACCGCGACCGTTTCTCGGAGATCACCACGGAGATGCACTCCAAGTGCCCCGTGGCCTGGTCCGATACCCACGGAGGTCACTGGGTCGCCGCCGGCAGCGAGGCGGTGTTCACCCTCGCACGCTCGGCGAACATCTCCAACGATCACGACATCAAGGGAGTACGGCGGGGTTACAAGGGGATCATGATCCCCACCGCAGTCCGGGCATCCGGTGTGCGCGGCGGGATCCTCGAGATGGACGACCCCGAACATCGGGAGTTCCGTGCGGTACTCAATCCGTATCTGTCCCCCGCCGCCGTGAAGAAGTGGGTTCCCCTCATCGACGAGGTGATCCGCGCATGCCTCGACGAGAAGATCGAGACCGGCAGCATCGATTTCATCGACGATCTGGTGAACATCGTTCCCGCCGTCATCACGCTCGCGATGCTCGGTATCCCGGTCGCCAAGTGGAACGTCTACTGCGAGCCGGTCCACGCCGCGATATACACGCCGCCGGACTCACCCGACGTCCACCGCGTCGCGGAACTGCACCGCGTGATGGGAATGGATCTTCTCGCCAGCCTCCACGAGATCCGGGAGAATCCCCGTCCCGGCATGGTCGACGCTGTCGCCCGGGCCACCATCGACGGAGAGACGCCCGACGATCACGAACTGCTCGGCGTGCTGAGCCTGCTCATCGGCGGCGGTTTCGATACGACGACCGCCCTGACGTCGCACGCCCTCGAATGGTTGTCGCAGAATCCCGACCAGCGCGAGATCCTCAGCGAGCAGCGCGACACGCTGTTGGATTCCGCGACCGAGGAATTCCTGCGCTTCTTCTGCCCCTCGGCCGGCGACGGACGCACCTTCTCCGCCGACACCGAGCTCGACGGCGTCGAGTTCAAGGAGGGGGAACGCATCTGGCTCTCCTGGGCGATGGCGAACCGCGATCCGGAACTGTTCACGGATCCGAACGAGATCGACCTGGAACGCAAGGGCAACCGGCACTTCAGCTTCGGACTCGGAGTGCACCGCTGCATCGGATCCAACCTGGCGCGCACGATGTTCAAGCGGATGCTGCTCGCGGTGCTCGACCGTATGCCCGACTTCCGGTGCGATCCGGAAGGCACGGTCCACTACGACTCCATCGGAGTCATCCAGGGCATGCGGCAGCTTCCGGCCACCTTCACGCCCGGTCCGCGGCTCGGCGACGGACTCGACGAGACGCTCGTCCGGATCCAGAAGATCGTCGACGAGCAGGGAATCGCAGCGCCGGTGACGGCACAGAAGTAACCAGTCCGCTTCGACCGACAAGGAAATCCTATGACAGACACTCCCCAGCTGGCCGGCAAGGTCGCCATCGTCACCGGCGCCGGTGGCGGGATCGGCCGGGCCTACTCACGCGGCCTCGCCGAGGCCGGAGCGGTAGTCGTCCTCGCGGACGTCAACCTCGCATCCGCTCAGGCCGCGGCGGACGAACTCGCGGCGGACGGTCACCGTGTCCTGGCCGTCGGAGTCGACGTCAGCGACGAAGCCAGCACGACCGAGATGGCCGCGACCGCAGCCGAGCACTTCGGATCGGTCGACATCCTGGTCAACAACGCGGGACTGATGGCCGAGGTCGTCGGCGAGGGATCCCTCACGACGATGGAGCTCGATCTGTGGAACCGCACCCTCGCCGTCAACCTGACCGGCCCGCTCCTGTGCACCCGCGCCGTGGTGCCGTACATGAAGGAGCGCGGCTACGGCAAGATCGTCAATCAGTCCTCGAGCGGCGCGTTCATGGCCGCGCAGGCCTACGGCATCACCAAACTCGGTCTCGTGAGCATGACGGTCTCGCTGTCACGTGAGTTGGCGCCGTTCGGTATTCGTGTGAACGCGATCGCTCCCGGCATGGTCAACACAGAGGCCGGTTCGATCGCGTCGCCGCCCGAGCTCAAGGAGATGGTCAAGCACGCCATCCCGTTCCCGTTCGGTGAGCCCGAGGAACTGATCCCCGGTCTGCTGTACCTCGTGTCGTCCGGCAGCGACTGGGTCACCGGCCATACCCTCAACATCGACGGCGGCTGGGTCGTCCGGGTCTGAAAGTCCAGTACACCAACCCTTCTCACAGACAGGACCACGAATGAAGCATTACCTGCTCGTCGAGTCGTACCCGTCGCATCCCGAGCGGCTGGAAGAGTTCAACAAGTGGTACGACGAGGTGCACATTCCCGAAGTGGTGGCCCTCGACGGATTCGTCGGTGCCACACGGCTGTCCCCCGCCGACGCGGACGGCGGCCCGTCGGTCACCCTGTACGAACTCGAGGGTGATCCCGCGGCGGCCAAGGCCAACGTCCACGCCGCGGCGGCAGCGAAGCAGCTGAACATGTCGGACTCGCTCAGCTACGGTCCTATCCCGAAGATGCGGATCATGGAAGTGAAGTCGGAGTACGTCAAGCCCCGTTCGTGAACGGAACACGGAAGCCGTAGGACCGCTGCCGGATTCGGTAGCGGCCCTACGAACGCTCCAGGGAGAAGGCATTCTCCAACGCTGCGCACTGTTCGTCGAAGAATCCGCGCGCGACCCCCGTGCGCGAGGCCACCGAGTCGAAACCGTGGAAGGCTCCGTCGACGATGTGCAGAATGCACGGGACACCCGAGGCCCGTAGCCGTTCCGCGTACGCGCGGTCCTCGTCGAGGAACAGATCGTGCGTGCCCACCCCGATCCAGGCCGGCGGTAGACCCGACAGATCGGTGCGACGCGCCGGCGCCGCGTCCTCCGGATCGGCCGAACCCAGGTAACTCGTCCAGCCGAACCGGTTGCTGAAGGCATCCCACATCCGAGTGTGCGCGGGACCGGCGCCGGTGCGGTCGTCCAGCATCGGATAGGCCAGCAGTTGGAAGGCCGGTGCCGGCAGTTCCCTGTCCCGGAGCAGAAGTGCCAGTGCCGCAGCCAGACCCGCCCCGGCGCTCGCACCTCCGATCGCGATATGCGCCGGATCGACCTCCGGCCGGCTCCGCAACCACTCGTAGGCGCGCAGACAGTCCTCGAGCGGTGTCGGATAGGGATGTTCGGGTGCCAATCGGTAGTCGACCGAGGCGACGGCGATACCGAGACGGTCGGCGAACCGCCGGCACAGCGCGTCGTCCTGAGCGGCCCGACCGAAGACGTACCCGCCACCGTGGATCCACAACAGGGCCGCACCGGGTTCGGTGCCTGCGCGGTCCGGAGCACCGAACCAGCGGACCGACACTCCCGGTTCGAAGACGTACACGTCCGGGTCGGTGCCCCGGATCGCGCGGGTGAGCATGCGCATCACCGGCAACGATCGCGGGGTCACCGCACGACGTGGGGCGAGCAGCGCCACGGTCCGCAGATCGGGATGGAAGCTCGACAGCGAACGCAACCGTCCGATCACGCGGTCTCTCCGATCACGATTTTCCTGCGGTCATCCTCGCGATGTTCGCACGGAAGTCGTCGCTCTGGAAGGTCATCTCCTCCGCGCTCATCGCGTAGTCGAGGCTCGCGAGCACCGCCCGCTCGAGGTGGATGTTCAGCAACCGCTTGGTGGCCTCCACCGCCTTCTGCGGTTGCTCCACGAGACGCTTGGCACAGGCGAGTGCCTCGGCGAGCGGATCGGCGACGACATGGTTCGCCAGGCCGAGTTCGCGGGCCCGCTCGGCGGGGATCCGCTCCCCGAAGAAGGCGAACTCCTTCGCGTGCAGCAGGCTGATCTGCAGCGGCCAGGTCAGCGGACCACCGTCGGCCGCGACCAGCCCGACCTGCACGTGGGGATCGGCGAGATAGGTGCCCTCCCCCATGTAGACGACGTCGCTCAGGGCGACCAGGCTGCACCCGAGTCCCACCGCCGGGCCGTTGACCGCAGCGACCACAGGCACGCGGCAGCGCGCCATACCCAGGACGATCTCGCGTCCGTCGGCGATGGTCTTCGCCCGCAGTTCGGCGTCCTGCCCCAGTTCGGCGAGATAGTCGAGATCCCCGCCGGCGGAGAACGCCTTGCCGGCACCGGTGAGCACCACGGCGCGGACCTCGCGGTCGGCGCTCAGCTGCGGCCACAGCCGGGCGAGTCCCGCGTGCAGCGGATCGTTGACCGCGTTGTACTTCGACGGCCGGTTGAGCGTGACGATCCGCAGCGGCCCCTCGGCGCGGACCTCGATCTCGTCGGGCATGCCGTACATGTCAGACCCCCAATCCGAGGATGCGCGAAGCGATGATGTTCTTCTGGATCTGCGACGTGCCGCCCATGACGGACTGGGCGCGGCTGTACATGTACGAGCCGAGGAGTTCCTCGTCGCGGCTGCCCGCGACTGCCAGGGCTGCGTGTCCGACCGACTGGTCCACCCACGTCATGAGGAGCTTGTCGAGCGACCCCTCGGAGCCGTGCGAGACACCGTCGAGCTGCTCGGACAGTCGCCGCCGCACGTGCAGACGCAGCATCTCCGATTGCACCGCCGCCCAGGCCAGATCCTGCGGGGGCGGACCGTCGACGCGCTTGGCGAGCTGACGCACGAGTTTGCCGTAGCGAGCGGCGAATCCGAGGGTGGACGGTTCGCGCTCGTGGCCGACGACGGTCATCGCGACCCGCCAGCCTTCCCCGGGCGCTCCGACCATGCGGCTTGCCGGCACGCGGGCGCCGTCGAACAGCACCTGGCCGAACTCCTTGGTGACGCCGCTGATCATCTTCAGCGGTCGCTGCTCGATGCCGTCCTGGTGCATCGAGACGATGAACGCCGAGATACCGCGGTGCCGCGGCGCATCCGGATCGGTGCGGGCGAGCAGCAGGCACCAGTCGGCGACGTCGGAGTAACTCGTCCAGACCTTGTGGCCGTGGATGACGTACTCGTCGCCGTCGCGGGTCGCGGTGGTGGTGAGCGACGCGAGGTCGGAACCGGCACCGGGCTCGCTGAATCCCTGGCACCACCGTTCGGTGCCGTCGATCATGCCGGGCAGGAACCGTTCGCACAGTTCGTCACTGGCATGGTGGCCGAGGCCGACCACCAGATATCCCAGACTCGGGCGCGGCGGGCAACCGGCGACGGCGAGTTCCTCGTCGAGGATCACGTCGAAGACGGGCGGAAGATCCTGCCCGCCGTACTTCTTCGGCCACGACAGCCCGAAGAACCCCGCGCTGTAGAGCGCCTGATGCCATTCACCCTGCCGAGCCCAGTACTCGTCACCCGAGGTGGGGAACTTTCCGGCCTGATCGGCGAGCCAGGTCCGCAGCCGGGCGCGGAATGCGGCTTCTTCCGGCGAGTCACGAAAGTCCAAGGTCGATCTCCTCCAGGCTCACGGGGAACAGTTCGGTGGACGTCAGGGCCCGCCGCAGGTACACGTGCTCGATGCACTCCCAGGTGTTGCCGATCCCGCCGTGCACCTGGACGGCGGTCTCGCAGACGGTGCGCGCGGCGCGCGCGGTGTAGATCTCGGCGATGCGCGCGGCGCGGATCGCTTCCTCGGGCGTCAGTTCGTCGACGGCCCATGCCGCGTGCCGCAGCACGCTGATCGAGCCTTCGATGAGGGCTTCGCTCTCGGCCAGCATGTGCGCGACCGCCTGGTACGACCCGATCGTGTTTCCGTACTGCTCACGGATCTTCGCGTAGTCGACGGCCACCGCCTGCGCACCCCGCGACACACCGACGAGGTCGGCACACGTGACGACGAGCGCGAGAGCATATGCGCGGTCGGCGTTCTCGGCGGAGAGTTCACCGAGTGTCTCGTCCGGTTCGGCGAACGTGGCGAACGAACGGGTCAGGTCCGCGCCGGGGGCCGGTTCACCGACGGCCGCGGTCGACACCGTCCGGTCCCGGAGGACGAGGACGCGATCGAGGCCGTGCGCGTCGAAGGCGTCGGCACCGACGGCGATGGCGCGCGTCGGCTGGTCGTCGGAGAAGTGCCGGTGCAGGTCGTCGGCGAGCACCGGACCGAAGAACGGCACGTCGACGAGCCCTCGCCCGAATTCCTCTGCCACGATGGCGACTTCGACTCCCGACGCACCGTCGGAGCGCAGGGAGCGCCAGCCCGTCGAGGCGACGGTCTTCTCCAGCCGTGCCCGGCGCGCCGCGTCGTCCAGATCCGACACCGAGCGGGCACCCAGATCGTCGGCCAGTTTGGCGGCGGCGTCGCGCAACTGCTGTTGTTCAATGGTCAGACGTACGTCCATGGCGCTCCTCGAGTTGTCGGCGCAAGACCTTGCCGGACGGCAGGCGGGGAATGTCGGGCACGAAGATCACGCGTCGCGGTCGCTTGTACGACGCGAGTCGTTCGGCCACATAGGTGGAGATGTCGTCGGGATCGAGGGTCGCGGTGGTGGCGATCGCCGCGACGACCGTCTCCCCCGCCGCACCGTCCTTCGTTCCGAAGACGGCGCAGTCGGCGATGTCGGGGTGGCCGTGCAGGACCGCTTCGACCTCGGCGGGGGCGACCTGGAAGCCGTTGACCTTGATCATGTCCTTGGCGCGGTCGGTGATCCGCAACCGGCCGTCGGCGTCGACCCACGCGACGTCGCCGGTGCGGTACCAGCCGTCGCAGAACGCCTCGGCGGTCGCGTCGTCGGGCAGGTATCCGGCCATGGCCGAGGCCGACCGCACCTGGATCTCACCGGTCTCGCCGGCCGGAACCTCGCGGTCGGTCCCGAGCTCGACGACCCGCAGTTCGACGCCGGGCGCGGGTACGCCGACGCTGTCGAGGCGGGCGTCGCCCACCGGATTGCAGGTGATGACGGGGACCTCGCTGGCTCCGTAGGCCGGTAGCCACGTCACGCCGGTGCGCCGGGTGACGGTCTCCGCGACACTCGCGGTGACGGGTGTGGCGCCCCACATGATGTAGCGCAGCGACGACAGATCGAACGATTCGAGATCCGGATGCGAGGCGATCGCGAGGGCGATCGGTGCGACGGCCATCTCGACGGTGATCCGGTCGCGCTCGATGGATTCGAGCATCACGTCGAGGTCGAATCGCCGGTGCAGCCGCATCCACCCGCCGGCATCGAGCACGGTGGCGATGTTGAGCAGACCGAGGATGTGCGAGGGCGGCGTGACGATCTGGAGCCGGTCGTCGGCGGTGAGCCCGAGGACCTGCCGCCAGTGCGCCACGGCCGCGGCGAACGACGAGCGGGTGTGCCGCACGGCCTTCGGCAGGCCCGTCGTACCGGAACTGAAGACGAGCAGGGCATCGGCGTCGGGGTCCACGGGGGCTGCGGTGAAGTCGCCGTGATCGGGTTCGATCGGGTCGTCGAGGTCGAGCATCGGCATCGCGGCGGCGAGGACGGGGGTGTCGCCGATGGCGAAGGCCGGTTCGGTGAGCCGGAGGGCGTGCTCGACCTCGCCGCTCCTCCACGCCGGGCTCAGCAGGACGACGACCGCGCCGAGCCTGTCGATGGCCCGGTAGGCCACGACGAATTCGGGGCGATTGGACGACATGAGTGCCACGCGGTCGCCGGGACCGACGCCGCGATCGGCCAGGACACGAGCGAGTCCGCAGGTGAGCGCCTCGAGTTCCGCGAGGGTGTACTCGCGGTCTTCGAAGGCCAACACGGTGGGCTCTGTCATGGTGCTCTCTCGCGTCGCAGCAATACCTGTCGAGAGGTCTTGCTCTCCTGAATGAGAATAGTACTCTCGTTCTTGCAGAACATTGATACCAGGAGGAGCCGGTCCATGGCGAGACCACCTTTGTTTCAGCGCGCGACCGTGACCCGGATCGTGAAGGAGACCGACGACGCCCGCACCTACGTGCTCGCTCCCCTCGACGGGCCCTTCACCTACAAGTCAGGGCAGTTCTGCACCTTCAAGGTGAAGGTCGACGGCACCGACCTGTACCGCTCGTACTCGATGTCGAGCGCGCCCGAGACCGACACCGAGATGATGACCACCGTCAAGCGGGTCACCGGCGGAGCCGTCTCGAACTGGCTGCACGACAACATCGCGGAAGGAGACGAGGTCGAGATCACCCGACCCGCAGGCACTTTCCTTCTCCGCGACGCAACCGGTCCGGTGCTCGGCTTCGCCGGCGGAAGCGGCATCACGCCGATCCTGTCGCTCGCCAAGAGCGCACTCGCGACGACCGACCGGCCGGTGCGCCTGCTGATCGCCGACCGCGACCGCGCGTCCGCCATCTTCGCGAGCCTCACCGACGAGCTCGTCGACCGGTACGCCGGTCGCCTCGAGGTGGTGCGGCACTTCGACGACGAGAGCGGACTGCTCACCCCCGACGCCGTGCGCGCCTTCGTCGGATCCGACGGCGGCGCCGACAGCTACCTGTGCGGCCCGGAAGCGTTCATGGACATGGTCGAGGCCGCACTCCCCGGCCCCGGCAACATCTACAGCGAACGGTTCGGCAGCGCAGCCGAACCCATCAAGGCCGAGGACGCCCAGGAGTCGGAGTCCGCTCCGAGCGGGGAGGTGAAGGGCACCGTCTCGATCCGGCTCGGCAACCAGCGCGTCTCCGTGCCCCGGCACGCCGGTGAGACACTGCTCGAGAGCGCGCGTCGCGCGGGCCTGGCGCCGCCGTTCTCGTGCGAGGCCGGCAACTGCGCGACCTGCATCGCCAAGGTCACCCACGGCAGCGCGACGATGCGCGTCAACGACGCACTGTCCGACGAGGAGATCGCCGACGGCTACGTCCTCACCTGTCAGGGCGTACCCGACAGCGAGGACATCAAGGTCAAGTACGTCTGATCGTCACCGGCAGGCCGGTCGTCCCCGAGAGCCGATCGTCACCGGTAGGACAGGGCGGCCGAGCGCGCCACCCTGCGCCCCACCTCGATCGGTGACGACGGCCGGCCGCGCAGGAAGCCCGCGAGGGTTCCGTTGTAGGCAGTGAGCACGTCGTCGGCGAGATCCTGCGCGTTCGACCCGGCCACCGGTTTCGCGAGATGCAGGAGTCGCTCGGCGAGCAGGTCGCTGTCCGCCGCGAGCATCTCGCCGATCTCGTCGGTGGGTTCGGCGAATTCCGTCGCGGTCGCGAGGAAGGCGCACCAGCGGGCGGGGGATTCCGAATCGTCGCGGTACGCGGCGAGGGCGTCGAAGATCGCCAGCAGACGTCCGATGTCGTCGTCGGCATCGACCACGTGCCGGTCCCACACCGCGCGCCACTCCGCCAACCGGACCCGCAGTGCCTCGGCGACCAGGGATTCCTTGCTGCCGAAGTGCGTGTACAGGGACGCTGCCGAGACTTCGGCCCGGCGGAGCAGGTCGTCGACGGGTGTCGCCCGGATCCCGCGGTCGAAGAGCATCTCCTCGGCGGCCCGGAGCAGACGGGTGCGGGCAGCAGGACGAGCCGTGGACATGACCACACTGTAACGCTCGTTCTGCTGAAACGATCGTTTCGGAGTAGAGTAACGGTCGTTCTGGTCTTCGATCCGTTCGGGGGACGCGATGCATCCACTCGTCATCGCCGGCACAGCTCTGATCGCGACCACCTACGGGCTGGCGCGGTTCGGCTACGGACTCTTCCTGCCCGAGTTCACCGACTCGTTCGGGATGGGGTCGACGGTTGCCGGCGCCGTCCAGGCCGGCAGCTTCCTCTCGTACTGCCTCGCGGCGGTCGTCGCGTCGAGGACGAGCGGACGCCCGCGTCTCGTCGTGGCCTGCGCCGGGGCGACGGCGGGGATCGGCGCGCTGGGGGTGGCGGCGTCGACGCACACGGTCGTCTTCGCGCTGAGTGTCGTCGTCGCCGGAGCCGGGGCCGGTTTCGCCACTCCCGGTCTGGTGACCCTCGTGGAACGCAATGTCGCACCCGCGCGGCAGGAGAACGCGCAGACGATCGTCAACTCCGGAACCGGGGTGGGCCTCGTCGCCGCCGGAGCTCTGGTGTTCGCCACCGCCGGTCAGTGGCGTGTGGGATGGGTGGTCATCGCGGTCCTCACCGCCGGGGTCGCTCTCGCCGTCCTCCGTACCGACCGACGTTCCGACGATCGACGGGATCCCTCACGCACCACACCTGTGCGGATCGGCGAACTGTCCCCGCTGATCCGTCCCCTCGTCGGCGCGGCGCTGGCCGGTGCGTCGAGCGCCGCGATCTGGACGTTCGGGCGGTCCGTCATGAGCGACGGGACCGGTGGGGAGACCTACTCGGTGCTCGCGTGGATGGTGCTGGGCGCCTTCGGGGTGCTGGGGGCAACCGCAGGCCGGATCGTGCAGACCTGGAATCTGCCGGTCGCGTGGACGCTCACCACCACCGCCATGTCGATGGCCACCATTCTGCTGGGCCTGCTCCCCGGATCACCGATCCCCGCCTACGTCTCGGTGGCCCTGTTCGGCGCGAGCTACATCGCCATGAGCGGAGTGCTCATCGTGTGGGCCGTGCGGTCGGTCGCCGAACGCGCAGCCGAGGGCACGGTCGCGTTGTTCATCGCCCTCGCCGTCGGCCAGGCCGCCGGATCGGTCGTGTTCGGAGCCCTGCTGGGTTCGACGTCCACCGCGACCGCCTTCGTCGCGGCGGGCGTCGTCGGTCTCCTTGCGGTGCTGCCGGCGGTGTCGCTCCCCCGGCCGCGCACTCTCACGCCTGCCGGTCGGTGATCATGAGAAGCCAGTCCTCGTCTCCGTCCGCGTTCGGCCCCGGGGTGGAGATGTCACCGTTCCCGTCGGGAGTGGCCGGCTGCCGCGGCCCGGTCGCGTCGGCGGGGTCGATCCACTCGAGGGTCGCCGACTCCGGCACCAGGGCAGGATCGAGCCGGATCGTGCGCTGCGTCGGAACATAGACGACGGCAAGTGAACCGTCCGGTGTCCGGGCCGCGGTGACGTACTCGTCGTCGAGGACGTCGATCATCTCGTCGCTCGTCCACGGGGTGCCGCGACCTGCGACGACGAGCGGTTCGTCGATGTCCGGCACGAGCTCCCACCACGGCCACGACTGCCACAGCTCGCGTATCGCTCGCAGTTGCGCGACGGCCGAGGTGTCCAGCCGGGACTCCCACCCGTCCGGGAACTCCCATGGTCGGCGGCGTCGCATTCCGCATCCACCGCCGGGACGTTCGTCGGCTGCTGGTCTCCGGCATCGGAACAGGCCGCGACCAGGATCAACACCATCGCCAGGACTGCCCGTTTCATCGCCACCCCCACCGTGCCCGTGGTACGTCCAGGCTACGGAGGGGACGTCGGTCGCGAGTGCGTTCAGTGAACCCGCCGAGGGATCAGGCAGGTCCCACCGTCACCGTTGCATCGGTGTGCTCGCCCAGCTTCGGGGGCGGTCCGTACTGCGGTTCGTAGCCGAGCACCCGGATCGGGCTGCCCACCAGGCGGAAATCACCGGCGGTGACGACCATCTCGGGAGTCGCATCGAGAGCGTCGGGCAGCGAACGGACCGCGGCCGCCGGCACCCCGAGCGGGCGGAGACGGGCCTCCCAGCCGGCAGCGGTGTCGCGCGAGAGCGCCTCGGTGACCACCGCGAGCACCTCGTCGCGTCGCTGTGCGCGTTCGGCCATGGTCGGGAACCCGTCGATCCCGGCCTCGGCCGCGAAGATCCGCCAGAAGCCGTCGTGCGTGACGAACAGCGCGAGCGTGCCCTCGGCGGTCGGGAACAATTGCGCGGGAACGTAGTACGAGTGTGCCCCGTTCGGCATGCGTCGCGGTTCGGTGTCCTCGTTCAGATATGCCGAGGCGCGGTAGTTGAGCTGCGACAGCATGACATCGCGCAGCGACACGTCGACCTGGCCCCCGCGACCGGACACGATCTGCGCGAGCAGACCGAGCGCGGCGGTCATGCCCGTGGAGTTGTCGGCCGCCGAATAACCGGGCAGCATCGGCGGGCCGTCGGGATCACCGGTCAGCGACGCGACACCGGTCTGGGCCTGGACGACGTAGTCGAAGGCCGGATCGTCGCCGCCGTCGAGCCCGTATCCCGTGATCGCGACGCAGACGATCTTGTCGTTCCATCTGCGCAGCGCGTCGTAGGTCAGACCGAACTTCCGGATGGCCGACGGCTTGAGATTGACGAGCAGCGCATGGGATTCGGCAGCGAGCTCGCCGAGGCGGCGCATGCCGTCGTCGGTCGTCAGGTCGAGGCAGATGCTGCGTTTACCCCGGTTGAGGCTCGCGAAGTAGGCGTCGCTCACCTGGCGGGAGAGGTCCCCGGTGGGTGGCTCGATCTTCGTCACCTCGGCCCCGAGATCGGCCAGCAGCATCGTCGCGTACGGGCCCGCGAGGATGTGGCCGACCTCGAGGATCCTGATTCCCGCGAGCGGACCTGCCGTCACCGCAGTTCCTTCACGAGTTCGGCGACGACCTCGCGGGTGCGGTACTTCGACGCGACCAGCTCGTCGCGGGTGTTGCCGATGGGCAGCAGCCGCATCGACAGGTCGGTGACGCCGGCCTCCTCGTAGCGGCGGAAACCGGCGAGGATCGCATCCTCGTCGCCGACGATCGCCATGTCGCCGATGTCCTTCGCCTGCCCGTGTTCGAGGAGCCGCTGGTAGTTGGGCGAAATCTCCGCCTCGGCGAGAATGCGATTGGCGCGCTCGCGGGCGACGTCGACCTCCGACGGTGCACACAGGCAGACCGGCACACCGGCAACGATCCGCGGCTTCGGCTTGCCCGCCTCCTCCGCGGCCTCGGTGATGCGCGGCGCGATGTGTTCGGCGATGGCGCGTTCGTCGGCCATCCACAGCACGGTGCCGTCGGCGAGTTCGCCGGCGATCTTCAGCATGACCGGGCCGAGCGCCGCGACGAGCACCGGCATGGGCGCGACCGGCGCGATGTCGAGGGGATTGTGGACCTTGAAGGTGTCGTTCTCGACGTCGATCGAACCCGGCAGGTCGCGCGCGGCGTTCAGCACCTCGAGATAGTCGCGCGTGTACTTCGCGGGCTTGTCGTAGGGCAGGCCGAGCATGTCCTGCACGATCCAATGGTGCGACGGGCCGACGCCGAGGGCGAGGCGACCGCCGAGTGCGGCGTGCGTCGACAGCGACTGCCGCACCAGGTGCACCGGGTGTTGCGCCTGCAGCGGCACCACAGCCGTACCGATCTCGATGCGCGAGGTCCGCGTGCCCATCAGGGCGACGGCCGTCAACGCGTCGAAGTCGGTGGGGATCTGCGGCACCCACACGGTGTCGAGGTCGGCCGACTCGGCCCACTCGACGTCCTTCAGCATGCGGTCGACCTTGCGGTTGGTGTCGCCCTGTTCCGGGCCGACCATCACTCCGATACGCACGATTCCTCCAGGTTCCCGAACTCGATGATGTGGGTGTGTACCGGGCTCAGGACGCCTCGGACGTCCCGGTGAGCTTGCGAATCTCGGTGACGAGCACGTCCAGCGGTGTGCTCGTGGGGAACACCGCCGCGGCACCGGCGTCGAGCAGTTTCGGCACGTCGCCCTGCGGGATCGTTCCGCCGACGATGACGTCGATGTCGCCGGCGTCCGCCGCTCGCAGGCCTTCGACGACCTTCGTGGTGAGTGCGATGTGGGCACCCGACAGGATGCTCAGACCGACCACCGCGACGTCCTCCTGCACGGCGATCGAGACGATGTCCTCGACCTTCTGGCGGATGCCGGTGTAGACGACCTCGAAACCGGCGTTGCGCAGGGCACGGGCGACGATCTTCGCTCCGCGGTCGTGTCCGTCGAGTCCGGGCTTGGCGACGAGGATGCGGGCGGTCATCAGAACACCACCGGCTGCCGGAACTCGCCCCACACGTTCTTCAGTGCGGAGACCATCTCTCCCACCGTGCAATACGCGTTGGCGCAATCGATCAGGGCATGCATGAGGTTGTCGGTTCCTTCCGCTGCGCGGGACAGGGCCGCGAGTGTGGTGCGCACCGCGTCGGGGTCGCGTTCGGCCTTGACCTTCGCGAGTCGCTTCAACTGCATCTCGCGGCCTTCGGCGTCGAGTTCGTAGGTGGAGATCTCGGGCTGCGGCTCGTCGGAGACGAACTTGTTCACACCGACCACCGGCCGGTCGCCGTTCTCGATCTCCTGGTGGATCTTGTAGGCCTCGTCGGCGATGAGGCCCTGCAGGTAGCCGTCCTCGATCGCACGGACCATACCGCCGTGCTTCTCGAGATCGGCCATGATCTCGACGATGCGCTCCTCGGTCGCGTCGGTGAGCGCCTCGACGAAGTACGACCCACCGAGCGGGTCGGCGACGCGGGTCACGCCGGTCTCGTAGGCGAGGATCTGTTGCGTGCGCAGCGCGAGGGTCGCCGATTCCTCACTGGGCAGGGCGAACGGTTCGTCCCAGGCGGCGGTGAACATCGACTGCACGCCGCCGAGCACCGACGCCATGGACTCGTAGGCGACGCGCACGAGATTGTTCTGCGCCTGCGGCGCATACAGCGACGCGCCACCGGCGACGCATCCGAATCGGAACATCGACGCCTTGTCGGTGGTGGCGCCGTAACGCTCGCGCACGATCGTCGCCCAACGGCGGCGTCCGGCACGATATTTGGCGATCTCCTCGAAGAAATCGCCGTGGGTGTAGAAGAAGAACGAGATCTGCGGGGCGAACTGGTCGATGGTCATCCGCCCGCGCTCGACCACCGTGTCGCAGTAGGTGACACCGTCGGCGAGGGTGAACGCCATTTCCTGCACCGCGTTCGCGCCGGCATCACGGAAGTGGGCGCCGGCCACCGAGATCGCGTTGAAGCGCGGCACTTCCGCGGCGCAGAACTCGATGGTGTCGGCGATGAGACGGAGCGACGGTTCGGGCGGCCAGATCCACGTGCCGCGGGAGGCGTACTCCTTGAGGATGTCGTTCTGGATGGTGCCGGTGAGCTTCTCGCGCGGCACCCCCTTCTTCTCCGCGGCGGCGACGTAGAAGGCGAGCAGGATCGCGGCGGTGCCGTTGATGGTGAAACTCGTGCTGATCTTGTCGAGCGGGATGCCGTCGAACAGCACCTCCGCATCGGCGAGCGTGTCGACGGCGACGCCGACGCGGCCCACCTCCTCACCGACCTCGGGGTCGTCGGAGTCGTAGCCGCACTGGGTCGGTAGATCCAGCGCGACCGACAGTCCGGTTCCGCCCTGCTCGAGCAGGTAGCGGTAGCGGCGGTTGGACTCCTCCGCAGTACCGAACCCGGAGTACTGACGAAACGTCCACAACCGGCCCCGATAGCCGTTGGGGAAGTTCCCGCGCGTGAAGGGGAAGCTTCCCGGCGCCGGCGGTTCGGCAGCGCGGTCGCCCGGCCCGTAGACAGGCTCGAGCGGGATACCCGACGAGGTTTCTGCGAAGTCGTTCACGCCGGATACATTACTTGCAGAAAAAGAGAATGCCAATATCATTGCGGAGAACAGAGCTGGACAATCGAAGGCGACCAGGGAGAACGATGTCGAGTCAGAATGCCCTCAGCGACCGCACCATGGTCATCTCCGGCGCGAGCCGCGGTATCGGACTGGCCATCGCGGTCGCCGCCGCCCGTCGGGGCGCGAACGTGGTGCTCCTGGCGAAGACCGCCGAACCCCACCCGAAACTGAAGGGGACGGTGCACACCGCCGTCGCCGACATCGAGGCCGCCGGTGGCAAGGCCGTCGCGGTGGTGGGCGACGTCCGGAAGGAGGACGACGTCCAGCGGGCCGTCGACACGGCGGTCGAGCGGTTCGGCGGCGTGGACATCTGCGTCAACAACGCCAGTGCCATCGCCACCGAACCCACCGAATCCCTCTCGGTGAAGAAGTACGACCTGATGCAGGAGATCAACTGCCGCGGAACGTTCCTGCTCTCCAAGGCGGCACTGCCGCACCTGCGGGAGTCGTCCGATCCGCACATCCTCACCATCGCCCCGCCGGTCAACATGAACCCGCACTGGCTCGGCGTACACCCCTCGTACACACTGTCGAAGTACGGAATGTCGCTGCTCACCCTGGGATTCGCGGCCGAATACGCCGACGCCGGCGTCGCGGCGAACTGCCTGTGGCCCGAGACCTACATCGCGACCTCCGCTGTGGCCAACACCCCCGACGGTGAAGCGCTGCTCGCCGCCTCCCGCAGCCCGGAGATCATGGCCGACGCCGCCGTCGAGATCCTCTCGCGACCGGCGAGGACGACCACCGGGCGGTGCTTCGTCGACGCCGACGTCCTCGCTGAGGCCGGGGTGACGGACCTGTCGCGTTACGGCGGCGGCGACCACCCGCGCTGGGACTTCTTCCTCGACAAGGAGTGACGTTCAGTTCCGACGGACGCGGACGGCGGTGCCGGCACACAGCACGACGACGGCACCGCCCGCCACCACCGCCCAGGTCAACGGTTCACCCAGCAGCCAGGCCGCCCACCCGACCGTCATGATCGGCTGGGTCAGTTGCACCTGCCCGACCCGAGCCATCGGCCCGATGGCCAGACCTCGGTACCACGCGAAGAACCCCAGGAACATGCTGACGATGCCGAGATAGGCGAACGACGCCCAGTGCGTCACCCCACCCTGCGGCACTCCGTCGGCGAGCGAGACCAGCGTGAGGGTCACCATCAGCGGCGACCCCAGCACCAGCGCCCACGAGATCGTCTGCCACGCACCGATCTCCCGTGACAGCAGTCCGCCCTCCGCGTAGCCGAGGGCCGCGGCGACCACCGCGCCGAGCAACAGCAGATCGGCTCGCCCGAATCCCGCGACACCTCCGCCACGCAGGCCCGCGAAGGCCATGACGGCGACCGCCCCCGCCCCCGCCGCGACCCAGAACGGGATCGGCGGCCGCTCGTGGGCCCGCAACACCGCGACCACCGCGGTCGCGGCCGGAAGGATCGCGATGACGATCGCACTGTGGTTCGCCGGTGCCGTGGTCAGGGCGTACGAGGTGAGCATGGGAAATCCGATCACCACCCCACCCGTGACGACGGCGATCCTGCGCCACTGATGCGTGTTCGGGAGTCGTTGTCTCGTGAACGCGAGTGCCAGAGCGGCGAGAACCGCTGCGACGACCGCACGGCCGGCAGCGACGAACAGCGGTGACATCGCTCCACTTTCGACGGCGATGCGGGTGAGCGGCACGGTCAGGGAGAAACCTGCGACGCCGAGCAGACCCCAGGCGAGCCCGCGAGGATCGGACGATATCACTGGCCGATCGGATACGATAGCGCTACTCTTTACTCTCATGTCGAACAGTAGCAGTTCCCAGCTCGTTGCGGAACTGACCCGGTGGATCGCCACCGCCGCACCCGGCGCCCGGTTGCCGTCGACGAGGTCGCTCGTCGCGCAGTACGGCGTCAGCCCCGTCACGGTGCAGAAGGCACTGAAGACACTCCAGACCCGAGGTCTCGTGGAGAGCCGCACCGGAGTCGGCACCTTCGTCCGGCAGATCCGCACGTCGAACACGATCGACCACGGCTGGCAGACGGAAGCGCTCGGAACGGCACCGCCACTTCCCCGCGCCTCCGCCGCCCTGCGCACCGTGCCCAACGACGTGATCACGCTCCACTCCGGCTACCCCGACCGCATATTACTTCCCGAACGCCTTGTCCGCGGAGCATATTCACGCGCATCCCGCAGCGATGCCGCCGTCGGACGGACACCGGCGGCGGGACTTCCCGAACTGCAGGCGTGGTTCGCCGCGGAACTGGCGGAAGCGGCGGATGCACGTACCGCCCCGCCGTCCGCGGGCGACGTGATCATCACCCCCGGCAGCCAGAGCGGACTCGGGTCGATCTTCCGCGCGCTCGTCGGCGCCGGCAATCCCCTCGTCGTGGAGTCACCGACCTATTGGGGTGCGATCCTCGCGGCCACGAAGGCGGGTGTGCAGCTCGTCCCGGTTTCCAGCGGACCCAACGGACCCGATCCCGACGAACTGGCCCGCGCCTTCGACCGGACCCGGGCGCGCGCCTTCTACGCGCAACCGAACTTCGCGAATCCCACCGGGGCGCAATGGTCGTCGTCGACCGGTGATCGGGTCCTCGACGTCGTACGCGATGCAGGAGCATTCGTCATCGAGGACGACTGGGCCCACGACTTCGGGATCTCGACCGAGTCCGTTCCGCTCTTCGCACGCGACGACTCCGGCCACGTCGTCTACGTCCGCTCGCTGACCAAGAGTGTCGCGCCGTCGGTGCGGGTCGCGGCGATCGTCGCGCGAGGACCCGCTCGCGAACGCATCCTCGCCGACGTGCAGGCCGAATCCGTCTATGTGAGCGGCGTTCTCCAGACGGTCGCGCTCGACGTCGTCACCCAGCCCGCCTGGCAGACCCATCTGCGGGCCGTTCGTCGCGAGCTCGAATCGCGCCGCAACCTCCTCGCGAGCGAACTTCGCGAGCTTGCACCGGATGTGGATGTCGACGGACTGCCGCCCGGTGGGCTGAACCTGTGGGGCAGGCTCCCGGACGACGTCGACGCCCGGGCCGTCGCGCGCGACTGCGAGGCAGCCGGAGTTCTCGTCGCGGCGGGCGGCGAATGGTTCCCGGCGGAGCCCACCGGTCAGTACCTCCGGCTCAACTTCGCAGGACCGAATTCGGGGGCCTTCCGGGAGGCCGCCCGGGTCATCGGGCAAGTCGTCTCCGGCGGGTGAGGACGGGCGGTCATCACCGGCTCGTGCGGCGCCGGCGGGCCCTCCTCACCCGAGTGCGTTCGTCCTCCGTGAGCCCACCCCAGATCCCGTAGCGTTCACCGGAATCGAGGGCGTACTGAAGGCACTTCTCCCGCACCGGACAACGAGCGCAGACCTTCTTGGCCGACGCCATGCGGTTCTCCCTCGCGTCGCCCCGCTCGTTGTCCGGGTGGAAGAACAACGAGCCGTCCGCGTCGCGACAAGCCGCGTCCATCTGCCAATCCCATTCCTCGGCAACGGGAGGCGGCAGATAGAGCAACTTCAGCGCGGGCATGTCCTACCTCCCTCCGTCACGGAGGGTGCGGTAGACCTCGATCAGATGGTCGGTCGAGGCGTCGCCGGTGTCGGGGGTCTCATCACCGGCGAGCACGGCTTGCAGGGCGGTGGCCTGGGTCTTGCCGAGTTCGACGCCCCACTGATCGAACGAGTCGATCCCCCACACGACGCCTTGGACGAAGGTCTGGTGTTCGTAGAAGGCGATGATCTGCCCGACCACCGACGGGGTCAGTTCCGGGGCGAGGATCGTCGTCGACGGCCGATCCCCGGGCATCACCTTGTGCGCCACCAACGTCTCGTCGACGCCCTCGGCGCGGACCTCGTCGGCATCGTGGCCGAAGGCGAGGACCTTGGCCTGGGCGAACATGTTCGCCAGCACCAGCACCTGCATGCTCGTCTGCCCGTCGCGGGCGGGCAGGTCGTCGCCGGAACGGGCCAGGCCGAGGAAATCGACCGGCACGATCTCGGTGCCCTGGT
>NZ_NERM01000013.1:0-170080 GCF_002215235.1 Rhodococcus sp. BUPNP1
CTACTGGCCCTGGCCCGGCGCCTGGTCGATGTTCTGTGGGCGTTGTTGCGTGACGGCCGAGAATTCAGCATCGACAACCCGGCTTCGGTTGCAGTTGCTGCTTGACACTGTCATTGAGAGTCCTTCCGTATCGAGGTGTGTGGACCTCGGACACGGTGCATCGCGTCGCTTGGGACGAACCGGGTGTACTTCTTGGACCGTGCGGGAGTCACCGACATCTCCCCGCCGGGACGACCGGGGATCACACACCGATCACGACAGGGTCACGGGGTGGTCGCAGGCCGCTCGGGACCGGACACACCCCCTCCTACCTGGGGCAAATGCGGAGAATTCGACGTCGTGTCCGATATCGTCGTTGCGAAGCGTCCGTCCCGGCTCGTCCGGAGCATTCGAGAAGGCAGGCCATGCGATCCTCCACCTCAACCACAGGTCGGCATCGCCTCGGCATGGAAAACGGTGTTCACTGCATCCTCATCCCCGAGGTCGCTGCCGCCCTCGCCGAGCACCGGCGGAACTGGTTCACCGCGCTGCTGACGAACGCGCGCCACAGCCACGCCGCGATGCGCAAGCGGGCGACGGCCCTGCCCGCGCAGTGGGCCACTCCCGCCGTGGGGTGAGCTCGCCGTGAGCTGAGCACCTGCCACCGACGACATACGAAGACCGGCCCCCTCCGTTGCGGAGGGGGCCGGTCTCGTCGTGGTCCCGGGAGCCGTTGCGCCGGAGCAACGAGCCCCTGTAGAACGCGGACGGCCCCGCACCGAAATGGTGCGGGGCCGTCCGTGGAACCCTGTGTCAGGCGTTGCCCGACAGCTTCTCGCGCAGAGCGGCGAGCTGGGCGTCGCTCGCGAGCGATCCGCCGCCGGTCTCCGGAGCCGCCTCGGCACCCGACTCGGACGAGTAGTTGCCACCGGACACGCCGGCCGCAGCCTCGGCAGCCTCGTCGGCAGCCATCTTCTCGATCTGAGCGGTGTGCATCTTGTGGCGACGCTCGGCCTCCGCGTAGCGGGACTCCCACTCCTCACGCTGCTTCTCGTAGCCCTCGAGCCATTCGTTGGTCTCGGGATCGAAGCCCTCGGGGAAGATGTAGTTGCCCTGCTCGTCGTAGCTGTCGGCCATGCCGTACTTCGACGGATCGAACTCGGCGGTGTAGTCCTCGTTCGCCTGCTTCAGCGACAGCGAGATACGACGACGCTCGAGGTCGATGTCGATGACCTTGACCATCGCGTCGTCGCCGACGGCAACGACCTGGTCCGGGACCTCGACGTGGCGCTCGGCCAGCTCGGAGATGTGGACGAGGCCCTCGATGCCCTCCTCGACGCGGACGAACGCGCCGAACGGAACGAGCTTGGTGACCTTGCCCGGCACGATCTGACCGATCGCGTGGGTGCGGGCGAACTGACGCCACGGATCTTCCTGCGTCGCCTTGAGCGACAGGGAGACGCGCTCGCGGTCGAGATCGACGTCGAGAACCTCGACGGTGACCTCGGTGCCGACCTCGACGACCTCGGACGGGTGGTCGATGTGCTTCCAGGACAGCTCGGAGACGTGCACGAGGCCGTCGACACCGCCGAGATCGACGAAGGCGCCGAAGTTGACGATGGAGGACACGACGCCCTTGCGGACCTGGCCCTTCTGGAGCTGGTGCAGGAACTCGCTGCGGACCTCGGACTGGGTCTGCTCGAGCCATGCGCGGCGCGACAGGACCACGTTGTTGCGGTTCTTGTCGAGCTCGATGATCTTGGCCTCGATCTCCTTGCCGACGTACGGCTGGAGGTCGCGGACGCGACGCATCTCGACGAGCGACGCGGGCAGGAAGCCACGCAGGCCGATGTCGAGGATCAGGCCGCCCTTGACGACCTCGATGACGGTGCCCTTGACGGCCTCGTCCTTCTCCTTGAGCTCCTCGATCGTGCCCCAGGCGCGCTCGTACTGAGCACGCTTCTTGGACAGGATCAGGCGGCCTTCCTTGTCCTCCTTGGTGAGAACAAGAGCCTCGACCTCATCGCCCACCGACACGACCTCGTTGGGGTCGACATCGTGCTTGATGGAGAGCTCGCGGGACGGGATGACGCCTTCGGTCTTGTAACCGATGTCGAGCAGCACCTCGTCGCGATCGACCTTGACGATGGTGCCCTCGACGATGTCGCCATCGTTGAAGTACTTGATCGTGGCGTCGATGGCGGCGAGGAAATCCTCGGCGGAGCCGATGTCGTTGACGGCTACCTGCGGCGAGGTGACGGTGGTGGAGGCCATGTGTTGAGTTGCTCCGGACGGGTTGATAGTCGGTTGGTCAAATTCGGTCGGGCACGTGAAACACCCACTGCGATACGGCGATGTGCGAGTCACGGCGAGTTCCTCGCTCGGCCCTGGAGCCGAACTGCGGACACTCGCGATCACCAGGCTACGCGTCTCGAGGGGACCCGGGCAAACCGATATCGGGACCGCTCCCCCGCACCCGATAGGCTCACACACATGTCGGGCTCCGCGAACACCCCTTTTCCAGACCTTTCGGGCGCCCCGGAGGGAACCGACGAGGAGGCCGCGCGCCACGCGGACGCCGAGACGATCCTCGGCGAGACCCGCCCCACCCGGACCCGCCTCGGCTCCCTCGAGAGCGAACGCGCGAACCGGGTGTGGTGGGACGCCGACACCGACGACTACCACCGCACGCACGGCGAGTTCCTCGGCGTGGATTCGACCGCCGGGGAGTTCGTGTGGTGCCCGGAAGGGCTGCACGAGGGCGATGTGCAGTTGCTCGGCCCGGTCGCCGGCCACGACGTCCTCGAACTCGGATGCGGTTCGGCGCCGTGCGCCCGCTGGCTCGCCGGACAGGGTGCCCGCGCGGTCGGTCTGGACATCTCCATGGGGATGCTGCAGCGCGGACGCGCGGCGATGGCCGCCTCCGGTCCGACGGTTCCGCTCGTGCAGGCCGGCGCCGAGAACCTGCCCTTCGCCGACGCAAGCTTCGACATCGTGTGCTCGGCGTTCGGCGCGGTGCCCTTCGTCGCCGATTCCGCCCGGGTGATGCGCGAGGTCGCGCGGGTGCTGCGGCCCGGCGGACGGTGGGTGTTCTCCGTGAACCACCCGATGCGGTGGATCTTCCCCGACGACCCGGGCGAACAAGGCCTGGTCGCGATGTTCCCGTACTTCGACCGGACGCCCTACGTGGAGGTGGACGCGACGGGCCGGGCGACCTACGCCGAACACCACCGCACGGTGGGAGACCGGGTGCGCGAACTGGTCGCCGCCGGCCTCGAGGTCTACGACATCGTCGAACCCGAGTGGCCCGAGCATCTCGACCGCGAATGGGGGCAGTGGAGCCCGCTGCGCGGTTCGATCTTCCCGGGCACCGCCATCTTCTGCAGCCGCAAACCCGCCTGAACCCGACTCACAACAGGCGGGACAGGAACTCCCGGGTCCGGCTCTCCTTCGGGTCGGCCAGCACCTCGCGGGGATCCCCGGCCTCGACGACCACGCCGCCGTCCATGAACACGAGCTGATCGGCGACCTCCCGCGCGAAGCCCATCTCGTGCGTGACGACGACCATCGTCATGCCGCCGTCCGCGAGGTCCCGCATCACCGCGAGCACCTCGCCGACGAGTTCGGGGTCGAGGGCCGAGGTGGGCTCGTCGAACAGCATGAGCTTGGGATCCATGGCGAGTGCGCGGGCGATCGCGACGCGCTGCTGCTGGCCGCCCGACAGCTGCGCGGGATAGGCATCGACCTTGTCGGCCAGCCCCACCCGCGCGAGCAGATCCCGGGCCTTGTCGACCGCCTCGTCGCGCTTGAGCTTCTTCACGAGGATCGGCGCCTCGACGACGTTCTCGAGCACGGTGCGGTGCGGGAACAGGTTGAAGTGCTGGAACACCATGCCGATGTCGCGGCGCTGCTTCGCGGCGGCCCGCGGGTGCAGTTCGTACAGCTTCGAACCCCGCTCGGCGTAGCCGACGAGGTCGCCGTCGACGTACAGGCGACCGGCGTCGACGCGTTCGAGGTGATTGATGCACCGCAGGAAGGTCGACTTGCCCGATCCGGACGGACCGATAAGACAGGTCACCTGGCCGCGCCCCACCTCGAGCGAGATGCCCTCGAGCACCTTGACGGCACCGAAACTCTTGCAGACCCGGTCGGCCCGCACCATCGGCGTGTCGACGGACGTCATATGCGTTCCTCCCCCGGTGCGCCGGGCTTCGGCGTCGGCTTGCCGGCCTCGGTGACCGGTGCGTTCTGTGCGTCGGCGAGTGCCTGCAGCTGGCGGGCGGTGAGCTGCCGGCTCAGGCCCTTCGAGTAGTGCCGTTCGAGGTAGTACTGGCCGATCATGAGCAGGCTGGTGATCGCCAGGTACCAGGTCGCGGCGACGAGCAGCAGCGGGATCGGCTGGAAGTTCGCACCCGAGATGTCGCGGGCCCGGCCGTACAGCTCGAGGCTGTAGGGCACGGCGGCGACCAGCGAGGTGGTCTTGAGCATGCTGATCAACTCGTTGCCGGTGGGCGGGATGATCACCCGCATCGCCTGCGGCAGGACGGTGCGGCGGATGGTCTGCGACCACGACATGCCGAGCGCGGTCGACGCCTCGAGCTGCCCCTCGGGCACGGAGGTGATGCCGGCGCGCACGATCTCCGCCATGTAGGCCGCCTCGTTGAGTGCCAGACCGATGACGGCGAACAGGAACGCCGCGTTCAGGCCCTGCACGTCGATGTGGACGAACTGGTGGACGAACGGGATCCCGAGGTCGATCTGCTTGTAGATCGACGGGAACAGTCCCCACAACACGAGCTGGACGTACACGGGGGTACCCCGGAAGACCCACAGGTACAGCCATGCGACGGAGCGCAGCACGGGATTCGGGGACAGACGCATCACGGCGAGCACCACGCCGAGAACGACGGCGATGGCCATGGCGAGCACCGTCAGCTGGACGGTCTTCCAGGCGGCCGCGGTGATGCGGGCGTCGAACAGGTACTGGGCGTAGATGTCCCAGCGGTACGCCTCGTTGGTGGCCGCTCCCCAGGCGAACAGCCCGAGTGCGATCAGGACGATTGCACCGGAGATCCATCGTCCGGGATGCCGCAGGGGTACTGCGCGTATCGGCTCCGGTTCGTCCGGTCGCGGTTCCGCGGATCTCGCGGACGTGGACTCGCTCATGGTTCCCTTTCTCAGCTCGTCGCGCCGTTGATCTGCGAGGTGGTGATCGCGCCGTCCTCCATGCCCCAGCGCGCGGTGATCTCGTCGTATGCACCGGAGTCGATGAGGTACTGCACCGCCTGCTGCAGTACGGGACCGAACGGCGAACCCTTCGCGACGACGAAGCCGTAGGGCGCGGCGTCGAAGACCTCACCGGCCGGTTCGAGTCGTCCCTCGCTGCGGGCGATGACGTACGCCGTGACCGGTGAGTCGGCGGACAGTGCGTCCACCCGGCCGAGGATCAGGGCGTTGGCGGCCTCGTCCTGGCTGTCGTACTTGACCTTGTCGATGGGCGGCAGTCCGCGGGCGACGCACTCCTCGCTCTTGGCGGGGACCTCCTCGAGGTCCTCGATGGTGGTGGTCTGCACCGCCACCCGCAGGCCGCACGCGTTGTCGGGGTCGACGGATTCACCGGTGCGCTGCGCCCACTGCACCCCGGCGCTGTAGTAGGTGACGAAGTCGACCGATTCCTCGCGTTCCTTCGTGTCGGTGAAGGACGACGAACCCATCTCGAAGGTGCCCGCCTGGACCGCCGGGATGATCCGGTCGAAGTCCGCTTCGTTGAGCACCGCCTCGAGTCCGAGAACGTCGCCGAGGGCCTGGACGAGTTCGACACCGAAACCGACGATGGTGCCGTCGTCGTCCTTGAACTCGTTGGGGGCGTACGGGACGTTCACTCCGACCTCGAGGGTGCCGCCGTCGGCGATGTCGGGCGGCAACCGGCTCGCGATGGCGTCGACCTCGTCGACGGTGACGCGGTCGCCGGGCGGGACGGTCGATTCGGTGTTCACCACGCACCCGGTCGCGAGGGCGAGCACCGCTGCTCCCGCCGCCAGCCTGCTCAGGGTCCGGACGCGACGACGCCCCCACGAGGTCGCGCGGCGGGTGTGCACTGCTCGATTCACAGTCGAACAGTATCCAACCCGGGAGGGGTGCGAATGCAAACCCGAAGCTCAGGCCTCGAGGCGGGCGATGACGGCGGCGGTGAACTCGTCCGTCGACGCGGTGCCACCGAGATCGGCGGTCGCGACACCCGCCGCGACGGTCGCGCGTACCGCGTCCTCGATGGCGCGGGCGGCCGCGGAGAACTCGATGTCCGCGCGCGCACCGACACGGTCGAGAAGCATGGCGGCGGAGAGGATCACCGCGATCGGGTTGGCGCGGCCCTGCCCGGCGATGTCCGGTGCGGCGCCGTGCGCGGCCTGAGCCATGGCCTTGGTGCGCGACGCGTTGATCGACGCCGCGGTGCCGAGCGAGCCGGACAGTTCGGCGGCGAGATCGGACAGGATGTCGCCGAACATGTTCTCCGTCACGATCACGTCGAACTCGGCGCCGCGGCGGACGAGCAGCGCGGCCATCGCGTCGACGTGCTGGTCGTCGACGGTGACGCTCGGGTAGAGACGACCCACTTCCTGGCACACGTCCCGGAACAGGCCGGTCGTGCGGGCGAGCACGTTGGCCTTGTGCACGATGGTCACGCGCTTGCGGCGACGGGACGCGAGGTCGAAGGCGGTGTGCGCGATGCGTTCACAGGCCGCGCGGGTGATCACTCCGACCGCGAGTGCGATGTCGGGTGTGGGCATGAACTCGCCGCTGCCGACGGCCATGTTCCGGTCGGCGTAGAAACCCTCGGTGTTCTCCCGGACGACGACGAGATCCATCTTCGGTGACACCGACGCCGCTCCCGGCAGTGCGCACGCGGGCCGGATGTTCGCGTACAGGTCGAAGTGCTTGCGGATCCGTCCGCCGGGTGTGAGCTGCCCCCGGAACTCCGGTGGGTACGAGGCGCTGTCGTGCGGGCCGAGGATCCACGCGTCGAGTTCGGTGAGGGTGTCGAGGGTGACCTGCGGCAGAGGGCTGCCGTGCGTCTCGATCGCGGAGGCGCCGACGGGCAGCGGCACCCACTCGACTGCGACCCCGGCTGCCGCGACGGCGGTGTCGACGATCCTGCGGGTCGCCGGCACGATCTCGGGACCGATGCCGTCCCCCTCGAGAAGTCCGATGCGGTGGCTCTGAAGCGTTGCGGTGTCGTCGGTCACCCGGTCATCATTGCCTACCGTGGTCCAGTCGGTGGAACTCCTCCTCGACGCCCCGCTCGACGCGGCGGTGCGCGACGAGTGGACGCGGCTGCTCGACGCCGGTCTGCACAGTCAGGGACGGGTCCGTTCCGAATCCAACCGTCCGCACGTGACGCTGTTCGTAGCCCATGCCGTACCGGACGAACTCGAGGACGCGTTGCGGGCCGCCATCACGGTCCGGCGGCTCACCCTCCGGCTCGGTGGCGTGGTGATCTTCGGTGGCCGGTACGCGACGCTCGCCCGGACGGTCGTGCCGTCGATCGAACTGCTCGAACTCCAGGCGCGGGTGTTCGAGGTGCTTTCGGACTGCCCCGGGATCCCCGCGCACATCCGGCCCGGTGAGTGGACGCCGCACGTCACCCTCGCACGGCGGGTGCCGGCCGCGCGCGTCGGTGCGGCGGTCCTGGCGGCGCAGACGCCGGAGCGGCAGCTGACCGGGTCGAGTGCGGGTGTGCGGCGATGGGACGGCGAGGCCAAGCGGGAGTGGCTGCTCACCTGAGCAGGGGGCGGCGGGCGGTTCAGAAGCGGTAGTCGCCGAACTGCGTCACTTCCATATGGGTGTCGGGCGTGCGTCCGGTGAGGGCCAGCACGTCGAGGAGGAGGAAGACCGCCAGAAGTAGGAGGACCAGCAGGATCATGCTTCGAGCCTGCCGTGCCGGAAACCCACCCGACAGTGGCAGAGCCGTCGGAGAACATCGATTTTCTGCCACTGCGGTGTCACACTGGATGCCGTGTCCGGAACACCTGGAACCGCCGGCCGGCTCGAGAAGGTGGTCGTCCCCGTCCTCCCCTACGTCGAGACCTTCGAACTCGGCGTGGCGTGCGAGGTGTTCGGGTTCGACCGCTCCGACGACGGCCTGCCCACCTACGACTTCCACCTCGTCGCCGCGACCTCCGATCCGGTGCGCACCCGCTTCGGCTACACCATCGAGGTGCCGCACACGCTCGATCTCCTCGACGACGCCGACCTGATCCTGCTGCCGGCAGTGAACAGCGAGGGCATCGCACTCGACGACGAGCGCCTCGAACCGTTGTTCGCGAAGCTGCGCGCCGCCGTCGACCGCGGCGCGCGGGTGGCGAGCATGTGCACCGGGGCGTTCATCCTCGGCGCGGCCGGGTTGCTCGACGGACGTCGCTGCACGACCCACTGGATGCACGCCGACCGTCTCGCCCGGACGTATCCGACGGCGCAGGTCGACCGGGACGTGCTCTACGTCGACGACCATCCGGTCCTCACCGCCGCAGGCACCGCGGCCGGCATCGACCTGTGCCTGCACATCGTCCGCTCCGCCCAGGGAGCCCAGGTCGCCAACACGATCGCCCGGCGCATGGTGGTGCCACCGCACCGCGACGGTGGGCAGGCCCAGTACGTCGCGATGCCGCTGCCCGAATGCAAGGACGAGTCGCTCGCACCGTTGCTCGACTGGATGAGCGAGCACCTCGACCGGGAACTCCCTGTGGCCGCACTGGCGCAGAAGGCGCACATGTCGGCGCGGACCTTCGCGCGGCGTTTCGTCGCCGAGGTCGGGGTCACGCCCGCGCGCTGGCTCCGCGACCAGCGGGTCCTGGCCGCGCAGCGCCTGCTCGAGGAGACCGACCTCCCGATCGACGTGGTGGCCGACCGCGTCGGCTTCGGCACCGCTGCGGTGCTTCGCCAGCATTTCCTGCGCCTGCGGCAGACCACTCCGCAGGCCTACCGACGGACCTTCCGGCGGTCCGTCGAACCCGCCGGCGTGGGACGCCCCGAGCGGATCGGCGTGGGACACCACGGGCCCGCCGGTGTGGGACACCACGAACCGGCCGGCGTGTGACGTATCCCTCGATCGACACGTCCCGACGGCACCCCCGGAGCGGGCGCGTCACGTAGCGTGGCGGAAGGAACCCCGTCACGCCGCGTGGCGGAGGGAACGAACGGGAAGAAACAACGGCGGCCGGATGTTGGACCCGTCGACACGCCCGACCGAAAGGATTTCCGTGGCAACCAAGGCTCTCACCCAGCAGGACTTCGACGAGGTCGTCACGAGCAACGACATCGTGCTCGTGGACTTCTGGGCCGACTGGTGCGGTCCCTGCAAGCAGTTCGCCCCCACCTTCGAAGCATCGTCGGACAAGCACCCCGACGTCGTGCACGCGAAGGTCGACACCGAGGCCGAGCAGGCCATCGCGGCGGCGGCGAACATCCGCTCGATCCCCACGATCATGGCGTTCCGCGAAGGAATCCTCGTCTACAACCAGGCCGGCGCTCTTCCGCCCGCCGCTCTCGAGGATCTCGTCTCGCAGGTCAAGAACCTCGACATGGACGATGTACGCAAGCAGATCGCGGAGGCTCGCGCCGAGCAGGGCTGACCCACTCGCGTCGACGGCACCCGTCCCCGGTGTTCCGGGGGCGGGCGCCGTCGTCTGTACAGCTCCGTGTACTTGCCGCCGGTGTGCCTGCGACTCAGTGCGCTGCGGCGTCCCAGCTGCGGCCGTAACCGACCGAGACCTCGAGCGGCACCGACAGCTCGATGACGGAGTCCATCTTGTCGCGCACGAGCGCCTCGACCTGTTCGCGCTCGGCCTCGACCACTTCGAGCACGAGTTCGTCGTGCACCTGCAGCAGCATCCGCGACCGTAGTCCGGCCTCGTTCAGGGCCTTCTGCACGTCGATCATCGCGACCTTGATGATGTCGGCGGCCGTGCCCTGGATGGGGGCGTTGAGCGCAGCGCGCTCGGCGATCTCCCGGCGCTGCCGGTTGTCGCTGTTGAGGTCGGGCAGGTACCGGCGGCGGCCGTAGAGGGTGGACGTGTAGCCGACTTTGCGGGCCTCCTCGACCACGTTGTAGAGGTAGTCGCGCACGCCGCCGAAGCGGGTGAAGTAGGCCTCCATCTGCTCGCGGGCCTCGTCGGTGGAGATCTTCAGCTGCTGGGCGAGTCCGTAGGCGCTCAATCCGTAGGCGAGACCGTAGGACATCGCCTTGACGCGGCGACGCAGCTCGGGGGTGACCTCCTCGAGCGGCAGCCCGAACGCCCGCGACGCCACGAAGGTGTGCAGGTCCTCACCCGTACGGAAGGCCTCGATGAGCCCCTCGTCGGCCGACAGGTGCGCCATGATGCGCATCTCGATCTGGCTGTAGTCGGCGGTGAGCAGCACGTCGAAACCGTCGCCCACCACGAAACCGTCGCGGATCCGGCGACCGGCCTCGGTCCGCACCGGGATGTTCTGCAGATTCGGCTCGGTCGACGAGAGCCGGCCCGTCGCCGCGACGGTCTGGTTGAAGGTGGTGTGGATGCGACCGTCGTCGGCGATGGACTTGATGAGCCCGTCGACGGTGGTCTTCATCTTGGTGTGCTCGCGGTGCGCGAGGAGGTGTTCGAGGAAGGGGTGGCCCGTCTTGTCGAACAGGTTCTGCAGGGCGTCGGCGTCGGTGGTGTAGCCGGTCTTGGTCTTCTTCGTCTTCGGCATCTCGAGCTCGTCGAAGAGCACCACCTGCAGCTGCTTCGGCGAACCGAGATTGATCTGCTTGCCGATCACCTCGTAGGCGGCGTTCGCGGCGGCGGCGACCTGGGCCGCGAATTCGGACTGCAGGTCGTGCAGGTGCGTCGAGTCGACGGCGATGCCGGTGGCCTCGAGATCGGCGAGGACCTCGAGCAGCGGCAGTTCCATTTCGGTGAGCAGGCGCACCGACTCGATCTCGCCGAGTTCGGTGTCGAGGGCCGCGGCGAGGTCGACGACGGCGCGCGCCGCGAGGATCTGCGCCTCGGCCGCCTGCGCGTCGGCGGCGTCCTCGTCGTCGAGCAACGAGAGTTGTTGCGCACCGGTGTCTTCCACCCGCAACTCACGCTTGAGGTAGCGCAGCGACAGGTCGTCGAGCTTGAACGAGCGCTGGCCGGGCCGCACCAGATAGGCGGCGAGCGCGGTGTCGCTGGTGATGCCGGCGAGCGTCCAGCCGCGCCCGCGCAGCGCGTGGATGGCGAACTTCGCCTCGTGCACGGCCTTCTCCACGGCGGGGTTCGCGAGCCACGCGGCGAGGGCGTTCTCGTCCTCGGGCGTGAGCGCCACCGTGCTCACATAGGCGCCCTCACCGTCGGCCCCGGCGACGGCGATCGCGGTCGCGTCGCCTCCGTAGGGGGTGCCGGTGCCCACCACGGCGAGACCGTGACGTCGACCCGCCGGGGCGTGTTCGGCGAGCCAGTCGCCGAGGGCACCCGGCTCGACGATCCCGCCGCGCACCTCGAAGCCCTCCTCGGCCTCGGGCTCGGCCGACGAGAGCGTCTCGAACAACCGGTCGCGCAGCACCTTGAACTCGAGATCGTCGAACAGGCGGTGGATACGGTCGCGGTCCCACGGGGCGAGGGCGAGCTGTTCGGGGGTGTACGGCACGGCCACGTCGCGCACCATCTCGGTGAGCTGGCGGTTGAGCAGCACGTTGGACAGGTTCTCGCGCAGCGCGTCGCCGGTCTTGCCGCGCACCTCGTCGACGCGGTCGACGAGTCCGCTCAGGCTTCCGTACTCGCGGATCCATTTCGCGGCGGTCTTCTCGCCGACGCCGGGGATGCCGGGCAGGTTGTCGCTCGGGTCGCCGCGCAGCGCCGCGAAGTCCGGATACTGCGCGGGGGTGAGCCCGTACTTCTCCTCCACCGCCTCGGGGGTGAAGCGCGTCAGGTCGGAGACGCCGCGCCGCGGATACAGCACCGTGATGTCGCCGTTGACGAGTTGGAGCGCGTCGCGGTCGCCCGTCACCACGAGCACCCGGAAGCCCTGGGCGTGCGCCTGTGTCGCGAGCGTGGCGATGATGTCGTCGGCTTCGTAGCCCTCGATCGCCATCACCGGGATCCCCATCGCGCCGAGGACGTCCTTGGTGAGGTCGATCTGACCCTTGAAGTCGTCGGGTGCGGCGCTGCGCTGGGCCTTGTAGGCGGCGAACAGTTCGGCGCGGAAGGTCTTGCGGCTGACGTCGAATGCCGCCGCGACGTGCGTGGGCTGCTCGTCGCGCAGCAGGTTGATGAGCATGGAGGTGAACCCGTAGACCGCGTTCGTGGTCTGCCCGCTGTGGGTCTTGAAGTTCTCGGCGGGCAGCGCGTAGAACGCGCGGAACGCGAGGGAATGGCCGTCGAGGAGCAGCAGGGTCGGGCGGTCGTCGGAGGCCGCGGTGGACGTCGCGGAAGTGGATGCACGGGTCACGCGTGCCAGTCTAGGGACCGAGGACGACAGCGTCGGCCACACCGCCCGACCAGTGCCTCTCCGGTATGTGCGAACACTCGTTGTCCGAAGAAACGAGACCGAAACGTCCGGGTGATCCAATTTTTCCCGTGGACGTGCGATCCAGCCGCTAGAGTCCCCTGTCACGACACCGTAGTCCGGCGTCATCGCAGTTGACGATGATGCCCCGGGCACAGTGCCGCGCTCGATGACAGCGCACCAACCGGGAGGACCTACGTGGCCCCTACCTCGGGATGTCGGCGACGACCGACCTCGACCCTCCACCGATCGGTCCGCGCCGCACTCGTCACGCTCGCGAGTGTCCTGTTCGTCCTCGTCGGCGCCGGCCTCGCCTCCGCCCAGGATCCACCGGACCCACCCTCACCGCCCGCGAACACGGCACCGGCCGCACCCGACGAGGAGTCCGCGGAGGGGGTGACCGTCCGCGGAACGCTCAACAATGCCGGCGAGCGACTCGACGGTGTCGTCGTCCGTGCGACCACCGAGGGCGGCGAGGTGGTCGCGGAAACCGAATCGGCCGACGGTGGGCGCTGGGAGCTCACCGTTCCGCCGGGTACCTACGTCTTCGAGGTCGACACCGAGAGCCTGCCCGACGACGTCACCGTCCAGACCTCGGTGACCCGCGACGTGGCGCCGGGGCGGGCGAACACCGTGATCTTCTCGTTCGGGGAGGCGCGCACCGGGTCGACGGTGGCGTGGGGCGAGACGCTGGTGCGCACCATCGTCGACGGTCTGCGGTTCGGTCTGGTCATCGCGATCGCCGGAGTGGGCCTGAGCCTCATCTTCGGCACGACGGGGCTGACGAACTTCGCCCACGGCGAGCTGGTGACCCTCGGCGCGGTTGCGGCCTGGATCTTCAACGTCACCCTCGGTGTCCAGCTGATACCGGCGACGATCCTGGCGGTGATCGTCGGCATCGTCATCGGCCTGCTCAACAACGCACTCATCTGGGCGCCGCTCCGGCGCCGCCGCACCGGCCTGATCGCCCAACTCGTGGTGTCGATCGGGCTCGCGATCTCGTTGCGCTATCTCATCCTGGCCTTCTACTCCGACCGCACCCAGCCGTTCGACGACTACCAGGCACAACAGCAGCTCGTGTGGGGGCCGATCGCGATCACCCCGGTCAATCTCGCATGCATCGTGATCAGCCTGGTGGTGCTCGTCGGCGTCGCCCTGCTGCTGCAGCGCACCCGGATCGGGAAGGCGATGCGCGCCGTGGCCGACAACCGCGACCTCGCGGCGTCGTCGGGGATCGACGTCGAACACGTCATCCGGTTCGTATGGGGGCTCGGTGGTGGGCTCGCCGCGCTCGGTGGCGTGCTGTTCGGCCTGTCGGAGCTCGGTGGACGCGTGCAGTGGGAGATGGGATTCAAGCTGCTCCTGTTGATGTTCGCCGGCATCATCCTCGGCGGCCTCGGCACCGCCTACGGCGCGCTGGTCGGCTGCGTCGTGGTGGGTCTGCTGGTCCAGCTGTCCACCCTCGTCATCAATCCGGACCTGAAGTACATCGGCGGTCTGCTCGTCCTCATCGTCATCCTGGTCATCCGCCCCCAGGGCATCCTCGGCAGTCGGACAAGGATCGGGTGACCCATGGATATCGTTGCGGTACTCCAGGTTTCCTTCGCCCAGCTCATAGGCCCGTCGGCGATCTTCTACGCGCTGCTCGCGATCGGCCTGAACCTGCACTACGGCTACGCCGGTCTGCTGAACTTCGGCCAGATCGGGTTCGCGCTGCTGGGCGGTTACGGAGTGGGCATCATGACCGTCACCTACGACCAGCCGTTGTGGGTGGGCATCCTCGTCGGCCTCGCACTGGCAGGTCTGCTCGCGCTCGTCCTCGGCATCCCCACCCTGCGGTTGCGGGCCGACTATCTCGCCATCGCGACGATCGCCGCGGCGGAGATCCTGCGGCTGGTGTTCCGCTCGACCGCGTCCGACTCGGTGACCGGATCCACCCGCGGCCTGTGGGGATTCGCCGACCCGTTCACCTCGCTGAGCCCGTTCGATTCGAGTCGCCAGTACAACCTGCTCGGCATGCGGTTCTACGGCGACGACCTGTGGGCGATGGTCGTCGGCTGGACGCTCGTGCTGTTGCTGTGCGGACTGGTCTACCTCCTCTCCCACAGCCCGTGGGGGCGGGTCCTCGAGGCGGTGCGCGAGGACGAGGACGCCGCCCGCGCGCTCGGCAAGAACGTCTTCGCCTACAAGATGCAGGCCCTGGTGCTCGGCGGCATGATCGGCGGTCTCGGCGGCATCTTCAACGCCCTGCAGACCAAGTCGATCAACCCCGACTTCTACTCGACCGCGCAGACCTTCTTCGCGTTCGGCGCACTGATCCTCGGGGGTGCGGGAACGGTCTTCGGACCGGTGCTCGGCGCCATGGTGTTCTGGTTCCTGCTCACCCTCCCGGACGCCTTCCTCCGCCAGGCGATCGCCGGACCCGACCCGCTGCTCCCCCTCACCGAACAGCAGGTCGGCGCGATGCGGTACGTGCTGCTCGGCATCCTCATCGCGGCGATGATGGTCTTCCGGCCACAAGGCATCCTGGGAAGCAAGCGGAAGGTGCAACTCGATGCCTGACACGATCCGACCCGACCCGACACCGCCGCGCACGGTCCTCGGCGCGGACGAACGCGCCGCACTGTTCGCCGGCGTGGACCGCACTCCCGGCGCCGCCAAACCCGACCCGCTCCTCGTCGTCGACGATCTGTGCCGCACGTTCGGAGGCCTCAAAGCCGTGGACGTGGCCCACCTCGAGATCCAGCGCTCGTGCATCACCGGCCTGATCGGTCCGAACGGCGCCGGCAAGACCACCCTGTTCAATCTCCTCACGGGCTTCGACCGGCCCGACACCGGCACCTGGGCGATGGACGGCGTCCCGCTCGGCCGGCTCCATCCCCATCAGGTGGCGCGGCGCGGGATCGTGCGCACCTTCCAGCTCACCAAGGCGCTGTCGAAGATGACGGTCCTCGACAACGTCCGTCTCGGCGCCCGGCACCAGACGGGCGAGCGCATGGTCGGTGCACTGCTGCCGTGGACATGGCGCCGGCAGGAACGCGAGATCACCGAGCGCGCATACGAACTGCTCGACCGCTTCGGTCTGGCCGCGAAGTCCGACGACTTCGCCGGTTCACTGTCCGGCGGTCAACGCAAACTGCTCGAGATGGCCCGTGCCCTGATGACCGAACCGACCGTCGTCATGCTCGACGAGCCGATGGCCGGTGTCAATCCGGCGCTCACCCAGAATCTGCTGGGACACATCAAGACCCTGCGCGACGACGGGACGACGGTGGTGTTCGTCGAGCACGACATGGACGTCATCCGCGACATCTCCGACTGGGTGGTGGTGATGGCACAGGGTTCGGTGATCGCGGAAGCACCGCCGGACGCGCTGTCGTCCGATCCCGCCGTGGTCGACGCCTATCTCGGCAGTCACCACGACCAGGCACTCGAGTTCGACGACGAGGGCAACCCCGTGGGTGCGACTGCCGAACTCGCCGACGCCCTCGCGGACGCGGAAGCGCAGACCCTCGAGGCCGGAGGCGACCTGTCCGATCCCGATGCGACGTCGACGGACGCGACGGCCACGACACTGGAGAAGCCGTGAGCGACAACATCACTCCTGTGCCCACCGGGACGACGCCGGCGGAACGTGCCGCGACCCCGGAAGAACATGCCCGCCTCGCGACCGGCGCCCTCCTGCGCGCCGACGATCTCGTGGCCGGTTACTTCCCCGGCGTCGACATCCTGCGCGGCTGCAATTTCTACCTGCGCGACGGTGAGATCGTGGGCATCATCGGCCCGAACGGAGCCGGCAAGTCGACCCAGCTCAAGGCGCTGTTCGGCCTCATCCCCATCCGCAGCGGTACCGTCACGCTCGGCGGGGACGCGATCACCTCGGCGCCCGCGCACATCCTGGTGCGCAAGGGTATCGGCTACGTGCCGCAGACGCAGAACGTGTTCCCCTCACTGACCATCGAGGAGAACCTCGAGATGGGAATCTATCTGCGCCCGAAGGACTTCGAGAAGCAGTTCGAGCGGGTGGCGTCGTTGTTCCCCTTACTGGCCGAGCGCCGGAAGGTCAAGGCGGGGGCGCTCTCCGGTGGGGAGCGGCAGATGGTCGCGATGGGCCGCGCACTGATGATGGAGCCGTCGGTGCTGCTCCTCGACGAGCCGTCCGCGGGACTGTCGCCGATGTTCCAGGACGAGGTCTTCATCCGCTGCAAGAAGATCAACGCGGCGGGGGTGTCGATCATCATGGTCGAGCAGAATGCTCGTCGCTGCCTGCAGATCTGCGATCGCGGATACGTCCTCGACCAGGGCCGCAACGCGTACACCGACACCGGCAGCAATCTCATGCACGACCCGAAGGTCGTGGAACTGTATCTCGGTACCCTCGCCGGCAGCCGGGAGAAGCGGAAGGGGTGACCGCCCACCGGCGATCACCCCTTCGCTCACGACCTGCGGGTCACTCCCCCACCACGATGTAGTCCTCGGTGGTCAGGGTGTTGTCGGGGCCGAACACGAGTCGGCCGTACGAGCCCACGCCGGGTTCGCCCGCGTCCACGAAGGTGAGTTCGCCGGTGGCACCGTCGTAGTCGATGTCCTGATCCGCGCGGAGAAGGTCGAGGCACTGCTGGTAGCTGGTGCACTTCTCCCCGTCACGGGTCACCGAGTTGATGTTCGCGGCGATGTCCACCCCGGCGGTCGACCCTGCCTGTTCCGCCGCCAGCGCCGAGACGATCACGGCGTCGTAGGACTCACCGGCGTAGTTGAAGTCGATCAGGCCCGGGTCGACGCCGAGCAGTCGCTGCTGGAACTCCTCGCCGGTGTCGGTCAGCGGCGTGGTGCCGGCCATGCCGTCGAGCAGCCCTTCGGCGACGTTCTCGCCCAGCGCGTTCCCCATGTTGCCGTCGACGCCGAAGACCGCCATGCCGTCGGACGGGCCGATGCCCACCTCGTGCATGCGGGTGATGATCTTCGCCGACTCCTCGAAGCCGATGAGCGCCACGGCATCCGGTGCGAAGTTGGCCACCTGGTCGACCTCCGCGTTGAACGACTGCGCGTTGGGGTCGTAGATGATCTTCTGGATCTGGTCCTCCGGGATACCGGCGTCGACGAGGTTGTTCACGGTGTTCTCGGCGAGACCGGTGCCGTACGGGTCGTTCAGCGCCAGGATCGACACGCGCTGCGCCCCGTCCTCGGCGATCAGCTGCGCAAGGGCCTGCGCCTGGAGCACGTCGGTCGGGGCGGTGCGGAAGTACAACCCGCGGTCGGCGTAGCAGACGAACTGGTCGGAGGTGTTCGCCGGCGAGAACTGCACCACACCGGCACTGACGATCTTGTCGATCACCTTGAGCGAGACCGACGACGAGGCGGCACCGACGATCACCTGGGTGCCGTTGGCGAGATGCCGATCGACGGTGGTGTTCGCGGTGTCGGTCGTCGTGTCCCCGGAATCGCCCGGGAACAGTTCGACCGGCTGGTCGAGAACGCCGCCCGCGGCGTTGATGTCGTCGACGGCGAGCCGGACGGCAGCGACCTCCGGCGGTCCGAGGAAAGCGAGACTGCCGGTCTCGGGGAGAATCGTGCCGATCTTCAGCGGTCCCGTGGCGGGAGTCGCCCCTGCTGTGGCCTGCTGTGGTTCGCAGTCGGTCTCGACGGTCGTCGCAGCCGCCGACCCCTCGTCACCGGCCGACGTACCGGATGCCGAATCGTCGCTGTCCGAACCACACCCGGCGAGGGCGAGCGTCGCAGCACCGAGTACCGCTACGGCGCGGACCAGAGTCCGTCTTGCCATTCAACTCTCCTTCGAACGCCTGACACCGCATCCGGCGGATTCCGGATGTGGTCGAAACATAGCGGTCCGAAGCACCCCGCGAACCGGGCCGAAATCCTTGTGATACGACCGTTATCTGCAGGGCGGAGATTTGATGTGGCGGTAACGCGACGGGACGCCGTGAGCACGCGAAACCGGTTCGCGCGCCTAGCCGGAGGTGTCGTCTCCGAGGGTCTCGAGGACGACCACCGCGACCTGTTTCATGGTGGTGCGGCGGTCCATGGCGGCGCGCTGGATCCAGCGGAACGCCTCCGGTTCGGTCATGGCGTGCTTCTCCATGAGCAGTCCCTTGGCCCGGTCGACGAGCTTTCGGGTCTCGAAGCGCTCGTTGAGCCCCTGCACCTCGCGTTCGAGCTCGCGCAGCTCGGAGAAGCGGCTGACGGCCACCTCGATGGCGGGCACGAGATCGCTCTTCGAGAACGGCTTGACGAGATAGGCCATGGCACCTGCATCGCGGGCGCGTTCGACGAGTTCGCGCTGACTGAAGGCTGTGAGAATAACCACAGGGGCGATACGACGCTGCGCGATCTCGGAGGCGGCGTCGATGCCGTCGCGGCGCGGCATCTTGACGTCCATGATCACCAGGTCGGGCCGGAGCTCCTCGGCGAGTTCGACGGCACGCTGCCCGTCGCCGGCCTCGCCGACCACTTCGTAGCCCTCCTCGCGCAGCATCTCGACGAGATCGAGCCTGATCAGGGCCTCGTCTTCCGCTACGACGACCCGACGAGGAGTTGGTGTGCTGTCGTGCGGCGCGGAGGTCATGGTCGGGCCTTCCCCTCGGTACTGGCGGTCCCCGGTGCAGGGTGGAACGTAAGAAGGGTACCGGTGCGCGCCCGCTTCGCCCGATCCTCTACAGTGGTGTCCGCAACGCCCCCGTATCCCAATTGGCAGAGGAAACGGATTCAAAACCCGTCCAGTGTGAGTTCGAGTCTCACCGGGGGCACCACTTTTCGGCTCACGCCACACGGTCGGAGCACGCGTTCCGCATCCCGCCGATTCCCGCTCCGCTGTCGTAATGTTCCGGCGTGAGCATCTGGGTTCCTGTCGTCGTTGCACTCGTCACCGGGGTGGTGTCGTGGGCCGTCGTGCGCCTGTCACGCGAGCTGTCCCGCCGAAACCTCCGGACCCGGATCGCAGCCGATCTGGCCATCTACAACGGACTCGGCGACGAATTCCGGAAGCGTCCCCTGCGGGAGAGCGTCGACGCCCGGCTGTGGCAGCTCGCGGCCCAGTCGATGCCGTTGGCGCCGGGATCGCGCCCGAAACCCCGGATCCGCAGGATCCTGGCACTGATCGCAGTGGTACTCGTCGCCGTCGGAGCGCTCGTCTTCCTCGAACTCGTCCTGGGCATCCGGGAGGACGACTCGGCCCGGATGGCGCTCGCGCTGCTGGCCGGCGCCGTGGTCGGGTTCTCGATACCCGGTCTGTCCGCCGATCCGGCGGAGTTGCAGGAGCGGCAGCTCATCCGGGCGTTGCGGGAGCGACGGGCCATGGAGCAGCTGCAGAACGGGCAGAGTTCCTCCACCGGCACTCCCCCGGACCTGGCGGAGACCGCGTAGCTACGATTCTCCGGGTGACCGGTTACGACGAGTTCGACATGTTCGGGGGCCTCGACCCCGCGTCCCTGCCGCTGCGCCAGCAGCAGATCCTGGCCGCGATCCGCGACTGGATCGTCGCGGAGGGGTCGTCGCCGAGCACCCGGCAGATCGCCGAATCGGTGGGTCTGCGGTCGACGTCGACGGTCTCGAAGCATCTGAAGAGCCTCGAGGACAAGGGTTTCCTCCGCCGCGGCACCGGTGTGGCCCGACAGCTCGACGTGCGCCCCTTCCTCGGCGCCTCCGGTGGTGAACGGGCGTCCGACGACACCGTGACCGTGCCGGTCGTGGGCGACATCGCCGCGGGCGCACCGATTCTCGCCGAGGAGCACACCGACGACATGCTCACGCTCCCCCGCGATCTGGTCGGCTCCGGCACCGTCTTCGCACTGCGCGTGCGCGGTGACTCGATGGTCGACGCGGCGATCTGCGACGGCGACACCGTGGTGGTGCGGCGCCAGCACGAGGCCCATTCCGGTCAGATCGTCGCGGCGATGATCGACGGCGAGGCGACTGTCAAGGTGTATCGGCGCCGAGGCGGCCACGTCCACCTCGAACCGCGGAACTCCGCCTATCCCGTCCTCGACGGCGACGAGGCGGTGGTGCTGGGCACCGTGGTGTCCGTCATGCGCCGCATCTGATCCCGGTCGGGATCAGCCGCAGATCGGATCGGTGACGACCGGCGGGAGCCCGTCGAGGAGGTCCTGCGCGGGCGGCCCGAGAAGCGGATCGCCGGCGAGCCAGCCCAGCGGCGGGCAGTCCTGCAGAGAAGGGCCGGTCTCCGGTGCGGGCGGGGCCCCTTCGGTGAACGCGCCGAGGACGTGCTCGGAGAGCTGTCCTGCCGATCCGTAGGTCGACGCCGCGACCGAGAAATCGGGACCGAACGAGGCGGAGGCGTGGAACGAGCGGTCGTCGCTCCATCCCCACTTCGTGCCGATGACGCCGGCGATCAGGGCCGTGCCGTAGTCCTGCGGGTAGCCGTCGGCCGCGGTGTCGTATGCGGTGGCCATCGCGGCGAGCACCGGCGAACCGGGATCGGTGCGCTTCTTCGTCTCGAGATAGGTGACCATGTCGTGCGTCGACGTGGTGCCCACACCCCAGTAGCCGGGCACGTGGGTGTCGGTGAGCCCGAACTCCGCCGCGGTCGACGAGATCGCCTGCGGGTACTTCGCGTGCAGGCGGTCGGCGATCGCATCGTTCGACGACCGGATCATCTCGGTCGCGTCGGCGTGGTCCGCGGGGTCGCCGTAGGTGAGGACGTACTCGGCCAGATACATCTTGACGATCGACACACCGGCGCGGGACTCGTGTTCGTTCGCGGTGCCGGCGCGCAGCCCGGTCGGGGTGTGCGCGAACGAGATCTGGGTACTGCTCGGAGCAGCGATCGCGCCGGTGTCGTCCACGATCGGCGCGGGCACTGCGGAGGCGATGTGACCGCCGAGGGCGGTGAGGGTGGCTACGGCGAGGGCTGTCGCAATCGGGCGCATGCGGGCGGTTACCCCGAACCGGACGCACCGTAACGGCCGCGACCTGCACCCGGCCGTTCCTGTCGGTGCTCGCCTCTACAGTTCGGCCGTCCGGGGATCGCTCCGGACCCAGCGACACGAAACGGATCCACAATGTCGATGCCTGCCACTCCGCCCACTCGTCGACCGTGCCGGCCGTCCGTCCCGGTGCGGCCCGCTCGCGGACCGAGCGCCCGGGTGATCGCGTGCCGGACGACGATCCCCTTCGGGCGCGACAACGACGGCACGCCCGTCTCGTGGGATCTGTCCGCCGGCCGACATCTCCTGATCCGACGCGACGAGCGCCGCTCGTCACCCAGTGTGTCGCTCGACCTGATCGCGATGACGACACTGACCGGCGGCACTCATGACCTGGTGGTCGTCGATCCGCACCGTCGTCATCGCTGGCTCGGTGGATCCGCCTCACTTCCCACGGGACCGTGTTGCTGGGCCACCACCGCCGACCAGATCACCGGCGTGGTCGCCGAACTCGACTCCCCGGTCGTCGGGCCGCCGCGCGTGCTGCTCGTCGCCGACCTCGCCGCGACGGTCGCGGCACTCGACGACGAGGGGCGCACCCGGCTCGCCCGGGTCGCCGTGGACGCGCGCGAACACCAGTTGCTGCTAGTCGCCACCACCGCCGACACGAATCCCCGCTGGTATCCCGAGGGGCTGATCGACGCGTTCGACGACATCGTCGCGCGACGGCACGAGGAGAGACCGTCCTTCGGCCTCCGATGATCGCTCGATCGGCCGAGGGAGTACTCGATCGACACCCGGCAGTACTCGATCGACACCCGGCAGTGCTCGATCGACGCCGAAAAAACAGATCGAACCGCCGCGATTGGCGCATTCGTCCTGGGGTGGTTCTTCGTCGTCCAACGCGCCGCCGGTTTCATCACCGATCCCGAGGGGACCCTCCGGACTCGGACGCACGCGATCAACCCTGATCACGCGGTGTTTCGACGAGACCTTCCCGGATCCGTTCCGTCCACGCGTCGACGTCGACCCAGTCCCGGGCATCGCCGTAGTGTCCGCCCATCAGCCGGAAGACGATCCGCCCGATTCCGGCCCAGTCGCCCGAAGCGATGACACCGGCGAAGAAACGGTGATCACGCACGTCGGCGACCGAACGGAGGTTCTGCACCGCCCGAGGTTCCGGGGTGACCCGCCGCAGATATGCGGCCACCCGGGGCGAGAGGATCGTGCTGGTCGCTCCGACCGACGAGACGGAGAACGCCCACACCGGTCGTCCTACCGGCTCGGCGCATAGCCGATGGATCGCATCGGAAGCCTCGGGGAGCCACTGGCCGTTGTGGATCGCACTTCCGACGACCAGCGCCTCGTACGTTCGCACCGACGCGATATCGCCGAGCGCGCGGAGTTCCACGGCACCGCGGCTTTCCAGTCCCGCAGCGATGCGTTCGGCGATTCCCCGCGTCGACCCTCGGGCGGTCGCGTAGCCGATCAGGACGGACATGGCGGAGCCTTTCGGCAGTGGGTGACGGCGCCGGGTGCAGTCTCCAGTGTGAGGAGCGGCGTGCGCGGCACACGAGAGTCTTCGGTCACTTCCTGCGGGCAGGTCGGGACCGTCGACTCTTGTGCGACCGACCGGTCCGAGCGTGTACTGGCAGGGTCCCGAAACGGCAGGATCCCGGAAACAGCAGTGTCCCGAAACGGCCGTGCCCGCAGCTCGGACAGGCACCGAGGTGATCGTGATGACAGCACACCACCCCATCGTCGCCGGAGTGGACGGATCGAGAGCGTCCCTGCAGGCCGTGGGCTGGGCAGCTCGCGAAGCGGAACGTCGCCGGCTCCCGTTGTCGTTGGTCACCATAGTGTCGGTCCGCAACACCTTCGGTGTCCCGATCGGCATGCCCGCAGGATTCTTCGAGCAGGAGGAGTCCGAGGGACGCGACATGCTCCTCGACGCCGCCGAATACGCGCGCCGCGCGGCGCCCGATGGTGAGCTGGACATCGAGACCCACCTGTGCACCGGTTCCCCGTCGCTCGAACTGGTGGACCGGTCGAAGTCGGCGTCGATGGTGGTGGTCGGAGCCGGAGACAACCGGTTCGGCTGGGAGCGATTCGGTTCGGTCAGCCGAGCGGTGGTGACGCACACGCACGCCCCTGCCGTGGTGGTCCGCAAACTGCCGCACGTCGACGTCAACGACATCTCCGGTCCTGTGGTCGTCGGCGTCGACGGTTCGGAGCACAGTGTGCGCGCGGTGTCCGCGGCGTTCGAGGAGGCTTCGCTGCGCGGCACCGACGTGGTGGCCGTCCACGCGTGGTCGGACCTCGATGTGCGCGGCCCGTTCCGATTCCGGATCGACTGGGACAGCGTGGAGAACAAGGAGCGGGCGTTGTTGTCGGAGAGTCTCGCCGGGCACGGCGAGGCGTTCCCGGATGTGCGGGTGTACCCGGTGGTGGTGCTGGACCAGCCCTCCCACTATCTTGCGTCGCACGCTGCCGATGCGCAGTTGCTCGTTCTCGGCCGTCGCGGTCGAGGCGGGTTTCCGAGCCTGATGCTGGGATCCACCACATGGGCGCTGCTGCACACGGTGACCTGCCCCGTGATGGTCGTCCCGTAGTGCGCGACCTACAGTCGGCGCTGATCCCCGCCGGTCACGTCCCGTCGCTCCGGGCGCGGTCGAGCAGGATGCGTTGTTCCGCTCGCGCCACCGTCCGTCTCGTCTGCGCCGCGGCGTCGGGCGCGACCGACACGGAGGTGATACCGCGCCGGACGAGATGTTCCGCGAGTTCGGTGCTCGTCGACACGGCCTGACCGCACAGCGACGTCGTCAGTCCCGCGGCCGAGGCCCGCTCGATGATGTGATCGATCGCGTCGAGCACTGCCGGATCGAGGGTGTCGAACAGGTCCTTGCACACCTCCGAGTCCCGGTCCACCCCGAGCATCAACTGCGTGAGGTCGTTGGTTCCGATGGACACGCCGTGGATGCCGAGCTTCGCGTATTCCGGCAACCAGTAGACGACCGACGGGACCTCGGCCATGATCCAGCGCTGCATGCGCTGGTCGGAGCCGAGCGGATGCCGGTCGAGTTGAGCGAGGCAGTCCCGCAGTTCCCAGCGGGTGCGCACGAACGGGATCATCAGGTGCACGTTCGGGTACGTGATCCGAACCCGGTGCAGCACATCGAGATCGAGCAGGAACAGTTCCGGATCCCGGATGTACCGGAAGCATCCGCGGTAACCGATCATCGGGTTCTCTTCGTGGGGTTCGACCTCACCGCCCTCGAGATCGGCGAATTCGTTGCTGCGCAGGTCGATCGCGCGGTACACGACCGGACGCGGTGCGAACGCCGCCGCGATCCGCGCGAGGCCGGCTGCCATCTTCTCCACGTACTCGTTGCGACGACCCTGCGCGATCATGTGCGAGGGGTGTTCGCCCGCGAGCGCTTCGGTGATCATGAACTCGGCACGGAGCAGACCGACGCCGTCGACGTCCGTCGCGGCGACCGCCTCCGCGGCATCCGGAGTCGCGAGATTGACGTAGACCGCTGTGGCCGTGACGGTTTCGGCAGCCACAGCCGAGGTCGCAGGTGCGGATGCCGTCCCGGCGGTGCGCCCCACGGTGTGGACCGCCCCGTCGAACACCACCCCCGCGTTGCCGTCCACGGTGATCAGTTGCCCGTCGTGCAGATCCTCGGTGGCGGTACGTGCACCGACCACGACGGGCTTGCCGAGTTCGCGTCCGACGATGGCTGCGTGGCAGGTGATGCCACCGCCGTCGGTGACGATGCCACCGGCGCGGCGCAGGATCGGCAGCCAGTCGGGTCTGGTCATCGGTGCCACGATGATCTCACCGTCGCCGAGTTTCTTCCCGTCGACGAGTTCGTGCAGCACCCGCACGCGGCCGGTCGTCGTCCCGGGGCCCGCACCGAGACCGGTCAGCAGCGGTCGCGCCTCGCCGTTGCCGGACGGAGCGGGAACCGACGGTCGATCGAGTGTGGTGATCGGGCGGGTCTGCACGATCCACAGCTCGTCGTCCGCGAACGCGAACTCGAGGTCCTGGGGGTGCCCGTAGTGTTCTTCGACTCCGGCCGCCAGGCGTGCGACGCGCAGGAGCTGCTCGTCGTCGAGGACCCGGGTGCGGCGCGTGGGGTCGACGGCGACGCGACTGTCCCCGCTGTCGGTGGAGGTGATGCGGAATTCCTGATGACCGAGGTGCACGTCGAGCACCTCGAAACCGTCCTTCGCCACGACGTAGGTGTCGGGTTCGACCTGTCCGCCGACGACGACCTCACCGAGACCGAGCGCTGCTTCGACGACGATGCGATCGAGTTCGCCCGTGCGCGGGTCGGCCGTGAACGCGACACCCGACGACTCGGACTTCACCATCACCTGGACCACCACGGCGATGGACGGTTCGTCGGTCACCCCGCGCAGCCCTCGGTAGGTGCGGGCACGTTCGGACCACAGTGAGGCCCAGCACGCCTGCACCGCGCGGATCACCGCGTCGGCACCGATGATGTTCGTGTAGGACTCGTGGATCCCGGCGAACGACGTGTCGGAGGCGTCCTCCGCAGGAGCGGACGACCGCACCGCGACCGGCACATCGGGACCGAGACTCTCGTAGGCGGAGACGATCGCCGCGCACATCTTGTCCGGGACGGTCGAACCCGTCACCAGAGCGGCGAGTTCGGCGGAGGTGCGTATCAGGGTGGCGTCGTCGATGTCGGGGGCGGGTACCGCCTCGGCCGCCAACCGGGATCGGACGCCGGCCGCCGCCATGGCGTCGAGATAGGCGTCGGTGGTGACGGCGAAGGCCGGCGGTACCGGAAAGCCTGCGCGGGTGAGTTCTCCGAGGTTCGCAGACTTGCCACCGACCGTCGGTGCGTCGGCGGCACCCACCTCCGCGATCGGTCGGACCCACAGTTCGTGTTCGGTCATCGACGACTCCCCACACTCCCGCCCCGCATCGACCTTTCGGGCCGGATCGGTTACTCGGTCTTCCCATCGTCGCCCCGGCCCGATCGATACCGTAGGGGCAAAGGTCATCATTCCGGGACGGGGACGACCGTGGCCGATCCTCCGCGCACACCTGATCCGCGGGAGCGGAGACGGTTGATCCTGTCTGCGCTGGCGCGACCCGCGCTCACCGCGCTCGTGCTGGTCAGCGTGTATTTCTCCGTTCCCCTGGATCAGGTCACGGGCTTGTCCGACGTTCTGCTCCTCGTCGGGGGCGGTGTCGTGGTCCTGCTCGTCGGCGGGTGGCAGGTCCACAGGATTCTCGCCGCGGAGTATCCGGCGGTGCAGGCGATCGAGGCGCTCATCAGCGTCGTGTCCCTGCATCTCGTGCTGTTCGCGACCGTCTATCTGCGGATGTCGATCGTCGCTCCGGACAACTTCTCCGAGCCGCTGTCCCGCATCGATGCGCTCTATTTCTGCCTGACGGTCTTCGCCACGGTGGGTTTCGGGGACATCTCCGCCGAGTCCGAGGCAGCGCGCGCCGTGGTGTCGGTGCAGATGGTCGCGAATCTGATCTTCTTCGCGGTCGGGATCCGGTTGCTCGCGGCCGCGGTGCAGTGGCGGCGGCGCAGCCGCGGTGACGACGAGGGGTGAAAGATCCCCGGTTCCGTCCACCGGATTCCACAACTTCGCATTCCATTGCGGCCGGTGGGGTGATCCTTGTAGGGATGCGACTCCACTGACGCCTGTCGGAGGTCGACATGTTGGATTGGGGAACCGTCGTCGTCGACAGCGTCGTGTGGACGGCGAAAGCGTTTGCGATCACTGCCCTGGTCTTCGTCGCCGTGATCGCCGCGCTCGTGCGGTTCACGCGTTGGGGTCGCCAGTGGTGGCGCATCGCCACGTCCTTCTTCGACCCGCGCAACGGCGCCGGCGGTCTCGTCCTGGCCGCGATCGTGTTGCTGCTGACGGTGTTCGCCGTGCGGATGAGCGTGCTGTTCTCCTACTGGTACAACGATTTCTACACGGCGATCCAGAATCTGGACGAGTCCGCCTTCTGGCGTTTCATGCGGATCTTCGCGGTCCTGGCGACGATCCATGTGGTGCGAGCGCTCGTCGACTATCTCCTCGCGCAGACCCTCGACATCCGGTGGCGGACGCATCTGAACGAACGCCTCGTGGACGACTGGCTGGAGTCGGGTTCCTTCTACAAGGATCGGTTCGTCTCGTCGCCGGTCGACAACCCGGATCAGCGCATCCAGGTCGATATCACGAATTTCGTCACGACCACGCGGGTGCTGTCGATGGGAGCGGTGACGGCGGTCCTGTCGATCGTCAGTTTCACCGGCATCCTGTGGGATCTGTCGGGACCGATCACGATCTTGGGTACCGAGATCCCCCGCGCGATGGTGTTTCTCGTGATCGTCTACGTTCTCGTCACCACAGCGGTCGCGTTCTGGATCGGCCGTCCCCTGATCATGCTGAACTTCCTGAACGAGAAGCTCGGCGCGACCTACCGGTACGCGCTCGTGCGGGTGCGCGAGTACGGCGAATCCATCGCGTTCTACCGGGGTGAGGGCGTCGAACGCGGTGGCCTGCTCGCGCGGTTCGCCGCAGTGATCCGCAACTGGTGGCGCATCGTGTTCCGGACGCTGAAGTTCAACGGTTTCAACCTGGCGGTCAACCAGACCGCGGTGATCTTCCCGTTCCTCGTACAGGGACCCCGCTTGTTCGCCGGCCAGGTGACCCTCGGTGACGTCATGCAGACGAGCAACGCGTTCGGGCAGGTACACGACTCCCTGTCGTTCTTCCGCGAGTCGTACGACGATTTCGCGGCGTTCCGCGCGACGACGATCCGCCTGAACGGATTGCTCGACACGACGCATCAGGCCGCCGAACTGCCCTCGGTCTCGGTGCGGGCGCAGGAGGATCGGCTGGAGCTGACGGATCTGTCGGTCGAGACCCCGGCAGGTGACCCGCTCGTCACCGACCTGTCGCTGGGTGTCGACGCGGGCGAGGCGCTTCTGGTGCGCGGAGCGTCGGGCAGCGGGAAGACCACACTGCTCCGCACGATCGCGGGACTGTGGCCGTATGCGCGCGGTGAGGTCGACCGACCGACCGGGGACGGATTGTTCCTGTCCCAGCACCCTTACCTCCCGCTGGGCACCCTGCGCGATGCCGTCACCTATCCCCGCGCGGCGGATCACGACGACGCCGCGCTACGCACGGCGCTCGAGACCGTTGCGCTCGGGCATCTCGCCGAACGACTCGACACCGACTGGGCGCGCACCCTCTCCCCCGGCGAACAGCAACGGCTCGGATTCGCGCGCATCCTGTTGTCGTCCCCGGCGATCGTGTTCCTGGACGAGGCCACCGCCGCGATCGACGAAGGTCTCGAACACGCGCTGTACCGGACGATGCGGGAAGCGCTGCCGGACGCCGTGATCGTCAGCGTCGGGCATCGGAGCACTCTCGACGCCTTCCACGACCGCGTCCTCGAACTCCGCGGCGAAGGACGCTGGGTGGTCTCCGACCTGGAGAAGTCGCGATGATCCCCGCCATCGACCGTCGGTGCCGCGGTGTCGGATCCGGCCGGACCCGACGACTCTTCCGGGAGGTGCGTGAATGTTCGACACTCTTGTGCCCGAGTCCCAGCGACGCAGCCTGACGGAACTCGACGAGCGTCTGGATCTGTCGGTCGGTGATCGGCAGGCGAAGCGGTCGGCGTTCTGGACGATGCTCACCCTCTCGGCGGTCATCGCTGTGGCGGGGGTGGTCAGTGATTCGACGGCCACCGTGATCGGGGCGATGATCGTCGCGCCGTTGTCCACCCCGATCCTGGGGGTCGGCCTGGGGATCGCGGTCGGACGCGGTGTGTTGATCGCGCGCAGCGTCGCCCGGATCCTCGGCGGCATCGTCCTGGTTGTCCTCCTCGGGGTCGTCTTCGCCCAGGTGCTCGCGAACCCGGGCAATGTCCTGTCGAACTCGCAGGTCCTCGGTCGCACGTCGCCGACGTTGATGGATCTGACGGCGGCCATGGCGACAGGACTGGTCGGGGCGATCGCGGTGACACGCCGCGACGTCGGGGACGTCCTGCCCGGGGTCGCGATCGCGATCTCGCTGGTGCCTCCGCTCGCGGTGGTCGGTGTCTGCCTCGGCTCCGGCGCACCGACACTCGCGCTCGGCGCGTTCGTGCTGTTCGCATCCAACGTGGTCGCGCTGATCATCACGGCCACAGCGGTTCTCGTCGCCGCAGGTTACTCCCGGGAGGCGGCGGAGACCGTCCGGCCCCGGTGGCGACGGGCCTACGCCGTCCTCGCGGTGGCACTGGTCGTCGTCGCGGTGCCGATGGTCGTCAATTCGATGGCGTCGTTGTGGGCACGGCAGATCTCCGCGCAGGCCACGCGGTGGCTCGACGGGACACCCGACGCGGAGGTCACCGGGGTGGACTGGCACGGCACCACGGTGGTCGTCTCCGTGCTCGGCCCGGCCGAGCTACCACCCCTGGACGAGCTCGACGCCGCGGTCGATGCGGTCCTGCCCTGGGATCCCACCCTGCAGCTCGTCCATACCGTGGGCGCGAACATCGAACGGGTCGAACCGGAGTGAGCGAATGGTCAGGGAGTGACGATCGCGAAGTCCGGGTCGGGTTCGTCCAGCACGCTCACCAGCGTCGCAAGTACGCCGTCCACCCCGTCGACGGTGATGCTGCCGTCCGCCACGAGCGGCGTCGGGTCGGCGCCGCCGAGCAGCACCGCGACGAGCAGCGATCGGGTCAGCGTGATGGTGGTGTCCGGCGCGGGCAACGAGCCGTCGGTGTCGAAGTGCACCAGGAGCCCGTTTCGCAGTTGAGTGCGATGCACGATGTTCTCGTCGGTGAGGTTCCAGTCGATCGTCAACGTCGTCGACCATGCCCGCGGACCGTCCACACGCAGTGCGAGCGCGTCGAAGAGCTGCTCGATCGAGAGCGCACCGACGATGTCCGGGGCGGCGGTGACGGTCGGCGTGCCGATCGCACCGTGGCGGAGTTCGTAGGCGCCCATGAGGAAGAAGTTCCGCCAGGTGCCGTTCTCGGAACCGAAGCCGAGTCGTTCGAGCGCGTCCGCCTGCAGCGCCTTGGCCTGCGCGTTGTCGGGGTCCGCGAAGATCACGTAGTTCAGCACCTGCGCGACCCACCGGAAGTCGCCGTCCTCGAACGAGCGGCGGGCCTTCTCCAGGACCTGATCGGCGCCGCCCATGAACTCGATGTGCCGCTTCGCCGATTCGACGGGAGGGTGCTCCCACAGGTGGGCGGGATTGCCGTCGAACCAGCCCATGTACCGCTGGTAGACGGCTTTGACGTTGTGACTGACACTGCCGTAGTAGCCGCGCGTGTGCCACACCTTCTCGATCGCCGGTGGCAGTTCGATCGACTCGGCGATCTCGATTCCGGTGGCCCCTTTGTTGATCGCCCTCAGCGTCTGATCGTGCAGATAGCCGTACAGGTCGCGTTGGAGGGACAGATACTCCGTCAGGCGCTCGGTGTCCCAGGTCGGCCAGTGGTGCGAGGCGAACAGCACGTCGGAGCGGTACGCGAACCGGTTGATCGACTCGGTCAGATACTGCGACCACACGTGCGGATCCCGCACGAGCGCCCCGCGCAGCGTCAGCAGATTGTGCAGGGTGTGGGTGGCGTTCTCCGCCATGCACAGGGCCCGCAACTGTGGGAAGTAGAAGTTCATCTCCGCCGGGGCCTCGGTGCCCGGTGTCATCTGGAACTCGATCTCGACCCCGTCGACCGTCTCCGTCTGCCCCGTGTGCTCGATGTCGATCGTCGGAGCGATCAGGGTCGGCGTTCCGGTCGAGGTCGTCGGTCCCAATCCCGCACCGACGGCACCGCGAGGACCTCGTGGCAACGCCGCTCCGTACATGTAGGCGGCGCGGCGTCCCATCGCCGTGCCCGCGTACACGTTCTCTGCGACGGCGTGCTCGACGAAGCCGGCCGGTGCCAGGACCGGGCATCGCCCGGCTGCGACGTCCTCGACCATCGTGACACCCTTGACGCCACCGAAGTGATCGATGTGGCTGTGGGTGTAGATCACCGCGGTGACCGGGCGGTCACCGCGATGCGCCTGATACAGCGCGAGACCCGCCGCAGCGGTCTCCGCGGAGATCAGTGGATCGATGACGATCACGCCGGTATCGCCCTCGACGAGCGTCATGTTCGACAGGTCCAGACCGCGCACCTGGTAGATACGCTCCGTGACCTCGAACAATCCCTGCCGCGCGCAGAGTCGCGACTGCCGCCAGAGGCTCGGATTCACCGTCGGAGGGCAGTCGTCGTCGAGGAATGCGTACGAATCGCTGTCCCACACGACGTGGCCATCGGTGTTCCTCACGATCCCGGGTTCGAGAGCCGCGATGAAACCGCGATCGACGTCGTCGAAATCCTGGACGTCCGAGAAGGGCAGTGATCGATCCACCTGCGTGTTCCGGACTGCGGCGGGCATGTCGGCCGATGGGTCGGACATCGCGATCCTTCCGGGTGATCTGCGGGACCCGGCACAGCAGGGAGTGTCGAGTTCGTGATTTCCGTTCCTGTCCTCGACTGTATTTCCGTACGCGCTCCCGGATCACGGCTTCCGTCCAGATCGATCGGCGGTAGCGAGACCTCCCGGAGTTCGAAAATCGGACAACAATTCTCGTTTCGGCCGGAAATCGGGCGTCCGGACTTGGCGATACGACCCGGCATCGCGTATTAGTTGTGTCGCGTCATAAACCTGTGACGGGGGTCATGGTTTGACGCACATGTCGACGGGGCGGCAGGGGGCCTCGTCACGAACTGCCCGGCGATCCGGGCGGAGGAAATGTGCCGATGCGTCCACCCATGTCGCCCACCGATTCGATGTTTCTCCTCGGGGAGTCCCGCGATCATCCGATGCATGTGGGCGGACTGATCCTTCTCCGGCCACGCGAAGGCACGACCGCCGCGGATCTGGGGGCACTGTTCACCGCTGCCGCGGAGGACGGCGAGGTCGCGCCGCTGTGGCGCAAGCGCGCGGTCCGTTCCCTGGGCACCTTCGGTCAGTGGGCCTGGGAGGAGGATGCGAACTTCGACCTGAGCTACCACGTACGACGCAACGCGTTGCCGCAGCCCGGCGGGCTCGACGAACTCTGGGATCTCGTCTCCCGGCTGCACAGCACGCTGCTCGATCGGAGCCGGCCGCTGTGGCAGATGCACGTGATCGAAGGTCTCGCGGACGGCAGGCTCGCCGTCTACACCAAGATCCACCACGCCCTCGCCGACGGTGTCGGCGCCATGAAGTTGCTGCGCCGCGCCCTGAGCCCGGACTCCGAACGGACCGGCATGCCGGCACCGTGGGCACCCTTCGACGCGCCGAGCCGCTCCCACTCCTCCGGGACCGCGCTCGATCTTCCCGAGGCCGCGATGCAGGCGGTGCGGACGGCGACGGCCGACGTCACCGGCTTCGTGCCTGCACTGGCCGGCACCGTGAACAGGGCGCTGCGCGGCGGAGGCGGATCACTGTCGCTGGCCGCACCGAACACCGTGATCAACGTGCCCATCTCGGGGACGCGCCGGTTCGCCGCCCGCTCGTGGCCGCTGGCCCGCCTGCGTGCCGTCGCGAGAGCGGCCGACGCGACCGTCAACGATGTCGTTCTGGCCATGTCGTCGGGAGCACTGCGCGCCTTCCTGATCGAGCAGGAGGCGTTGCCCGACAAGTCGCTCGTGGCCATGGTCCCGGTGTGCCTGCGACCCGACAAGGATTGCGCCGGAAACGAACTCGGTGTCCTGATGGCGGACATGGGCACGGATCTCGCCGATCCGGCCGACCGGCTGGCCAGGGTGTCGGCATCGACGACGGAGGGCAAGGCCTCCATGCAGGGGATGTCCTCCCTGTCCCGGCTGGCGGCCAGTGCACTCGGCGTCGCGCCGCTGGCGGTGGGGATCCTCACGCGCAATCGCGCGCTTCCGCGACCACCCTTCAACGTCATCGTCTCGAACGTGCCGGGTTCGCCGGATCCGTTGTACTGGAACGGTGCTCGTGTGGATGCTGTGTATCCGCTGTCCGTACCCGTCGACGGTCAGGCACTGAACATCACGTGCACGAGCACCGACGACGCCATCGCTTTCGGGCTCACCTCGTGCAGTCGCAGCCTGCCGCAACTGCAGCCCCTGCTCGATCACTTCGACGCGGCCCTCGACGCGCTCGAGGACGCCTTCGACATCGTGCCGGTCACCGACGGGGCATCCGTCCGTGCGGGCTGACGCCGCGGGGTAGCCGCCAGGCACTCGTGTGCCCGAGTCGGACAACTCCCCCAGGAATCGCCGTTCTCGTGTGAGAAGGCACTCTGCCGGAGCACTATCGACCGATAGCGGTGTGCCCCACGGGAAGCGTGGATTCCGACACAGGAACTCGCGTCCCACTCCTCGCGGAGAGTAGGTCCGAATGCAGAAGCTGACGCCGTTCTACGAGAAGGTCCAGACCCACTACGACCTGTCCGACGACTTCTTCGAACTGTTCCTCGACCCCACGCGCACGTACAGTTGCGCCTACTTCGAGCGCGACGACATGAGCCTCGAGGAGGCCCAGATCGCAAAGGTCGATCTTGCTCTCCGCAAGTGCGATCTCCGGCCCGGAATGACCTTGTTGGACATCGGCTGCGGGTGGGGCTCGACGATGATGCGGGCGGCTGAGCGATACGACGTGCACGTCATCGGTCTGACGTTGAGCCGCAACCAGTACGAACACGTGTCCGGTCTGCTCTCGGCGATGTCGTCCGGTGGCCGTACCGCGGAGGTTCGCCTGCAGGGCTGGGAGGAGTTCGACGAGCCGGTGGACCGCATCGTCAGCATCGGAGCGTTCGAGCATTTCCGCCGACAGCGGTACGACACCTTCTTCGAACGCGCCTCCCGCATCCTGCCCGCCGACGGCCGGATGCTGCTGCACACCATCGTCGGGCATTCCCGTGCCCAGCTCGAGGCGATGAAGGTGACGGTCACCCGCGAGGACGCTCTGTTCCTGCGGTTCATCATGAGGGAGATCTTCCCCGGAGGGCAGCTCCCCGACCGGGACCTGGTCATCACCGGCGCACAGCCGAAACAGTTTCTGGGTGCAGAACATCGAGTCCTTGCAGCCCCACTACGCCCACACACTCGATCTGTGGGCGCAGGCCCTCGAGGCACGTCGCGACGACGCGGTCCGGATGGCCTCCGAGGAGGTCTACCAGCGATACATCCGGTATCTGACCGGTTGCGCCGCGAACTTCCGACGGCGTCTCATCGACGTCCAGCAGTTCACGCTCGTGAAGCAGCGACCCCGATGATGAGGACCTGCACCAGGTCGTCGCGAGCAGGAGCTCGTCACAGGTGGGACCGGGGACGGAACGAATCCGGCGAGGCGGCACGCCAGTCCGCCGCCCACGTCGACGGCGGATCTGCCGGCAGTTCGCCCGGAGCGAGCCACTCGTAGAGCTCCGTGTAGGAGCGGACGACGGTGGGCGACACCTTCTTCCGGAGCATGTCCGTCGTGAGTCCGCTCGGTTCACCGACGCCCATCGACGCCATGAGTTGCATCGCCTGCCGCACCGTGCTCGCGTGGTACCGCTGCACCCGTAAGGCCTTGTCCGCCACATCGAGCGCCCGTGCTCGTTTCGGATCCTGGGTCGTCACACCGACCGGGCACCTGTTCGTGTGACACCGCTGCGCCTGGATGCATCCGAGCGCCATCATCATCGCCCGCGCCGAGTTGGTGTAGTCCGCACCTTGGATCAGCCGCTTCACCATGTCGTTTCCGGTCGCGACCTTGCCGCTCGCGCCGATCCTGATCCGGTCGCGCAATCCGGTACCCACAAGTGCGTTGTGGACGGTCATCAGTCCGTCGGTGAGCGGCAGACCCACGTTGTCCTCGTATTCGAGGGGTGCTGCGGCGGTGCCACCCTCCGCTCCGTCGACGATGACGAAATCGGGGGTCGTCCCTTCGGCGAGCATGGCCTTGCAGATCGCGAGCACGTCGATGCGGGATCCGACACAGAGCTTGAAACCGACGGGCTTCCCTCCGGACAGCTCGCGGAGACCGGCGAGGAAACGGACCAGTTCGCGCGGCGTGGTGAAGACCGTGTGCGCTGCGGGACTGATGCATTTCTCGTGGGCCGGCACACCTCGATAGCGTGCGATCTCCTCGCTCACCTTCGCTGCCGGGAGAACACCGCCCACGCCCGGCTTCGCACCCTGACTGAGTTTGAGGGAGATCGCCTTGACGTGGTCGTGGGCCGACTTGTCGGCGAATTCCGTCGGGTCGAATCTGCCGTCGCGGTCGCGCGTCCCGAAGTAGCCGGATCCGATCTCCCAGACCAGGTCGCCGCCGCCCTCGAGGTGATACGGCGTCAGGCCACCCTCTCCGGTGTCGTGGGCGAACCCGCCTCGAGCCGCTCCACGGTTCAACGCCCGGATCGCGTTGGCGGACAGCGCACCGAAACTCATCGACGAGACGTTCAGCAGCGACATCGAGTACGGCCGCGTGCAGTCGGGTCCTCCGATGCTCACCCGCGGCGGTTCGTCGGGTTCGGGCACCGGCGCGGTTGAGTGCACGAGGTATTCGTAGCCGACCTCGTAGATGTCACGTTCGGTGCCGAACGACAGTTCGCCGTGGATGCCCTTGGCGCGTTCGTAGACGACGGTGCGCACGTCCCTGTCGAAGGGTCGTCCGTCGAAGTTCCGCTCGACGAAGTACTGCTGCAATTCCGGCCGTACGCTCTCGAGCAGATATCGCATGTGGCCGAGCACCGGATAGTTGCGCAGCACCGAATGCCGGCGCTGCACGAGATCGTAGATTCCGACCAGCAGCAGGAACGTCAGGAGGACGACCAGCACCCACCAGACCCACCCTCCGACGGCGGCGATCACGCCGACCAGAACCAGGGTCAGGCCCAGGAAACCGACGAGGAAGAACCGCAGCACGGTTCACCTTCTCTCCGCCTACCCGGCGGGACACACATGTCGGACAGCGGCGACCACACTCGCCGCCCGACCGGCAGATCAGTGGGAACCGCGGCGCTTCTGCTGCAACTTGGCGAGCATCTCCTTGGCCTTGCGCTGGTTCTCCGGCTTGGCCGCCTCACGTCGGACGATCTGGATCGCCTTCACCGCGGCGGCGCTCTTCATCACCTTGCCGAACATTCCCATCGAGCACTCCTCCGCGTGTCGTTCCGAACCGTACTTCCACGATACGGACGCGCGGAAACACCGACGAGCAGCCGCTGCCGGCGGCACGGGCAGTCCCCGTGGAACTGCCCGTGCGCGCAACTCAGTTCGCCGCGTCGGCGATGCGACTGTTCGGCAGCTTCCAGCCCGGCCGTGGGAAGTGGCAGGTGTACCCGTTCGGGTAGCGCTGGAGATAATCCTGGTGCTCGGGTTCGGCCTCCCAGAAGGTGCTCGCGGGAGTCACCTCGGTGACCACCGTGCCGGGCCACAGGCCCGATGCCTCGACGTCTGCGATCGTGTCCACCGCGACCTGCTTCTGCTCGTCGTCGAGGTAGAAGATCGCAGAGCGGTAGGACGCCCCGACGTCGTTGCCCTGCCGGTTCAGGGTGGCCGGGTCGTGGATCTGGAAGAAGAACTCGAGCAGTGCCCGGTAGTCGGTGCGTGCGGGGTCGTAGACGATCTCGACGGACTCCGCGTGCCCCGGATGGTTGCGATAGGTGGGGTGATCGTTCTGCCCACCGGTGTAGCCGACCCGTGTCGACACCACCCCGGGCTGCCTCCGGATCAGCTCCTCCATACCCCAGAAGCATCCGCCTGCCAGAATCGCCTTGCGTGTATCGGTCATTACGCCTCCTCGGGAGGTGGAACCGATACGAGGGCCGCGGCATTCCCACCGCGCACGTTCGTGGTCAGAGCACGAACACCGCCGCCCGCTCGGCGAGGTCGAGGACGGGTTGCGGCAGGATGCCGAGCAGCACCGTCGCCACCGCCGCGAACGCGATCGCCGCGCTCGTCGCCACGGTCGAGGTCGCGAGCCGCGGGGCGTCGTCGGTCGGGTCGGTGAAGAACATCAGCACGATCACCCGCACGTAGAAGTACGCGGCGATCGCGCTGATCAGCACGCCGACGATCACGAGCGGAGCCGCACCGCCCTCGATCGCCGCGCCGAAGACCGCGAACTTCGCGATGAACCCGCTGGTGAGCGGAATACCCGCCAGCGACAGCAGGAACAGCGCGAACGCCCCGCCGAGCAACGGGGAGCGTCGCCCGACACCGGCCCAGCGCGACAGCTCCCATGCCTCGCCGTCCGGGTCGCGCACCAGAGTCACCACGGCGAACACACCGACCGTCCCGATCCCGTAGACGAGCAGATAGAACAGCGTCGACGAGATCCCGGACGCGGTGCCGGCCACGACGCCGGTGAGCACGAATCCGGTGTGGCTGATCGCCGAGTACGCGAGCATGCGCTTGATGTCGTTCTGCGTCACCGCGAGGACCGCGCCGACGACCATCGTCGCGATCGCGACGGCCCACAGGATCGGCCGCCACTGGTCGGCGGAACCGGGGACCGCGACGTAGAGCACGCGCAGCAGTGCACCGAAGGCGGCGATCTTCGTGGCGGCGGCCATGAACGCCGTCACGGGGGTCGGTGCGCCCTGGTAGACGTCCGGCGTCCACGAATGGAAGGGCACCGCCCCGATCTTGAAGAGCAACCCGACGGCCAGCAGACCCACCCCGACGAGCGCGGTGGTCTCGCTGCCCGCACCGGTGTCGATCGCCAGGGCGATACCGCCGAAATGGACGGTCCCGGCATAGCCGTAGAGCATCGCCACCCCGTACAGGAAGAACGCCGACGAGAACGCGCCCAGCAGGAAGTACTTCAGTGCCGCTTCCTGGGAAAGCAACCGGCGGCGCCGCGCCAGACCGCACAGCAGATACAGGGGCAGCGACAGCACTTCGAGCGCGACGAACATCGTCAGCAGGTCGTTCGAGGCCGGGAAGACGAGCATCCCGCCCACCGCGAACAGCATGAGCGGGAAGACCTCGGTGCGCGCGCCACCCGCCGCGAGCGCCTGCCGTTCGGCCGCGGTGCCCGGAATCGCCGACGCCTGGGGCGCGAAAGCGTCGAGATGCGCACCGACCGCGGCGCGGGAAACCGATTGCGTGCGAACCCGTTCGATACTCCGTTCCGCGACGAGCGCAACCGACAGCACCGCCACGATCAGGACCGATCCCTGCAGGAACAGCGCCGGTCCGTCGATCACGACCGCCCCCGACAGGGTGGTCGCACGGGTTCCCGCGAGCATCACGACGGCGACGAACGCCGCCACGAGCGCGCCCGTCGTCAGGAGCACGTGGGCGAGATAGCGTGCCGAGGCCGGCGCGAAGGACTCGACCAGCACACCGACGACGGCCGCGGCGAAGACGATGAGGATCGGTGCGATCAGTCCGTAGTCGATCGCCGGGGCGGGAATCGACGCGGCAAGAACGACGATGCCCTCGGAGGGGTTCATTCGGCTTCACCTTCCTCGGAACCGTGGGCGGGAACACCACTCTCGGCGACGGGTCGCTCGGCGGGCACCACCGGTTCCGGCCGGGAGATCTCGATCGAGACGAGCGTGTCGTCGACCGCGGGGGTGATGACGTCGAGCGCGGGTTTCGGGTAGATCCCCAGGATGAGCAGCAATGCGATCAGCGGCGCGACCACCGCGACCTCACGAGGCACGAGATCGGAGAGCCTGCGGGCGTGTTCGGCACCGTCGTTCCCGTCGTCACCGTCGTCCCCACCGGGCAGGCGCACGGGTCCGCCCATCATGCGCTGGTAGAGCCACAGCACGTAGAGCGCGGACAGCACGAGCGCGAGTGTCGCGATCACCGCGGCCACCTGGTAGCGCGGATAGGTGCCGACGAAGACGAGGAACTCGCTGACGAACGGCGCGAGCCCGGGCAGGGACAGGGTCGCCAGTCCGGCGACGAGGAAGGTCCCGGCGAGGACCGGAGCGACCTTCTGCACCCCGCCGTAGGCGGCGATGGTGCGGTCTCCGCGCCGCGAGACGAGGAAACCGGCGATGAGGAACAGTGCGGCCGTGGAGATCCCGTGGTTGACCATGTACAGCGTCGAGCCGGCCTGCCCCTGCGAGGTCAGGGCGAAGATGCCGAGGACGATGAACCCGAAGTGCGAGATCGAGGTGTAGGCGATCAGGCGCATCACGTCGGTCTGACCGATCGCGAGCACGGCGCCGTAGACGATGCCGATGACGGCGAGGGTCACCACGACCGGTGCGAAGGTCACCGAGGCGTCGGGGAAGAGCTGCAGGCAGTAGCGCAGCATGCCGAAGGTGCCGACCTTGTCGACCACGGCCATCATGAGCACCGCCGCGACCGGCGTGGTCCGCACCGCCGCGTCGGGTAGCCACCCGTGCAGCGGCCACAGCGGGGCCTTCACCGCGAAGGCGACGAGGAAACCGAAACACAGTGCGGCAAGTACGGCGGGGGTCGCGTCGAGGTCCCCCGAGACGGCGGCGGCGGTGACGGTCCGGACGTCGAAGGTGCCCACACCCGCGGTCTCCCCCAGCCCGGATCGGGCAGTGACCACGTACAGCCCGATCAACGCGGCGAGCATCACCAGTCCGCCGAGCAGGTTGTACAGCAGGAACTTCACGGCGGCGCGTGCCCGGTCGGCGCGCGGTGTCCCCGGCGAACCGAACCCGCCGATGAGGAAGTACATCGGGACGAGCATCGCCTCGAAGAAGACGTAGAACAGCAGGATGTCGAGGGCGGTGAACGACACGAGCACCATCGACTCGACGAGCAGGATCAGCGCCACGTAGGTGTGCGCGGAACGCGGGCGGGCCGCGCCGGCCTCCTCGTCGGCGGCGCGGTGATCGTGCCACCCGGCGGCCAGGAGCAACGGCACGAGCGCGGCGGTCAACAGGACCAGCACCAGGGCGATGCCGTCGACGCCGAGCCGGTAGCCTGCGCCGAACGAGGGGATCCAGTCGTGCGATTCGACGAACTGGAAACGCTCTCCCCCGCGGTCGAATCCGACGGCGACGATCACCGCGACCACGAGAACGGCGATCGACACCGCGAGGGCGATCGACCGGACGGCGGAACCGAAGCGTGCGGGCAGAGCCATGATCGCGGCGGCGCCGAGCAGCGGGAGCACCCACAGGATCGTCAACCAGGGAACGGTGGTCATCAGTACACCCCCATCACAGCGTCACCAGGACGAGCGCACCGACCACGACGGTCGCGCCGGCGAACATGTACAACGCGTACGAACGGACGAAGCCGGTCTGCAGCAGGCGCAGTCCGTGCGAGAGCGCACCGATCCCGGTGGCGGCACCGGTGACGGAGCCGTCGATGCCGGTGGATTCCACGGCGCCGAGGGCGCGCACCAGACCCTGACCGGGACGCATGAACACCGCTTCGTTCACGGCGTCGCCGTAGAGGTCGCGACGTGCGGCGACGGTGAGCACCGACACCGCCTCGGGGGCCGTCTCCGGGACCGGTGCGCGCACGTACTGCCGGTACGCGACGGCGACACCGGCGAGCACGACCGCCAGCGTGAGGGTGGTGACGAGCCAGACGGGCAGACCACCTTCGTGATGGTCGTAGCCGACGACGGGTTCGAGCCAGTGCTGCAACGCGCCACCGAGCACCAGCAACCCGCCGGCACCGACCGAGCCCACGGCGAGAGCGATCATCGGCCAGGTCATCGAGGCCGGCGACTCGTGTGGGGTGGCGTCGGGCGCCCATCGCCGGTCGCCGAAGAAGGTCAGGATCATCACGCGGGTCATGTAGAAGGCGGTCAGCCCCGCACCGAGCAGCGCGACGAGACCGAGCACGATGCCTTCGACACCGCCGGCGGCGAAGGCCACTTCGATGATCTTGTCCTTGGAGAAGAACCCGGCGAACGGCGGGATGCCGATGATCGCGAGGTAGCCCAGCCCGAAGGTGGCGAAGGTGATCGGCATGACCGCGCGCAGTCCGCCGTAGCGGCGCATGTCGGTCTCGTCGTTCATCGCGTGCATCACCGAGCCGGCGCCGAGGAACAGTCCGGCCTTGAAGAAGCCGTGGGTGAGCAGGTGCAGGATCGCGAAGACGTACCCGGCGGGGCCGAGTCCGGCGGCGAGCACCATGTAGCCGATCTGGCTCATGGTCGACGCGGCGAGCGCCTTCTTGATGTCGTCTTTGGCGCAGCCGATGATCGCGCCGAAGAGCAGTGTCGCGGCGCCGACGATCACCACCGCGAGTCGTGCGGCCGGTGCGGCGTCGAAGATCGCGTTCGCGCGGACGACGAGGTAGACACCGGCGGTGACCATCGTGGCGGCGTGGATGAGCGCGGAGACCGGGGTGGGGCCCTCCATGGCGTCGCCGAGCCACGACTGCAGTGGCAGCTGGGCGGATTTCGCGCACGCGGCCAGGAGCAGGCACAGGCCGATCGCGGTCACGGTGCCCTCACTCGCCGCGGGTACCGCGGTGAAGACCGTGTCGTAGTCGAGGCTGCCGAAGGTCGCGAACATGATCATGAGGGCGACGAGCAGCCCCATGTCGCCGACGCGGTTGACGACGAACGCCTTCTTCGCGGCGGTCGCGGCGGTGGGCTTGTACTGCCAGAATCCGATGAGCAGGTACGAAGCGAGACCGACGCCCTCCCATCCGAGGTACAGGACGAGGAAGTTGTCGGCGAGGACGAGCACCAGCATCGCCGCGAGGAACAGGTTCAGATAGGCGAAGAACTTCCGGCGCTCCGGATCGTGTGCCATGTAGCCGACCGAATAGAGGTGGATCAGCGAGCCCACGCCGGTGATGAGCAGTACGAAGCAGATCGACAGCGCGTCGAGCCGCAGTCCGAGATCGACCTGCAGTTCTCCGACCGGCACCCAGGTGAACACGGTCTGCTGCGCGAGTCTCTCGCTCGCGTCGAGTCCGCGCAGTCCGGCGAACATGACGACGCCGACGACGAACGAGGCGATCGCCGTGGCGCATCCGAGCAGATGTCCCCAGCGGTCGCTGCGACGCCCGAAGAGCAGCAGAACGAACGCGCCGGCCAGGGGCAGTGCCGGTATCGTCCACAGCGCCGAGTTCAGGAACGAAGTCATGCCGCGTGTCCTCTCGGTTCGTCGTGGGCTCTCACACTCACCGTCCTCGTAGGGGTCGTCAGTACTTGAGCAGGTCGGCGTTGTCGACGGAGGCGGATCGCCTCGTCCGGAAGATGGTCACGATGATCGCGAGGCCGACGACGACCTCGGCGGCCGCGACGACCATCGTGAAGAAGGCGAAGACCTGTCCGTGGAGGTTGCCGTGCATCCGCGCGAAGGTGACGAAGGCCAGGTTGGCGGCGTTGAGCATCAACTCGACGCACATGAACACGACGATGGCGTTGCGGCGCAGGAGGACTCCCACAGCGCCGATGGTGAACAGCAGTGCCGACAGGTAGAGGTAGTTCTCGGGGTTCATCGCCGGTCCTTCCTCGCGTCGTCGTCGGGTTCGCGCAGGCCGAGTTCGGTGTGGTCCCAGTCGCGTCCGATGCGGCCGAGCAGCTCACCGACCGACAGTTCGGAGAACGATCCGTCCGGGAGCAGGGCCGGGACGTCGGCGGCGTTGTGGCGGGCATAGACGCCCGCGGCCGGCAGCGGTGTGACCCGCTCTCCTTCGCGGAATCTGCGTGCGGCGAGTTCGCGTTGGGTCTGCCTCGGCTGCAGTCGTTCCCGGTGGGCGAGCACCATCGCACCGACGGTGGCGGTGATGAGCAGCGCTCCGGTGAGTTCGAACGCCCAGACGTAGTCGATGAACAGCAGCACCGCCAGGCCCTCGACGTTGCCGCCGGCGTTGGCGGCGTCGAGTCCCGCGAAGCCGGAGACCGCGGTGTTGCCGATGCCACCGATGAGCATCACCGCGAAGCCGATCGCCACGACGATCGCGAGAACGCGCTGTCCCTTGATGGTTTCGACGAGGGAGTCGGCGGAATCGATACCGACGAGCATGAGCACGAACAGGAACAGCATCATCACGGCGCCGGTGTAGACGACGACCTGCACCACACCGAGGAACAATGCGTCCTGCGCGATGTAGAAGACGGCGAGCACGATCATCGTCATCGCGAGGAACAGCGCCGAGTACACGGCCTTCGGGGCGACGACGACACCGAGCGCCCCGAGTACCGCGACGGCACCGAGGATCCAGAACTGCACGGCCTCCCCGGTGGAGGTCGTGGTGAGTTCGGCGGCGAGCAGCGCGGTGGTCACCGGTGTTCCTCCCCGTCGGCGGCGGACGCGTATTCCGGGACGGGGATCGTGCCCCGGTAGTAGTCCTCGTCGGTGGCGCCGGGTGCCATGGGATGCGGGGGTGGCTGCATCCCGGGTTCGAGCGGCGCGAGCAGGCGGTCCTTCTCGTAGATCATGTCGGTGCGGTTGTCGGCAGCCATCTCGTACTCGTTCGTCATCGTCAGCGCGCGGGTCGGGCACGCCTCGATGCACAATCCGCAGCCGATGCACCGCAGGTAGTTGATCTGGTAGACGCGCCCGTACCGTTCGCCGGGCGAGTACCGCTCCTCGTCGGTGTTGTCGGCGCCCTCGACGTGGATGGCGTCGGCGGGGCAGGCCCACGCGCACAGTTCGCAGCCGATGCACTTCTCGAGTCCGTCCGGATACCGGTTGAGCTGGTGGCGTCCGTGATAGCGGGGGGCGGTGGGTCTCTTCTGCTCCGGATACTGCTCGGTGTTGGGCTTCTTGAACATCGTCGTGAGCGTCACACCGAAACCGGCGAGCGGGCCGCGGAATTCGACCATCACGATCCTCCTGGGAGACGACCCGCCGGGGCGGGCGGACTCGATCGGGTGCTCGACCGAGCAGGTAGTGGCGGCACGGGGAAGCCCCCGGCCATGGCGTCGAACTCCTCGTCGACGCCGGCGGGTGGTTCCGTCGCCTGTGCGATGCGCCGGGTCCGCCGCCCCTGCAGGGTGAGGTAGGCGAACAGCAGAGCGGTGGACAGCACCCCGGCGACGATGAGGCTCGCGGTGCCGGGCAGGACGTCGTCGGTGTCGAGGATGCGCAGCGCGGCCACGATCATCACCCACACCACCGAAACGGGGATGAGCAGTTTCCAGCCCAGGGCCATGAACTGGTCGTAGCGCAGTCGCGGCAGGGTGCTGCGCAGCCACACGAAGACGAACAGCACGACCCACACCTTGATCACGAACCACAGCAGCGGCCACCAGCCCGAGTTCGCGCCGCTCCACAGCGTCAGCGGCCACGGCGCGTGCCAGCCACCGAGGAACAGGGTGGTCGCGAGCGCGGAGACGGTGACCATGTTGACGTACTCCGCGAGCATGAACATCGCGAACCGCAGCGACGAGTACTCCGTGTGGAAACCGCCCACGAGTTCGCCCTCGGCCTCGGGCAGGTCGAAGGGAGCGCGGTTGGTCTCCCCCACCATCGACACCGAGTACACCAGGAAGGACGGCAGCAGCAGCACGACGAACCACAGGTCGTTCTGCGCGGCGACGATGCCCGAGGTCGACATCGTGCCCGCCTGCAGGAAGACCGCGGCGAACGCGAGTCCCATCGCGATCTCGTAGGAGATGACCTGCGCGGTCGAGCGGAGACCACCGAGCAGCGGATAGGTCGAACCCGAGGCCCAGCCGGCGAGCACGATCCCGTAGACGCCGACGGAGGTGATCGCCAGGACGTAGAGCACCGCGACGGGAAGATCGGTCAGCTGCAACGGCGTCCGGTTCCCGAGGATCGACACCTCCGGCCCGAAGGGAATGACCGCGAACGCCATGAACGCCGGGGCCGTCGCGATGATCGGGGCGAGCATGTAGATCGGCTTGTCGACCCCGGTCGGGATGATGCCTTCCTTGAGCGCGAGTTTCAGACCGTCGGCGACGGTCTGGAACAGTCCCTTCGGTCCCACCCGGTCGGGTCCGACCCGCATCTGCATCCAGGCCATGATCTTGCGTTCGGCGAGGATCATCACGAGGGTCGTCAGGACGAGGAACGCGAAGATCGCCACGGCCTTGACGACGACGAGCCACCAGGGGTCGATGCCGAACATCGACAGGTCCACGGGCTGGGCGGTGACGCTCATCGCGGATCCTCCTCGGCCGATCCGGAACCCGTCGTGGCGGCGGCCCGGATCCGCACCACATCACCGGCGGTGACACCGAGATCGGCGTGCACCATCGATCCCGGCGAGGCGGTGGGCAGCCAGACGACACGGTCGGGCAGGTCGTCGACCACCAGCGGCAGCGTGATCGAGCCGCGCTCGGTGGAGACGGTGAGCGAATGATGGTCGGCGGCGCCGATCTCCGCAGCAGTTGCGGCCGACAGACGGGCGACGGGTTCATGCGCGGTTCCGGCGAGGTGCGGTTCGTCGTCCTGCAACCGGCCCGCGTCGAGGAGCATCCGCCAGGTGGCGAGGACCGCTTCCCCGAGAACGGGACGTCGTGGGGGTCGCGGGGACACTCCCGGCGATTCGGGAACGGTGCCCGTCCATCGTCCGAGTTCCGCGAGTTCGTGACGCAGGGTCTCGACGTCGTGGGGGCCGGGATCGTCGAGGCCTCCGTCGAGGTCCATCGCGTCGGCGATCGCCGCGAGCACCCGGTGGTCGGGCAGTGCGCCGGTGTCGCGGAGGGCGATCGGGAAGGCACGTTCGCGCCCCTCCCAGTCGAGGAAGCTCCCGGCCTTCTCGACCACCGGCGCGACGGGGAAGACGACGTCGGCGCGGTCGGTCACCGCGCTGCGTCGCACTTCCAGACTCACGACGAAGCCGGCACCGTCGAGACCCGCGAGTGCGGCATCGGGGTCGGGCAGGTCGGCGGGGTCGACGCCGGCGACCACGAGCGCAGCCACATCACCTTCGGCGGCCGCGGAGAGGATGGCGTCGGTGTCGCGGCCCGCCTCCGACGGCAGGGTGTCGGCCGGTAGACCCCACGCCGACTCGATGTCGCGCCGGGCCTGCGGGTCGCCGATCGGGCGACCACCGGGCAGCAGGGTCGGGAAGGCGCCGGCTTCGAGTGCTCCGCGATCACCGGCGCGGCGCGGGATCCACGCGAGGCGGGCTCCGGTCTCGTCGGCGAGGGCCGCAGCGGCGGACAGCGTGCCGGGCGATGCTGCGGCCCGCTCCCCCACCAGCACGATCGCACCGGGAGTCCCGAGCGCCGCCGCGGCATCGGCGGATGCGCCGGTGCGGATCGCGTCGAGCGCGCGTGCCTCGTCGCCCGGGACGCACTGTTCGACCCGGCCCGACAGCTTGTGGACACCGCGCGAGGCGAACGGTGCGATCGTGAAGACCTGCAGCCTGTTCCGCCGGACCGCCTTGCGCAGCCGCAGGAAGACGATCGGCGACTCCTCCTCCGGCTCGAATCCGACGAGGAGCACCGCCGGCGCGCGGTCGAGGTCGCGGTAGGTGACGTCGAGGCGCCCCCCGGCGACCCGCGAGGCGAGGAAGTCCGTCTCCTCCTCCGACAGGGCTCGACTGCGGAAGTCGATGTCGTTGGTGCCGAGCGCTGTTCGCGCAAACTTCGCGTACGCGTAGGCGTCCTCGACGGTGAGCCGGCCACCGGTGAGGACCCCGGCCCTACCGCGCGCCGCAGCCAAGCCGCGGGCGGCGACGCCGAGCGCCTCGATCCACGATGCGGGAACGAGCGCTCCGGTGTCGTCGCGGACGAGCGGCGTCGTGAGGCGGTCGTCGGCGGTGGCATAGGTGAACGCCCACCGCCCCTTGTCGCAGTTCCATTCCTCGTTGACCTCGGGGTCGTCCCCCGCGAGGCGGCGCAGCACCGCTCCGCGCCGGTGGTCGGTGCGTTGAGCGCAGCCGCTCGCGCAGTGTTCGCACACACTCGGAGTGGAGACCAGATCGAACGGGCGGGCGCGGAACCGGTAGGCGGCGCCGGTGAGCGCACCGACCGGGCAGATCTGGACGGTGTTGCCGGAGAAGTACGACTCGAACGGTTCCTCGGTGTAGATGCCGACCTGCTGCAACGCCCCGCGGTCGAGCATGTCGACGAACCGGTCGCCCGCGACCTGGTCGGCGAAGCGGGTGCAGCGCGCGCACAGCACGCAGCGTTCGCGGTCGAGGAGCACCTGCGAGGAGATCGCGATGGGTTTCGGGTAGGTGCGTTTGGTGTCCTCGAAACGGGATTCTGCGCGTCCGTTGGACATCGCCTGGTTCTGCAGCGGGCACTCGCCGCCCTTGTCGCACACCGGGCAGTCGAGCGGATGGTTGATGAGCAGCAGTTCCATCACGCCGCGCTGGGCCTTGTCGGCCACGGGTGAGGTGAACTGGGTGCGCACGACCATCCCGTCGGTGACCACCGAGGTGCACGAGGCGAGCGGTTTGCGCTGCCCCTCGACCTCGACGAGGCATTGGCGGCACGCGCCGACCGGTTCGAGCAGCGGGTGGTCGCAGAACCGCGGGATCTGGACCCCGATCAGTTCGGCGGCGCGGATCACGAGAGTGCCCTTGGGCACGGCGATCTCGGTGTCGTCGATGGTGACGTTCACGAGGTCGGTGGTCTCGGATTTCTCCGCACCGGCACCGGACACGGCGGTCATCGCTCGCCTCCTTCCGCGGGGGTGTCGGCGGCGAGCGTCGACAGGTGCGGGTCGAACGGGCAGCCGCCGTGCTCGAAGTGGGCGACGTATTCGTCGCGGAAGTACTTCAGCGACGAGGTGATCGGGCTGGTGGCGCCGTCCCCGAGGGCGCAGAATGCCCGGCCGAGGATGTTGTCGGAGATGTCGAGCAGCTTCTCCAGGTCGGCTTCGGTGCCCCGCCCGTGTTCGAGCCGCTCGAGGATCTGCACGAGCCACCAGGTGCCCTCGCGACACGGGGTGCACTTGCCGCAGGATTCGTGGGCGTAGAACTCGGTCCAGCGCAGCACCGTGCGGACGACGCAGGTGGTCTCGTCGAAGATCTGCAGGGCCCGGGTCCCGAGCATCGACCCGGCGGTGGCGACGTTCTCGTAGTCCAGGGGGACGTCGAGGTGTTCGTCGGTGAAGATCGGGGTCGACGAGCCACCGGGTGTCCAGAACTTGAGCCGGTGGCCGGCGCGCACACCTCCGGCGTAGCCGAGCAACTCCCGCAGCGTGATGCCGAGCGGGGCCTCGTACTGGCCGGGGGTGGTGACGTGCCCGGAGAGCGAGAACATCGCGAATCCCGGTGATTTCTCGGTGCCCATCGAGCGGTACCAGTCCACACCGTTGCGGATGACGAGCGGGACGTTCGCGATGGACTCGACGTTGTTGACGACGGTCGGGCACGCGTACAGGCCGGCGACGGCGGGAAAGGGTGGACGTAGGCGTGGTTGGCCGCGGCGTCCCTCGAGGGAGTCGAGCAGCGCCGTCTCCTCACCGCAGATGTACGCGCCCGCACCGGCGTGGACGACGAGTTCGAGGTCGTATCCGGAGCCGAGGATGTCGCGTCCGAGATAGCCGGCCTCGTAGGCCTCCGCGACCGCGGCGTGCAGGCGCCGCAGCACCGGGACGGCCTCCCCCCGCAGGTAGATGAACGCGTGCCGGGCGCGGATCGCGTAGGCGGCGATGATCACGCCTTCGACGAGGGCGTGCGGGGTGGCCAGCATGAACGGGATGTCCTTGCAGGTGCCCGGTTCGGATTCGTCGGCGTTGACGACGAGATAGTGCGGCTTGTCGTCGCCCTGGGGGATGAACGACCACTTGGTGCCGGTGGAGAATCCGGCGCCGCCGCGACCGCGGATCCCGGAGTCCTTCACCGCGGCGATGACCGTATCCGGGTCCATCCCGAGGGCGATGGGCAGGGCTTCGTATCCGCCGTGCCGCCGGTAGGCGTCGAGGGTCCACGCCTGGTCCTCGTCCCAGTAGCGGGTGAGTACGGGGGTCAGACCCGTCGGTGATTTCCCGACGGCGACGACGACCTCGTCCTTCTCCGGTGGTTCCGGTGCCCGCATGTCGTGCTTGCGGGCGACCTCGAGCCCGGCGCGGGAGGCCGGTCCGGCGGTACCGGCGGCCTCGAGCGCACCGGGCCGGTCGTCGGGGATCCCCGCGAGCAGGCGCGCGGTGTCGCGGAAGTTACGCAGCGGGGCGCCGCGCGTCGGTGTGGGTGTGCCGCCGGCGAGCAGGTCGTCGACGAGTTCGATCGCGGAGTCGACGGTGCGGTTGTCGAACAGTTCCCAGTCGACGGTCATCACCGGGGCGTAGTCGCACGCCGCGTTGCATTCGATGTGTTCGAGGGTGATCGCGCCGTCGGCGGTGGTTTCGTCGTGTCCGATGCCGAGCCGGGTGCACAGGGCGGAGAAGATCTCGTCGCCGCCCATCGTCGCGCACAGCGCGTTCGTGCACACCCCGACGTGGTGGCGGCCGGTCGGCGAGCGGCGGTACATGGTGTAGAAGGTCGAGACGGCGGCGACCTCGGCGCCGGTGAGTCCGAGCCGCCGGGCGCAGAACTCGATGCCGGCCGGCGTGATGTACCCGTCCTCCGCCTGCACGAGGTGCAGCAGCGGCAGCAGCGCCGATCGGGGCTGCGGGTAGCGCGCGACGATCCGGTCGGCGTCGGCGTCGAGGCGGGCACGCACGTCGTGGGGATAGCGGCGCGGTGCGTCGGGTGGGGTGAGATAGGTGTCCTCGTCGGGTCGCGGCCCGAGCGGGACGAGGACGGGTTCGCGTCCGGCCGGTTCGGTCATCGGCACGGCGGCGGTGGTCTCGCTCGTGGCCGCGGTGCCGGTGGTCTCCGCACCCGCGGCGCGCACGAATTCGGTGCTCATCGGTCCACTCCCCCCATCACCGGGTCGATGCTGGCGACGGCGGCGATCACGTCGGAGACCATGCCGCCTTCGCACATCGCCGCGACGGCCTGCAGATTCGTGAACGACGGGTCGCGGTAGTGCACGCGGTAGGGGCGTGTGCCGCCGTCGCTGACCATGTGGACGCCGAGTTCGCCGCGTGGCGATTCGACGCCGATGTAGACCTGTCCCGCCGGGACGCGGATGCCCTCGGTGACGAGCTTGAAGTGGTGGATCAGGCCCTCCATCGACTCGCCCATGATGTGACGGATGTGGTCGGGCGAGTTGCCGAGTCCGTCCGGTCCGAGCTGCAGTTTCGACGGCCAGGCGATCTTGCCGTCCTGCACCATCACCGGTCCGGGACGGAGCCGGTCGAGGCACTGTTCGACGATCTTCAACGATTCGCGCATCTCCCCGATCCGGACGAGATAGCGGGCGTAGCAGTCGGATCCCTCGGCGGTGACGACGTCGAACTCGTAGGTCTCGTAGCCACAGTAGGGTTCGGCGCGACGCAGGTCGTAGGGCAGGCCGGTGGATCGCAGGATCGGTCCGGTGACGCCGAGGGCCATGCAACCGGTGAGATCGAGGCAGCCGATGTCGCGGGTACGCGAGATGAAGATGGGGTTGTCGGTGAACAGGGCTTCGAGGTCGGCGAGGCGGCCGGGCAGCAGGGCGAGCAGGTCGCGGATCATCGGCACGGCCTCGTCGGGCAGGTCCTGGGACAGTCCGCCGGGCCGGATGTAGGAGTGGTTCATCCGCAGTCCGGTGATCGTCTCGAAGACGTCGAGGATCAGTTCGCGTTCGCGGAAGCCGAACAGCATGGGCGTGGTCGCACCGAGTTCCATGCCGCCGGTGGCCAGCGCCACCAGGTGTGAGGAGATGCGGTTGAGTTCCATGAGCATCACCCGCACGACCTGCGCGCGGTCGGGGACGAGATCCTCGATGCCGAGCAGTTTCTCGACGCCGAGGCAGTAGGCCGTCTCGTTGTGGAACGGGGCGAGGTAGTCCATGCGGGTGACGAAGGTGACGCCCTGGGTCCAGTTGCGGAATTCGAGGTTCTTCTCGATTCCGGTGTGGAGATAGCCGATTCCGCAGCGGGCCTCGGTGACGGTCTCGCCGTCGATCTCGAGGATCAGGCGCAGTACTCCGTGGGTGGACGGGTGCTGGGGTCCCATGTTGACGACGATGTGGTCCTCACCGCTGTCGCGTACGGCAGCGGTGATGTCGTCCCAGTCACGTCCGACGGCGTCGAAGACGGTCTCGGTCGCGGGTTCGCTCGTCACGTGTACGCCCTCCGTTCGTCGGGTGGTGGGATCCGGGCGCCCTTGTACTCCACCGGGATTCCGCCGAGAGGGTAGTCCTTGCGTTGGGGATGTCCGCGCCAGTCGTCGGGCATCTCGATGCGGGTGAGCGCGGGGTGCCCGTCGAAGACGATCCCGAAGAAGTCGTAGGTCTCGCGCTCGTGCCAGTCGTTCGTCGGGTAGATGCGGTAGAGCGACGGGACGTGCGGGTCGCTGTCGGGGATCGCCACCTCGAGCCGCATCCGGCGGTTGTGGGTGATCGAGACGAGCGGATACACCGCGTGCAGTTCGCGGCCCGTCTCCTGCGGATAGTGCACCCCGCTGACCCCGAGGCACAGCTCGAATCGGAGGTCCGCATGGTCGCGCAGGGTGCGGGCCACGAGCGGCAGATGTTCGCGGCGGACGAAGACGGTCAGCTGGTGCCGGTGCACGACGACCTTCTCGACCGCCTGCGCGTAGCCCGTCCCGGTGTCGCCGGACCGCTCGTCGAGGACGTCCTCGAGCGTGTCGACGAGGTCGTCGAGGTACCCCCCGTAGGGACGTTCGGTGCTGCCGGGCAGCGTCACCCGGCGCACGAGACGGCCGTAGCCGCTTGTGTCGCCGGATCCGCGCACACCGAACATGCCGCGCCGCACAGCGATCACCTCGTCGGCGCGGTCGTCGTGGTCGGATCCTGTCCGTTCGAGATCGGTCATCGCGGCGGCACCGTCAGTTCGATGAGGGGGCGTTGGGCCAGGGCTGCTTCCTCGGCGGCGCGGATCGCCTCGACCCGGTTCACACCCAGGGGCATCTGCGCGATCTTCTCGTGCAGGGCGAGGATGGCGTGCAGGAGCATCTCGGGCCGGGGCGGGCAGCCCGGGAGGTAGATGTCGACGGGGACGACGTGGTCGACCCCCTGGACGATCGCGTAGTTGTTGAACATCCCGCCCGACGAGGCGCACACGCCCATCGCCAGCACCCACTTCGGTTCGACCATCTGGTCGTAGACGCGGCGCAGTGCGGGGGCCATCTTCTGGCTTACGCGGCCGGCGACGATCATCACGTCGGCCTGTCGCGGCGAGGCCCGGAAGGCCTCCATGCCGAAGCGAGCGATGTCGTAGCGGCCGCCGGCGGTTGCCATCATCTCGATGGCGCAGCACGCGAGCCCGAAGGACGCCGGCCACAACGAGCCCTTCCGTGCGAAACCGGCGAGGGTCTCGACGGTACTGAGCAGGAAACCGCTGGGGACCTTCTCCTCGATGCCCATCGTCCTCACCTCCCCCGGAATCGGACCGGGCACCCGATGCCCGGCCGTCCGCTCGCGGAACCCCTTCGTATGCACGACATCCCGCTGTGCATGCGGGTCGTCAGTCCCATGTCAGGCCTCCTCGTTTCCACTCGTAGGCGTAGGCGACGAAGACGTTGAACATGAACAGCGCCATCGCTGCCAGACCGAAGACGCCGAGTGCGTCGAAATGGACCGCCCACGGGTACAGGAAGACGATCTCGATGTCGAAGATGATGAACAGCATCGCGGTGAGGTAGTACTTCACCGGGAAGCGGCCACCTCCCACCGGCTGGGGTGTGGGGTCGATACCGCACTCGTACGCATCGAGCTTGGCGCGGTTGTACCGGCTCGGGCCCGCGAGGCTCGCCACCGCGACGGAGAAGACGGCGAAGGCAAGCGCGATGCCACCGAGTACCAGGATCGGTACGTAAGCGTTCATGCGACCTCCGGTTGCTCGCGCGAATCCGGCCGCGGGTCTGCTCGTCGCCCGCGAACCCACCCCCGCCGTGCACCGGGCGGTTCCACCCCGGCTCCGGGTTGTGAGTTACGGCACACACTAGTGCTGTTCGCGTCGGACTTGTCGCGATTTCACGCCCTCGATTCGGGGCGGCGTGTCAGGCTGCTCCACAACCGGAAGGAGAGTAGATTCTCCGGCCCCGCATACGAGTTCGCGGCCGGGCGGTCGCGCGCCGGAAGGGTCAGGAGGGGCGGGAGCGAGGGGTGAGCAGAGCGAGGACCTGGCGGCCGAGCCGGATCGGGTCGACGGGATGACGCAGCGTCACCTCGGCGCCGGACCAGCGGGCCAGCCATTCGTCGTCGGCCCGGGCGATCAACACGATGATCGGTGGGCACGAGTCGAGTTCGTCCTCGAGTTGCTTCGCGAGACCCATGCCGCCGGCGGGGGCGGCCTCACCGTCGAGCACGGCGAGTGCGATGTCGCCGGCGTGCATGCGTTCGACGACGACCGGCGGTGTCGCGACCTCGACGTAGTCGAGGGGAGGCAGATCCGGGTGCAGGCGGGTACCGAGGGCATCACGAACCTGTTGCCGCACGGTCGCATCGTCGCTGTAGACGAGGATGCGCAGCGAGTCGGTCACGGGCAAGATGCTAACCGAGCACACCCGCCCGTCCGGGGAACCCGCGTGTCGCGGTGGCGCCGCGACATCGGCGGGCCGGGACGAGCTCAGGATCCGCTACCGAGCGGATGCCACCGCTCGCGGATCTCGGGACGGATGGCCGTCTCCGTCTCGTCGTCGTGGATGATCGAGGCGGGCGCGATCATCAGGTGCGCCAGCACGATGCACGCGCCGGTGAGCATGGCGAATGCGGCACCGATCAGATACGACCCGGTGAACACCGCAGCCAGGAATCCGATCGTGAGCATTCCCGTGAGCGCGATGATCGCGAGAATCCGCCGATTCGAGCGTGGCACCGAATCGGACTTCTTGTCCGTGGATGCAACCATGAGCATCTCCGTTCCTCCCCGGAACGACGCATCCCGTACCCCCGCATCCACTCATCGTTCCCGGTCGACGAATCGTCGGTGATGAGCGAACCCCCGCGGTGGCCGAGTGCGGCCGTCCCCTCTCCCGCTCGGGCCGTGAGCGGTTTCGATAACAGAATACTATCAAATGTGACATCCGTCTCGTGATCTGTTTGTGGGACATCACGAAGTTGGGGACCGCCCCGAAATCTGTCGGTAACCCGCCGCCCGGCCGGAAAGTTAGGCTCACCTCTCGACATGGCCCCCATCACTGAGAGGTACTCATGAAATTCCGATCCCAGCGCCGCGGGCCGCGCGCGGTAGTCGTACTCGTCGCCGCCGCCGTCGCGCTCACCGCGTGCTCGGCCGGCAGTGGCGACGACTCGAACGGCTCTCCGACAGGCGACTTCGAACCCGTCGCGATCGAGCACGCACTGGGCACCGCCGAGATCGACGCGCAGCCCCAGAGGGTCGTGACGCTCGGGATGGGCTCGGCCGAGACGGCGATCGCCCTCGGCGTCACCCCGGTGGGGATGGAGGAATATCCCTGGGGCAGCGACGAAACGGGATACCTGCCCTGGATCCACGAGGAACTGACCGAACGCGGCGAGCCGCTGCCCGAGCAGTTCACCGGCGGCACCGAGGTGGACGTCGAGGCGATCGCCCGACTCGCCCCGGATGTCATCCTCGCGCCGTGGTCCGGGATCACGCAGGAGCAGTACGACCTGCTGTCGGCGATCGCTCCGACCGTCGCCTATCCCGAACTGCCGTGGACGATCACCTGGCAGGACCAGATCGAGACCATCGGCACCGCGCTCGGCAAGCACGACGAATCACTGGATCTGATCACCGGGATCGAGGACGCCTTCGAACGCACTGCGGCCGCGCACCCCGAATACGCCGGCGTGACGTTCTCCTATATCTACAACACCGGCCCCGGCACGCTGGGCGTGTTCATGCCCGACGAGCAGCGCGTGGCGATGGTTCGCGGACTGGGGCTGACGGTCGACCCGGTCGCGAACACTCTCGAGGAGACCGAGGGCACCGACTCGGCGGTCATCGGGCTCGAGAACGCCGGACTGCTGAAGGACTCGGATCTGATCTTCACGTTCTATTCCGACCCGGCGAACCGCGCGGAGATCGAATCGCAGCCCGTCTACCAGCAGATTCCGGCGATTGCGCGCGGGTCGCTCGTCGCGCCGGAGGAACAGCCGTTCGTCACGGGATCGTCGATGATCAATCCGCTCACCGTGCCGTGGTCGATCGACCGCTACGTCCCGCTCGTCGACGAGGCGATCGCGAAGCTCGACCGCTGAGCCGGACGCACCGGTGGTGCGCCCGGCTCTCGGGCGTCACCGCCGGTGCGCGAGCCTGCGGACCATCAGATCACCGATCGACTGCATGATCTGCACCATCACGATGAGGACGACCACCGCGAGCAACAGCACCGGCGTGTTGAACCGCTGGTAGCCGTAGACGATCGCGAAGTCGCCGAGACCGCCACCACCGATGACACCGGCCATGGCCGAATAGCCCACCAGCAGCACGAGGGTGAGGGTGGCACCGGCGATCAGCGGGGACAGCGCTTCGGGCAACAGCACCTTGCGCACGATCTGCGCGTTGGTGGCTCCCATCGCCTGGGCCGCCTCGACCCGGCCCCGGGGCACCTCCCGCAGAGCGGATTCGACGATCCGGCCGAAGAACGGGATGGCACCGATGGTCAACGGCACGATCGCCGCGGTCGGCCCGATCGCGGTACCCACGATGAAGCGGGTGAACCCGATCAGCGCGATCAGCAGGATGAGGAAGGGAAGCGACCGGAACAGGTTGACGATCACGCCGAGGACGGTGTTGAGCGTCCTGCGGGGCCACAGCCCGGACGGTGACGTCAACTGCAACACGATCCCGACCAACACACCACCGACGACGGTGAGCACGAAGGACACCGCAACCATGTAGAGCGTCTCGAGGGTGGCTTCCCACACCTCCGGGAAGGCGTCGTACCACTGCAGTTTGTTCATCGCGCCTGCACCGTCATTCCGTGAGTCCCTCCAGTTCGGCTTCCGTCCCCCACGCCAGGCTCAGATACGGGCGTTCGGCCACGAAGCCCTCGATGAGTGCCCGATCGGTGCCCGCAGTGAACCGCAGGCGCATCCGGCCCACGGTGACGCTGCCGACCTGTTCGACCCGGCCACCGACCACAGCGATGTCGGCGTCGATCGCGCGGATCATCTCCGCGAGCCACGGACCGTGCGCGGCATCACCGATCGCGGTGACCAGAGCCGTGTCGGCACCCGAACCCGTCGACGGGTCGGTGCCGACCGGGACGAGCGCGTGCCCGAGCGCCGACTCGGGATCGGCGACGAGATCGACGATCCGGCCCGTCTCGACCACCTGTCCGGCATCGAGCCGAGCGGCCGAGCTGCAGATCCGGCGCAGCACCCCGAGTTCGTGGGTGATCACCACGACCGTGACACCGAGTCGTCTGTTCACCTCGGCGACCAGATCGAGGACCTGATCGGTGGTGTCCGGGTCCAGGGCGCTCGTCGCCTCGTCGCACAGCAGCACCTCGGGTTCTGCGGCGAGTGCGCGAGCGATGCCCACGCGCTGCTGCTGACCACCGGACAACTGCGAGGGGTAGCTCTCCCCCTTGCCGGCCAGGCCGACGAGATCGAGCAGCTCGAGCGCCCGCGTGCGGCGCTGTTCCTTGCCGATCCCGGCCACTTCGAGGGGGAACTCGACGTTCCGGATCACGGTGCGCGAGTGCAGCAGGTTGAACTGCTGGAAGACCGTCCCGATCCGTCGACGGGCCGCGCGCAGTTCCGCACCGGACAGGGTCGACAGGTCGTCCTTACCGAGCAGGATCCGTCCCGAGGTGGGCCGCTCGAGCAGGTTCAGGCAGCGCAGCAGCGTGGACTTGCCGGATCCGGACGGACCCACGATGCCGTAGATCTCGCCGTCCGGGATCTCGAGCGACACCCCTCGCAGCGCCGCGACCTCCCCGGAGCGTCCGGCTCCGGGGAAGGTCTTGACGAGGTTCTCGACGACGATCATCAGTTCGTCGGGTGGACCGGCAGCACGGCGCCGGAGTAGGTCTCCTCGATCCAGGCAGCCGTCTCGGGCGACTCGAGGGCCTCGGCCAGGGCGGTCACGGCCGGGTCGTTCTCGTTCTCGGCCCGCACGACGAGCAGGTTGGAGAAGGGGTTGTCCTCGACCTCTTCGGTGACGATGGCGTCCTCGGCCGGGTTCAGTCCGGCTTCGAGCGCGTAGTTGGAATTGATCACGGCGGCGGTGATCTGTGCGTCGTCGAGCTGACGGGCGAGCTGCGGACGCTCGATGCCGACCAGGTTGAGGTTCTTCGGGTTGGCGGTGATGTTCGATTCGGTGACCACCGACAGGTCGGCCTCCTCGAACGGCACGTCCATCTCGAGCAGACCGGCCGATTCGAGCAGGTACAGCGCGCGGGCGTAGTTGGTGGTGTCGCGCGGCACGGCGACGGTGTCGCCGTCCTTCAACTCGTCGAGCGAGGCGATCTTGTTCGAGTAGAGCCCGATGGGCTCGAGATGCACGTCGGCGACGGCGACGAGGTCGTCGACACCCTTCTGTTTCTGCCAGTCCGTCAGGTAGGGCTCGTGCTGGAAGAAGTTCGCGTCGACGTCGCCGGCCTCGAGCAGTTCGTTGGGATCGACCTCACCGGTGATCTCGACGATGTCGAGTTCGTAGTCGCCCAGCGCCCCGGTGCTCACGATCTGGTCGAGGATCTCGACGTGCGGGGTGGACGACGCCGAGATCCGGAGGGTGGTGTCGTCCCCTTCGGACGACGAGCAGGCCGCGAGGCCCGCAGCGAGGGTGAGCGCGGCGGACGCGACGACGATACGACGCAGTGACATCGGGTGGATACCTTCCGTTGGAAATGCGGGGACGTTGGACATGCGGGACGGACAGATCGATTATCGGGGTGCGGCGAAGCGGGCGAGGAGATCCGCGTGAAAACGCTCCGCCACGTTCGGGTGTGCCCGGAGGCGGGACTTGAGTGCGTTGAGGCCGTAGACGGCGTGCAGCGTGCCGCCGTGCGCGTCGGGGCCCACGCCACGGGCGACCGCGGCGAGGTCCGCGGGCAGCTCCACCGGTGGGAGTTCGCGGTCGAGACCGGGATTGAGGAAGAAGGGCAGCGACACGCGGTCGGTGCCCGCCGGGGGCGGCAGCACGCGGTGGACGGTCGCCTGGAGGTAACCGCCGGTGGCGACCTCGAGGAGTTCGCCGATGTTGACGATGAAATGCCCTGGGAGCGGGTCGATGTCGACCCACCGGCCGTCGCCTTCGACCTGGAATCCGGTGCTGCCGGGTTCGGGGTAGAGCAACGTCAGCGCGCCGACGTCCTTGTGGCTGCCGACTCCCTGATCGGTGACCGAGCGGTCGTGGCCGGGATACCGTGCGATCTTCAGCAGCGGGTCGGGATCGGCGAAGGCATCCTCGAAGTGATCGGCGGGGGCGCCGAGGGACTCGGCCCATGCGCCGAGCAGTCGGCGCCCGACGTCGCCGGCCTCGTCGATCCAGCGCAGGGCCAGTTCACGCAGTCGGGGGACCTGCTCGGGCCACAGATTGGGGCCGTGCAGCACCTCCCAGGGGCGGTCGGGGTCGATCTCGGCGACGGCGTCGCGTTCCGGGCCGATGTCGAGTTGTTCGCGCCAGTCGACGTAGCCCTGGGTGCGTTCGCCGCCGACACGGGTGTAGCCGCGGAAGTGGGGTGAGCGGATGTTCTCGATCGCGAGCTTGTCCGCCTCGGGGAGGGCGAAGAACTCGCGGGCCGCCGCGACCAGTTCGTCGGCGAGCGCGGGATCGATCCCGTGACCGGCGAGATGGAAGAACCCGATCTCGTGGGTGGCCTCCCGGAGACGATCGAGCAGGGCGTTGCGCGTTGTTTCGTCGCCGTCGAGATCGGACAGATCGATGACGGGCAATACCGCCGAATCGGACATGATGTGCCTTTCGAACCGCATCGGATGCGAGGAATTCCCGGTCACCGCCGGATCGTCGGTCACAGCGGACTCAGGGGAATCGTGAGAGCAGTGCGAGAAGCCCCGGACAGGGGGCGATCAGCGGCAACGACAACACGCAGGAGCCACGGCGCGTCGAGCGCGTGTGCTCACAGTCTGCGTGTGGGTGTTGCCCATGTTCTCCTCCGATGAGGTCGCATGCGACCTTCGACGACAGTGCCACGACGTGGTCCTGATCAAGGCTAATCGCCTCCGCGACCACCCGGCAAATCACCCTGGATCGACGATTCGACACCATTGACAGCATGCTGCTTTTTTGCCAGTATGCTGTCATGACCGAAACAGTTCACGTCGCCGTGTACGACACCCTGGCGGACTGGGAGATCGGATACGTCACGCCGCACATCGCAGATCCGGAATGGCAGCGCAGTCCCGGCCGGTATCGCGTCCGCACGGTCGGAGCCACGCCGGAACCGGTCACGACGAAGGGCGGACTCCGCATCCTCCCCGACACCGTGCTCGCGGACGTGACGCCGGAGAACAGCGCGATGCTGATCCTCGCGGGCAACGACATCTGGCCGACCGACGCCTACGCCCCCTTCGTCGACAAGACCCGGCAGTTCCTCGACGCCGGCGTTCCGGTGGCTGCGATCTGCGGCGCGACCGGGGCGCTCGCGGCAGTCGGCCTGCTCGACGAGCGACCGCACACGAGCAACGCTCTCGAATTCCTGCAGGGCATCGGCTACGGGGGCGCCGATCTGTATCGGGACGAACCTGCGGTCACGGACGGCGATCTCATCACCGCGAGCGGCATCGCCCCCGTCGACTTCGCCCGCGCGATCCTCGCCCGCCTCGACATCTACGAACCGCGCGTGCTCGACGCCTGGTACGCCCTCTACGGCGAGCGCGACCCGCGCGGCTACTACGAGCTCATGTCCTCCGGCTCGTGACGGAGCAGCACGCGGCCGAGCGGCACCCGGCCGAGGCCGAGCTGCTCAGCGCGGCCGCACTGACAGCCTTCCGGCTCAACGGGCAGTTCCTCGCGCTGGCCGAGACCCTGGCGCGTCCCGTCGGCCTGACCGCGGCCTGGTGGCAGGTCCTCGGTGCGGTCTCCCCCGCTCCGCTGCCGGTGTCCGCGATCGCCCGCGAAATGGGCATCACGCGGCAGAGCGTCCAGCGCATCGCGGATCTCCTCGTCGACAAGGGCCTGGCGGAGTACCGTCCCAATCCGGCGCACCGTCGCGCCAAGCTCGTCGCGATAACGCCGGCCGGGCGCGACGCGATCCGGGCCATCGGTCCCGCTCAGGCCGACGCCGCGCGGGCCCTGTGCGGGGAGACCGGGACCGAGGAACTGGCACGGATCGTGGAGGGCATGCGCGCGCTGTCGGCTGCCCTCGATCGATCGGCCGATCAGCTCCCCGACGGGCGACGCGGCGGGAAGTGACGGATGAGCCCTTCCTGCACGACGGTCGCGACGAGTTCGCCCTCGATGGTGAAGTAGCGGCCCGTCGCCATCCCGCGGGAACCGGCGGCCACCGGGGATTCCGTGGCGTACAGGTGCCATTCGTCGAAGCGGAGCGGACGGTGGAACCAGATCGAATGATTGACCGTCGCCGCCACGATCCGGTCGAGTCCCCACGACAGGCCGTGGGTGGTGAGGATCGAGTCGAGGACGGTCGTGTCGGACGCGTAGGCCAGCGTGGCGACGTGGAGCAGCGGATCGTCGGGAAGTTGCCCGTCGGCGCGCATCCACACGCGGTTGTGGCCGAGCTTCTCCCCCGTTCCCCGCAACACCCAGGCGGGGTCGTTGGCGTACCGCATGTCGATCGGCTTGAGCGCGCCGACGAAATGCGGCAACTGCTCCTCGAAACCGCGGAGACGTTCGCCGATCGGCGGAAGTGCTTCGGGCAGTGGAACATCGGGAACGGTCACCGAGTGTTCGAGGCCCTTGCCCCACCGCTGGAAGGCGGCGAGCATGACGAACAGTTCCTGGTCGTCCTGGTAGGCGGTGACCATCCGGTTCGCGAAGTCGCGGCCGTCCCGGTGGGTGACGACGTGGTAGTCGATGGGCCGCTTGACGTCGCCGCCCCGGATGAAGTGCGCGTTGATCGCGTGCACGGGACGGTCACCGACGGTGCGTCCGGCCGCGATGAGCGCCTGCGCGACGAGTTGGCCACCGAAGGTGCGGCTGCCGACCTGCGCGGGATGACCGCCACGGAAGACGTTCTCCTCGACCTGCTCCAGATCGAGGAGGCCGAGGAGAACGTCGAGATCCGTTGTGTCCGACAGTGTCACCGAGTGTCTTTCTCGCCCAGCCGGTGCACGTGGATGAGATTGGTCGAACCCGAGCGTCCCGGAGGCGCTCCGGCGACGATCACCACGAGGTCGCCGCGCTGGTACCGCCCCAGCGACAGCAACGCCGCGTCGACCTGCTCGACCATCTGGTCGGTGGTGTCGACCGGCTCGACCGAGAAGGTCTCGGTGCCCCACGTCAGCGCCAGCTGGTTGCGGATGTGCGGGACGGGCGTGAAGGCGAGCAGCGGCAGCGGGGTGTGCAGCCGCGCGAGTCGTCGCACAGTGTCGCCCGATTGGGTGAACGCGACGAGCGCCTTGGCGTCGAGACGCTCGCCGATGTCGCGGGCGGCGTACGAGATGACACCGCGCTTGGTGCGCGGAACGTGCGTCAGCGCAGGTACTTCCGTCGAATCCGACTCGACGGCGGCGATGATGCGCGCCATCGTGCGGACCGTTTCGACGGGGAACTTGCCGACGGAGGTCTCACCCGAGAGCATCACGGCGTCGGTGCCGTCGAGCACGGCGTTGGCCACGTCGGAGGCCTCGGCGCGGGTGGGACGCGAGTTCTCGATCATCGATTCGAGCATCTGCGTCGCGACGATGACGGGCTTGGCGTTCTCGCGTGCGATCTGGATCGCGCGCTTCTGCACGAGTGGTACTTCCTCGAGCGGAAGTTCGACGCCGAGGTCGCCGCGCGCCACCATGACCGCGTCGAAGGCGAGGACCACGGCCTCGAGATTCTCGACGGCCTCGGGCTTCTCGAGCTTGGCGATCACCGGCACGTGCCGCCCGACGCGGTCCATGACCTCGTGAACGAGTTCGACGTCGGCCGGCGACCGCACGAACGACAGGGCGATGAAGTCGACACCGAGGCGCAGGGCGAACTCGAGGTCCTCGATGTCCTTCTCCGACATGGCCGGAACGGAGACGTTCATCCCCGGCAGGGAGACACCCTTGTTGTTGCTGACGGGCCCGCCCTCGATGACGCGGCAGACGACGTCGTTGCCCTCGACCGCCTCGACGACCAGACCGACCTTGCCGTCGTCGACGAGCAACCGGTCGCCGGCGACGGCGTCCTGGGCGAGTTCCTTGTAGGTGGTCGAGACGCGGTCGTGGTCTCCGACCACGTCGTCGACGGTGATGCGGACCACTTCACCGTGTTCCCACACGGTGCGGTCCTCGGCGAATCGTCCGAGCCGGATCTTCGGCCCCTGGAGATCGGCGAGGATGCCTACGGCGTGCCCGGAGGCCTCCGACGCAGCGCGGACCCGGTTGTAGTGGCCCTCGTGGTCGGCGTGTTCACCGTGGCTGAAATTCAGGCGGGCGACGTCCATTCCGGCGTCGACGAGATTCCGCAGGACATCGGGGTCGGCGGTGGCCGGCCCCATAGTGCAAACGATCTTGGTGCGTCGGGTCACGCTTCGAGCCTAGCCTCCGAGCCTGCGACCCTCCATCCCAGCACCCCGGTGCGTGTCGCCGGGGTGCCGATGGGACGGAGACGTCGGGATGTCACGGACGGAGCTGGCGTCCGTTCTTGTCGCGGACCTTGCCGGTGAGCATGAGGATGCCGTCGATCAGCGGCCAGATGCCCCCGATACCGCAGGTGAGCCACGTGACGGCGATCTGCGCGACCGCCGTACCCGGCTGGTCGAGGTAGAAGCGGCCGGCACCGAAGGCGCCGAGCAGGATCTCCAGCACACCCGCGGTGACCTTGCTCTTGTCGGAGTACGGCTCGCCCGTGTAGGGATCGCGTCCGAAGGGCGCCGCGGCGTCGCGACCGTACGGGTTCGACGGGTCGGGGTAACCGTAGGCGGGCATCACCCCGTAGCCGGGCGGCGGACCGTAACCCTGTCCGCCCTGCGGCGGTGGGCCGTAACCCTGCCCACCCTGCGGCGGCGGACCGTAACCCGGTGCCTGGTGCGATCCCTGCGGACCGGTGTAGCGGCCCTGCGACGGATCCTGCTGCGGGGACCCGATCGGGTAGTGCGGATCGGGTGTCCCGTAGACCGGTCCGGTGCCGCTCTCGGGCCGGCCCTGATGCTCGCCGTAGGGATAGTCGCCCGGCGGCGGATAGTCGGACTCGTGGTCGGCCGGCGGCGGATAGCTGGGCGTGGTTCCCCAGCCCGGTCCGTTGCCCACACCCGAGTAGGTGTCCCATCCCGGTCCCGGAGTGCCGGTGGCACCACCGAGGGAGTCGAGGGTGGGCGGTTGAGCGGACAACGATGCCTGCGCGGTGGCGTCGTAGTCGAACGCGCGTCCGAGATCGGGCGGCGGGGTGTGCTCGCTCTCCGAGGACCGCTCCGGCGTGTCGGCGCCGGAGGCGGACTCGCTCCGCTTGGTCAGGTCGGGCTTGGCAGGCTCCGTCGTGTCGGGCTCCGGCTTGGCAGGCTCCGAATCGGATGCTCCCGAAGTTCCCGGGTCCTGTGTGGTCACGAGTGATCCCCTTTGCTGTCTCCGGATGTCGCTTCGTCGACTCTACCGGCGGCGGACGACGAGCTGTCCGACTCCGCATCGGCCGGCTCCGAAGTGGGCGCGGCCTCGTCTGCGGCCGCCCCGCCCTCGTCCTGTGCGGCCGGCTCTGCGTCCGCGTTCCCGGCAACCGGGTTCAGCGTCGCGGGGTCCTCGCGGCCCTTACGTGCGAGGACGAAGTAGGCGACCGCGAGCACGAATACGATGCCCGAGGTGAACGAGTTGATCCGGATACCCGCGATCTGGGTCGCCGCGTCGGTGCGCATCAGCTCGATCCAGAACCGGCCCGCGCAGTACCCGGCTACGTACAGGGCGAACAAGCGTCCGTGGCCGATCGTGAACTTCCGGTCGACGAACACCAGCAGCAGCACGACGGCGAGGTTCCACAGCAGCTCGTAGAGGAAGGTCGGGTGCACGACGAAGGCCACCTCGCCGGTGGACACGCCGTCGACCAACCCGGGCGCGACCTGCCCCGCGTCGTTGCGCCGTTCGTAGATCTCGAGTCCCCACGCCACCGTGGTCTCGCGACCGTAGAGTTCCTGGTTGAACCAGTTGCCGAGGCGTCCGATGGCCTGCGCCAGCAGGATCGCCGGGGCGAGGGCGTCCCCGAAGGCCGGCAGCGGGATCCCCCGCCGACGGCACCCGATCCACGCACCGAGCGCACCGAAGGCGACCGCACCCCAGATGCCGAGGCCGCCTTCCCAGATCTTCAGGGCGTCGACGGGGTCGTTGCCGTCTCCGAAGTACTTCTGCCAGTCGGTGGCGACGTGGTAGAGCCGCCCACCGATCAGGCCGAAGGGCACCGCCCACACGGCGATGTCGAGGACGGTGCCGGCCTGTCCGCCGCGTGCGACCCAGCGGCGGTCGCCCCACCAGATCGCCACGACGATCCCGACGATGATGCACAGGGCGTAGGCGCGGAGGGCGAAGGGTCCGAGATACCAGACGCCCTGCGGCGGACTCGGCAGATAGGCCAGAACAGAGGCAGTGGATGTCACGAGTGCACGTTAGCGGAGCGAACGCCCTTCGCGAGATCCCGAGTCAGTGCGAGCAACGCGTCGTGTCCCTCGGCCACAGCGGAGACCAGCGCGGAGCCGACGATCACGCCGTCTGCGTAGCCCGCGATCTCCGCGGCCTGGGCACCGTTGCGCACACCGAGACCGACACCGACCGGGATCTCGGAGTGCGTGCGCACCCGGGCGACGATCTCCGGCGCGCGGTTGTCGACGCTGTCGCGGGCGCCGGTGACACCCATGGTCGAGGTGGCGTAGACGAAGCCGCGGCACTTGTCGAGGGTGGTCGCGAGGCGCTCGTTGGTCGACGACGGTGCGACCAGGAAGATCCTGCCGAGTCCGTACTTGTCGGCCGCGGCGATCCATTCCTCCGCTTCGTCCGGGACGAGGTCGGGGGTGATGATGCCGAGTCCACCCGCGGCCGCGAGGTCACGGGCGAAGTTCTCGACGCCGTACTTGAGCACGAGGTTCCAGTAGGTCATCACGACCGCGGCGCCACCGGCGGCGGTGATCGCCTCGACGGCCGGGAAGACGTCGCGGACCCGGACGCCGTTGGCGATCGCTTCGAATGCCGCGTTCTGGATGGTGGTGCCGTCCATGACCGGGTCGCTGTAGGGGATGCCGACCTCGATGAGATCGCAGCCGCCCTCGACGAGGGTCTTCATCGCCTCGACGGAACGCTCGACGGTGGGATAGCCAACCGGCAGGTAGCCGACCAGTGCGGCGCGATTCTCCGCACGGCAGGTCGCGAAGATCTCGGTCAGGCGTTCGTGCGGGGCGCTCACTGGGCTGCTCCTTCGGTGCCGGTCCGGTCGGCGGACTCGTCGGTCGGCAGGTAGCCGAACCACTTGGCGGCGGTGTCGACGTCCTTGTCCCCGCGGCCGGAGAGGTTGACCAGGACGATGGCGCCCTTGCCGAGCTCGGGGCCGAGCCTGACGGCACCGGCGACGGCGTGTGCCGACTCGATGGCGGGGATGATGCCCTCGGTGCGGCACAGCAGCGCGAAGGCCTCCATGGCCTCGCTGTCGGTGACGGCGCGGTACTCGGCCCGGCCGGTGTCGGCGAGCCAGGCATGTTCGGGGCCGACGCCGGGATAGTCGAGACCGGCGGAGATCGAATGCGATTCGATGGTCTGGCCGTCCTCGTTCTGCAGCAGATACGAGAACGCGCCGTGCAGGGCACCGTGGGTGCCGCCGCCGATGGTGGCGGCGTGCCGTCCGGTCTCCACCCCGTCTCCCCCGGCCTCGCAGCCGACGAGCTTGACGGACGGGTCGTCGATGAACGGGTGGAAGATGCCGATCGCGTTCGATCCGCCACCGACGCAGGCGACGACGGCATCGGGCAGACGACCGGTGAGCTCGCGGATCTGGGCGCGCGCTTCGAGGCCGATGATGCGCTGGAAGTCGCGGACCATCGCCGGGAAGGGATGCGGGCCGGCGGCGGTGCCGAAGCAGTAGTAGGTGTTGTCGGCGTTGGTGACCCAGTCGCGCATCGCCTCGTTGATCGCGTCCTTGAGGGTGCGCGATCCGGTCTTGGCGGCGATGACCTCGGAGCCGAGCAGACGCATGCGCGCGACGTTGAGGGCCTGCCGTTCGGTATCGACCTCGCCCATGTAGACGCGGCATTCGAGACCGAGCAGCGCGCATGCGGTGGCGGTGGCGACGCCGTGCTGGCCGGCGCCGGTCTCGGCGATCACGCGGGTCTTACCCATGCGCTTGGCGAGCAGTACCTGCCCGAGCACGTTGTTGATCTTGTGTGAGCCGGTGTGGTTGAGATCCTCGCGCTTGAGGAAGATGCGCGCTCCGCCGGCGTGTTCGCTCAGGCGGGTGGCCTCGTAGACCGGAGACGGGCGTCCGGTGTAGTCGCGCTGCAGGCGGTCGAGTTCGGCCAGGAAGCCGGGATCGACGCGTTCCTTCTCGTAGGCAGCGGTGACCTCCTCGATCACCGCCATGAGCGCCTCGGGCACATAGCGGCCACCGAAGACTCCGAAATGGCCGCGGACGTCGGGTTCGTGCGCGGTCGGAGTGGCGAGGGCTTCGCTCATCGAAGGAAGCCCTCGGCCCTTGGCGGAAAGTGCGGAATCGTCTGCAGTCACGCGTCCAGTCTGCCCCACCACGCGACGCGGATCACGTGGGGGTCCGGACCGGCCGGGACGGTCAGCGTGCCGGCTTGGGGCACGACGGATGCGTGCCCACCGTCACCAGTTCGGCGACTGCCTGGCGCGGATCCCCACTGGTCACCAGTCCCTCTCCGACGAGCACCGCGTCGGCGCCCGCGCCCGCGTACGCGAGCAGATCGGCCGGGCCGCGAACACCCGACTCGGCGATCTTGAGCACGTTGCTGGGCAGGCCCGGCGCGATGCGCGAGAAGGTCGTCTTGTCGACCTCGAGGGTCTTGAGGTTGCGGGCGTTGATCCCGATGACGGTGGCGCCGGCTTCGAGGGCGCGGTCGGCCTCCTCTTCGGTGTGCGCCTCGACCAGCGCGGTCATGCCGAGCGACTCGACGCGGTCGATCAGCGCCGTCAGCACGGTCTGCTCGAGGGCCGCGACGATGAGGAGCACGATGTCGGCTCCGTGTGCCCGCGCCTCGTGGATCTGGTAGGGACCGACCACGAAGTCCTTGCGCAGCACGGGAATGCGGACAGCGCGACGGACTGCGTCGAGATCGGCGAGGCTGCCGTGGAATCGGCGTTCCTCCGTGAGAACGCTGATGGCGCGAGCGCCTCCGGACTCGTACGCTGCAGCGAGCTCGGCGGGATCGGCGATGTCGGCGAGAGCACCCTTCGAGGGGCTGGCACGCTTGACCTCGGCGATGACCGCGATGCCCGGTTCGCGCAGCGCGGCCTTGGCGTCGATCGGCGGGGGTGCGGCCGCGGCCGCAGCCTTGACGGAGGCGAGATCGAGGGCCGCCTCACGGGCGGCGACGTCTGCTCGCACTCCTTCGAGAATCGAATCGAGAACTGTCATCGTGGCTCGAGTCCTTTCCCACCCTGCTCAATCCCGATGTGATCAAGCTCATCGGATCTGTCTAGAAGAGTAGTGAAGTGGTTTACAGCGGTCACCGGCGGGTGTCCGTATCACCCTCGCCACCGTCGTCCGTGGGATCCTCACCTGCATCCAGCGCGTCCCACAGACCGCGTTCGGACAGGGGTTCGTCGTTCTCGGCGCGCCGGGCGACCGCCTCGCGACGTGCTGCCGGGGCGTCGTACTTCGACGACAGTCCGGCCGCCTCGCGCGGGGTGCGCCACAGCGTCACCGCCGCAGCGAGGGCCGCGACGGCGCCGACGATCGTGAGGACGGCCGGCAGCGGATAGGTCTGGACGGCGGTCACGGTCGCGCGGTCGGGCAGCGCGGCGACACCGGCCGCGGTCTCGGGGTCTGCGTCGCCGGTGAGCAACCGGACGGCGGGGATCGCGGCCGCGACGGCGACGACCGCGACCACGAGCGAGACGAGACGCAGCGCGAGGCCACGCACCGCGAAGACGGCGGCGACCGCCGCGAGCAGCACGAGAGCGAGCGGGGTCAGTGCCGCCGCCCAGCGGCCACCCTCGAGGTCGTCGACGCGGTCGATCCCGAGTCCGTCGGACGAGACGGCGGTGACCCACGACATCCGGCTCGATGCCCACAACAGGGCTGCACCGACCCCGAGCAGCAGGGCGGCGATCACGGTCGGCCGGCGCCGGCGTCCGGTGGTGGGGCCGGCGTCCGGCGTCTCCGCGGTCACCGTGCGTCACCGCCGTAGGTGGTGAGGGTGGATGCGGCGGCCACGGCGGCGAGGGCGGACATGGCCTTGTTGCGGGCCTCGGTGTCCTCGGCCTCCGGGTCGGAGTCTGCGACGATGCCGGCGCCCGCCTGTACGTAGGCGACGCCGTCCTTGACGAGCGCGGAGCGGATGGCGATGGCGGTGTCGGCGTCGCCCGCGAAATCGAGATAGCCGACGATGCCGCCGTAGATGCCGCGGCGGGTGGGTTCGAGTTCCTCGATCAGTTCCATCGCGCGCACCTTCGGCGCCCCCGACAGGGTCCCGGCGGGGAAGCACGCCGTGACGGCGTCGAGGGCGTGTTTGCCCTCCGCGAGTCGCCCGGTGACCGTGGAGACGAGGTGCATCACGTGGCTGTACCGCTCGATGTGGCGGTAGTCGTGCACCTCGACGGTGCCCGGCGTGCACACCCGGCCGAGATCGTTGCGGCCGAGATCGACGAGCATGAGGTGCTCGGCGTTCTCCTTCTCGTCGTGGACGAGGTCCTTCTCGAGCAGGATGTCCTCCTCCTCGTTCGCGCCGCGCCACCGGGTCCCGGCGATGGGATGGGTGGTGGCCACCCCGTCCGAGACCGTCACGAGCGCCTCCGGGCTCGACCCGACGATCGAGAAGGCCGTCTCGCCGTCCGGGCCGGGGATGTGGAGCAGGAACATGTACGGGCTGGGGTTGGACGCGCGGAGCATCCGGTAGACGTCGATCGGCTCTGCGTCGCAGTCGATCTCGAAGCGCTGCGAGAGCACCACCTGGAAGGCCTCACCGGCCTCGATGTCACCGATCAGTTTGCGGACGTCCGTGCAGAACGACTCGGTGGTGCGTTGACGGCGGTAGTCGGGTTCGGGTCGTGAATAGGTCGCGACGGTGGCCGGTGCGGGCGCGGCGAGCGCCGCGGTCATCCGATCGAGGCGGGCGACGGCGTCGTCGTAGGCGTCGTCGACGCGTTCGTCGGAGCCGTCCCAGTTCACGGCGTTGGCGATGAGCCAGATCATGCCCTCGTGGTGGTCGACGGCCGCGAGGTCGGTCGCCAGCAGCATCACCATCTCGGGGATCTGCAGATCGTCCTCGGCGAGCGTCGGCAGCTTCTCGAGATGACGGACGACGTCGTAGCCGAGATAGCCGACCATGCCGCTGGTGAGAGGCGGCAATCCGTGGATGCGGTCCGTGTGGAGCAACTGGAGGGTCTCGCCGAGGACGTCGACGGGGTTGCCACCCGTGGGCGCGCCGGCCGGGACGTTGCCGTACCAGGCGGCGTCGCCGTCGACGACGGTCAGCGCGGCCGGGCTCCCGGCGCCGATGAACGACCACCGCGACCACGACCGGCCGTTCTCCGCTGACTCGAGCAGGAAGGTTCCGGGGCGGTCTGCCGCGAGCTTGCGGTAGGCCGACAACGGGGTCTCCGCGTCCGCGAGCACCTTGCGGGTCACCGGGACCACGCGGTGCTCGGCTGCCAGCTGGCGGAACTGCTCGCGGGTGGTCGTCGAATCGGAACGGCCGCCACCCGAGGAGTCGGTGGTGGCTGCGGGAATGGTGGTGGGCTCGCCGGACATGCGCCCCATCATCCCAGGGACCTCGTCCGGCTCTGCAGCCGCCGTCAGGCGACCTGGAACGAGCGCTTGGCCAGGCCCATCCAGAACCCGTCGACGACCTGGTCGATGCCGCGGCCGGGAGCGTCGGAGGCACCGAGGGTGACGAACAGCGGGGCGAAGTGCTCGACCGTCGGATGCGCGTACGGCATGCCCGGTGCGCGGTGCCGGAAGTCGAGCAGCGCGTCGACGTCGCCGCGCGCGAGCTGCTCGGCGGTCCAGTGGTCGAACTCCGCGGACCAGCCCGGCGCGAGTGCCTCGGGACGCGGGTCGCGCAGGAAGGGCAGACCGTGCGTGGTGAATCCGGAGCCGATGATGAGTACGCCCTGCTCGCGCAGCGGACGCAGTCGTGCGCCCAGGTGCAGCAGGCGTTCCGGATCCAGTGTGGGCAGGGAGATCTGCAGCACCGGGATGTCGGCGTCCGGGTACATGACGGTCAGCGGCACGTAGGCACCGTGGTCGAGTCCGCGGTGCGGTTGCTGCACCACCGGTTCGTCGTCGGGCATGAGTGCCGCGACCTGCCGGGCCAGTTCGGGGGCGCCGGGGCTGGTGTAGGTCACCTCGTAGAAGCGGCGCGGGAATCCCCCGAAGTCGTACACGAGCGGGGTGCCGGTGGTCGTCGACCCGATGGTCAGCGGGGCGGATTCCCAGTGCGCCGAGACCATGAGGATCGCCGTGGGGTGCGGCAGGTCGCCTGCCCAGCGCTGCAGCTGCGACACCCACAGTTCGCTGTCGACGAGCGGCGGGGCGCCGTGACTGAGGAACAAGGCGGGCGTGGTCGCGGAATCGGTGGTCATGACATCCCCTCAAGTTGAAGCTTCAAGTATCATAGAGGAGAACCCGTCGCGCGGCCATTCCCATTCCCCGGCCGGGTGCGACAACGACCGAGCGAGCGAGGAGCAGGCATGAGCAACGAGGACCCGCGGTGGCTCGATCCGACGCAGCAGAACGCCTGGCGGGCGCTCGTCTCCGTCATCACGCGACTGCCGGCCGCGCTCGACACCCAGATGCAGCGCGACTCCGACATGACGCACTTCGAGTACTTCGTCCTCGCACTGCTCTCCGAGAACCCCGAGCGTCGACTGCGCCTCAACGCTCTCGCCGCCGAGGCCAACGCGTCGCTGTCACGGCTCTCGCACGTCGTCACGCGCCTCGAGAAGCGCGGCTGGGTTCGACGCGAACCGGTGCCGGGCAGTCGCGGTTCGTACGCAGTGCTCACCGATGCCGGCTACGACACCGTCGTCGAGGCGGCACCGAGCCACGTCGAGGCGGTGCGCAGGCTCGTGTTCGACGGCCTCGACGACGACCAGGTGCGCGCGCTCGCGCGCCTGGGCTCCGCCCTGGTCGAGCAGATCGACGAGGGGATCGCCGGCGGTATCGGCAAGGCCTGAGCTATCGCCCCACCCGCCGTGCGCCCGTCACGTGGCGGGGCGGCTCCTCGGCACGTCCCGGAACGGGATGTTCGGGTCGTGGCTGCGCTCACGCGGCATGCCGAGCACGCGTTCGCTGATGGCGTTGCGCGCCATCTCCGTCGTCCCGCCCGCGATGCACCACACCTGCCGCATCAGATGGTCGACGCCGCGCTGCGCGACCGCTCCGTCGGCCTCGTCCCAGGCGGCACCGTTGGCGTCGGTGAACTCGTAGCCGATCGTGACGAGGCGGCTCTCCACGACACCGGACATCAGGCGGGCGATGCTCGCGGCCTGGTCCGACATGGTCCGCGTCGCCACGCCCGTGGACACCCGCTGTTCGAGGGACTGCTTGACCAGTTCGAGCATCCGCGCCTCCCCGAGGAGGTCGCGGGCGAGCGGGTCGTCGAGCCGGCCGGCGTCGCGGGCCACGGCGAACAGCTCGGGCATCCGCGAGGCGCCGCGCGAGACCCCCGCCGGGATCGTCGTGTACGGCGAGTTCCGGTACATGCGCTCGTGGAACATCCAGCGGGTACCCACGGTCCAGCCGTCGTCGACCTCGCCGAGCCGGTCGCTGTCGGGGACACGCACATCCGTCAGGAATTCCTGGCAGAACTCCTTCGAGCCGCTGAGCATCTCGATGCGGTGCACCTCGACCGAGGGCTGCTTCAGCGGAATCATGAAGACGGTCAGGCCCCGGTTCTTCGGGACGTCCCAGTTGGTGCGGGCCAGGCACAGCGCCCAGTCCGACCACCACGCACCGGTGGTCCAGATCTTCGATCCGTTGAGGATCCAGTCCTCACCGTCGCGGACCGCGGTGGTGACGGCGGCGGCGACGTCGGATCCACCGCTGGGTTCGGAGAGCATCTGCATCCACAGTTCCTCGCCCTTCAGGATGGCGGGGATATGGCGGCGTTTCTGTTCCTCGGTCCCGAATTCGAGCAGCACCGCCGCGCACGGCACGAAGGTGGGCACCTGCAGACGGGACGGATATTCGTAGCCGGCGAGTTCCTCGTCGAACACCTGCTGGTAGGCGCGCGGCAGCCCCTGCCCGCCGTACTCGCGGGGAAAGCAGATGCCGGCGAAGCCCGCGTCGAACATCGCCCGCTGGATGTCGCGCTCGCGCCGGACGAGGGCCAGTTCCTCCTCGTCGGATGCCTCAGGGCGGAGCACCCCGATGTAGGCCGCGGAGTCGGAGCGTTCCAGGTTGGCGTCGATCCACGCCCGCGCCCGTGCCCGGAACTCGTCGAACGTCTCGGTCACGTCGGCCCTGTCCGAGGTGTCGAGGGTCATCAGGATGCCTCCCGGAGTTCGGCGATGTCGGCGAGACGGGCACGATGTTCGGCCGGGGTGCCGAAGCCGGAGCGGTTCGCGGCCGCGCGTCGCGCATAGAGGTGCAGATCGTGTTCGTAGGTCACGCCGATCCCGCCGTGGATCTGGATGCAGTCCTGTACCAGCTCGCCGCCGTACTGCCCTATGTAGGCCTTTGCGGCGCAGAGGAGTTCGTCCGCATCGGGGCTCGATGTCGCGACCGCTCCGGCCGCCCGGTCGGCGATGGCATGACTCGCCTCGAGCCAGGTCTTCATGTCGGCGAACCGGTGCTTGAGTTCCTGATAGGACGCGAGCGGGCGACCGAAGGCATAGCGGTCGAACGCCCACGCGACGGTGAGGTCGAAGACCGCTTGCAGCGCCCCGACGGATTCGGCGTCGGAGATGACGAGCGCGGCCCGCCGGGTGCGGGCGGCGTCGTCCGCTCCCCCGCCGGGTTCGCCGACGACGGAGCTCAGCGGCACGCGCACCTCGTCGAAATGGACCGCGGCGTAGCGCCGCGTGACGTCGATCGACTGCAGTGGTGTGACCGTCACTCCGTCCGTGTGGCGGGGCACGAGCACGTTCGTCACGTCCTGCCCGGTCCGACCGGTCACGAGCAGGAGCGCGGCGGTGGCACCGGCTTCGACGGGGCGTTTGGTGCCGGTGACGACCACCTCGTCGCCGTCGATCCGGATCTCGACGGGCGCGGTGGCGGTCCGGCTGCCGGCGCGCGGTTCGTCCAGGCACCAGGCTGCGGTGGCGCTGCCTGCGAGCAGCGCCACCAGCGCTTCCTCGTGGTCGTTCCCGTATCGGCCGAGCATCTCCGCGGCGACGTTCGTCGGACACAGCGGGCCGGGGGCGGCGTGACGCCCGAACTCATGCGCGACCAGCGTGAGATCGACGAGACCGAGACCACTCAGCGATCCTCCGCCGTGGTCCTCGTCGACGAGCAGGCCGGTCCATCCGAGTTCGGCTCCGGCGCGCCAGTAGTCGGCTGCGAAGCCGTCCGGATCGTCGCGGAGGCGGCGGATCCCGTCCGGCGGCACCTTCTCTGCGAGGAACCGTGCCGTGGTGTCGCGGAAGAACTCCTGATCCGGATTCGGATCCAACAGCATGCGTGCCCCTTCACCCCGTCGTCAGAACATAGCGCTCTCGATACAGAGAACACTATTCTCATCGAATGCGAAAGGGGTACGCGAGGACGGACTCGGGTGGACCGAGTCGGTTCAGCCGAGCGGAGTTCCGCCCACACCCCAATTCTCGCGGGGCACCTCGGTGATCGTCACCCACACCGACGACGGATTCTTGCCCGATGCCTCGGCGTACGCGCGGGTGACCGCGGCGATCACCTCGGCCTTCTGCTCGTCGGACAGGCCCGGCGTCTGACTGATCTGGATGAGAGGCATGCGGGCATTCTCGCAGCCCGTCGCACGGCCCGCCGATCGGTCCTGCCGTCCGCCCCACGAGATGTCGTGCGAACGGACGACCTCGGGTTACTCGGCGATCTGCGGTGCCTCGAGCAGGATGTCGGTGTCGAAGCAGGTGTGCGTGCCGGTGTGGCAGGCGGCGCCGACCTGGTCGACGACGAGCAGCACCGTGTCGCCGTCGCAGTCGAGGCGCACCTCGTGCACGTACTGGGTGTGCCCGGACGTCTCGCCCTTGACCCAGTACTGCTGCCGCGACCGCGAGTAGTAGGTGGCCTTGCGAGTCGCGAGGGTGCGGGCGAGCGCCTCGTCGTCCATCCACGCCATCATCAGCACGGCGCCGGTGGCCCGCTCCTGCACGACGGCGGCGAACAGGCCGTCGTCGTTGCGCTTGAGCCGGGCGGCGATCGCCGGATTCAGGATGCCGCTCATCGGACCGTGATCCCTTCCACGCGCATCGCGTCCTTGACCTGACCGATGGTCAGCTCCCGGAAGTGGAAGACGCTCGCGGCGAGCACCGCGTCGGCGCCGGCCTGCACGGCGGGTGCGAAGTGCTCGACGGCACCGGCACCACCGGAGGCGATGACGGGCACGTGCACATCCTTGCGCACGGCCTCGATCATCTTCAGGTCGAAACCGTTCTTGGTGCCGTCGGCGTCCATCGAGTTGAGCAGGATCTCGCCGACGCCGAGTTCCTCGCCGCGCCGGGCCCACTCGACCGCGTCGATGCCCGTCCCGCGACGACCACCGTGCGTGGTGACCTCCCAGCCGCTCGGCGTGGGTTCCTGTCCTGCGGGCACGGTGCGCGCGTCGACCGACAGCACGATGCACTGCGACCCGAACCGCTCGGACATCTCGCGCAGCACCTCGGGCCGGGCGATGGCCGCGGTGTTCACCGAAACCTTGTCGGCGCCGGCGCGCAGCAGACGATCGACGTCCTCGACGGTGCGGACGCCGCCTCCGACCGTGAGCGGGATGAACACCTGCTCGGCGGTGCGCGTGACGACGTCGAGCATGGTGCCGCGGTCGCCGCTCGACGCCGTGACGTCGAGGAAGGTCAGTTCGTCGGCGCCCTGTTCGTTGTAGAGGGCGGCGAGCTCGACCGGATCACCCGCATCGCGCAGGTTCTCGAAGTTGACACCCTTGACCACCCGCCCCGCATCCACGTCGAGGCACGGGATGACCCGCACGGCCAGCGTCATGTTCGATCTCCTTCGGAACCCAACTGCTCGGCCACGGACTGTTCCGTCGCCGACTGCACAATCTCCAGTATCTCGCCGTGCACTCCGGGCGCTGCAGCGACCACCGATCCGGACCCGATCCGCCAGGGCCGGCCCGCGAAGTCGGTGGCGATGCCCCCGGCGGCCCGCACGAGTGCGACACCGGCGGCGTTGTCCCAGGGGTGGTGGCCGAACACGACGGCACCGCCGATCGCGCCTCCCGCGGTGAACGCGAGGTCGGCGCCGGTGGAGCCGTGCATCCGCAACCGGGCGACGCGCCGGCTCAGCTCGGTGATGACGGCGAGACGCCGGGTGCCGGGCACCCGACCGCGACTGTCGATGTCGAAACTGCCGACCGCGATCATCACGTCCTCGAGCCGCGCCGGCCGCAGCGGTGCGGTGGGCTCGCCGTTCACGAGCAGCGGCCCGTCGGCGATTCCCGCGAAGCGCTGATTCGTCAGCGGCAGCCACGTGAGGCCGAGGATCGGTTCGCCGTCCTCGACGAGAGCGAGGAGGATCCCGGCCATCGGCAGCCCGGCGGAGTAGTTGATGGTGCCGTCGATCGGGTCGAGCAACCAGACGGTGCCCTCCCCCGCGGACGGGCCGCCGAACTCCTCACCGTGCACGGGGATACCGGTGCGCTCGGCGAGGGCACCGGAGATCCGCCGTTCGAGTTCGAGATCGAGATCGGTCGCGAAATCGTTCGGTCCCTTGTCGACGGAGCGCGGCGCACCGTGCCCGGCGACGAACCGTTCCGCGACCTCGTCGAGTACACCGCTCGCGACGGCGAGCAGCCGGTTCAGGTCTGCGGGATCGGCCATGGGTCAGCGCGAGACGGCGTCGAGCGCCTCGGTCAGCGTGAATCGGCCCGCGTAGAGCGCCTTTCCGATGATGGCGCCTTCGACGCCCTCATCGGTGAGCGTCGCGATGGCACGCAGGTCGTCGACGGTCGAGACGCCGCCGGAGGCGACGACCGGAGAGTCGGTGGCCGCGCACACCTCGCGGAGCAGGTCGAGGTTGGGGCCGGAGAGGGTGCCGTCCTTGGTGACGTCGGTGACGACGTAGCGCGAGCAGCCGTCGCGTTCGAGACGCTCGAGCACCTCCCACAGATCGCCGCCGTCGGAGACCCAGCCGCGGCCGCGCAGCCGCCACTGGCCGTCGAGAAACTTGACGTCGAGCCCCACGGCGATCCGGTCGCCGAACTCGCCGATGACGCGCGAGCACCACTCGGGATTCTCGATCGCGGCGGTGCCGAGGTTGACGCGGGCACAGCCGGTCGCGAGGGCCGCGGCGAGGGTCTCGTCATCGCGAATGCCGCCCGACAGCTCGACCTTCACGTCGAGTTCGCCGACGACGTCGGCGAGAAGCGCACGGTTGTCGCCGCGGCCGAACGCGGCGTCGAGATCGACCATGTGCACCCATTCGGCGCCGGCGTTCTGCCATTCGAGGGCGGCGTCACGGGGCGAACCGTAGCCGGTCTCGCTGCCCGCCTCTCCCTGAACGAGGCGAACTGCTTCACCGTTGACGACGTCGACTGCGGGCAAAAGGACCAGGCTCACTGCGTACACATTAGTGCCTGTACCTGTGACATCACCAAACGCGTGGCCGGGGCGTCAGGAAAGCGCCGTGCGTCATGCCGACCGTGCCGCGTCGAGGGCCCGGCAGGTCGGGGTCGGACGGCCGGCGTACTCGTCGACGGGACCCTCGTACAGCACGGTTCCGCCGTGCCGTCCCGGTCCCGGTCCGAGGTCGACGATGTGGTCGGCGTGCCGGATCACATCGAGGTGGTGCTCGATGACGACGACGGTGTGCCCTCGGTCGACGAGGTCGTCGAAGACGCACAGGAGGGTGCCGACGTCCTCGGCGTGCAGGCCGGTGGTCGGCTCGTCGAGGACGTAGAGGGTCGGCGTCTTCACTCGTCCGAGTTCCTTGGCGATCTTCACCCGTTGACACTCGCCACCGGAGAGCGTGTCGAGCGACTGTCCGAGGCGGAGGTAGTCGAGGCCCACCCCGGCGAGCGCACTCAGTCGACGCGCGATCTCCGGGTGCGGCAGTTCCTCGAGGGCGCGACCGACGGTGAGGTCGTCGACATCGGCGATCGACAGGCCGTTCACGGTGTGCCCGAGCACCTCGGCGGTGAACCGGCGGCCGTGGCAGGTGTCGCAGACGACCTCGCGTCCGTCCATGAAGGCGAGGTCGATGTACACGACACCGGCCCCCGTGCAGGTCGGGCACGCACCCGCCGAGTTCGCGCTGAACAGGCTCGCCGGCACACCGTTGTGTTCGGCGAACATCCGCCGCAGGGTGAGTGCGATGCCGGTGTAGGTGATCCGGGTGGAGCGGCGATTGGCGCTCACCGGCCGCTGGTCGATCACCGTGGCGTCGTACTGATCGACGAGTTCGGCTGCGAGACTGGACTTTCCCGACCCAGCGACGCCGGTGAACACGGTGAGCACGCCGGTGGGGATCCGCACCGTCAGGTCGCGGAGGTTGTTGCGACACGCATCGGCGATCGTGAGACGACCGGTCGCCTCGCGGGCGGGGTGACCGCGGCCGATGTCGCGCCGCAGCGATCGGCCGGTGGGAGTGTCGGCCGTTCGGAGCCGGTCGAAAGTGCCCTGGAAGACGAGGCGACCACCGGACGAGCCCGCACCGGGACCGATTTCGATCACCTGGTCGGCCCGGGCCATCACGCTCGGGTCGTGTTCGACGACGAGGACGGTGTTGCCGCTGTCGCGGAGCCGTTCGAGGAGGTCGATCATCGTCTCCACGTCGGCGGGATGCAGACCGACCGTCGGTTCGTCGACGACATAGGTCATCTCCGTCAGGCTCGACCCGAGGTGCCGGACCAACTTGATCCGTTGCGATTCGCCGCCCGAGAGCGTGGTGGTCGCCCGGGCGAGCGCGAGATAGCCGAGGCCGATCGTCACCATCGCCTCGAGACGGCCCACCAGTGCGGACACCACAGGTGCGGCGCGCGAGTCGTCGATCGTGCGCACGAATTCGAGCAGCTCGATGATCTCGAGGCGGGACAGCTCCCCGATCGTGCGGCCGCGAAGGGTGACCGCCCGCGCGGCCGCGTTCAGCCGTTCTCCGGCGCAGTCCGGGCACGTCTCGGCGCGGGTGAAACGTCGGATGACGTCCTGTTTGCGTTCGGAGAGGTTGTCGGAGGTGTGCAGGTGGATGCGCTCGAACCTCTCGACGACGCCCTCGTATCCGTCCGGCGGTTTGTGGCCCAGCGCCGCTGCGGCCTCGCCGCCGTGGAGTAGTGCTTCCCGCTCGGCGGGCTTCCACTCGCGCAGGGGTGTGTCCGCGTCGAAGGAACCGATGTCGGCGTACTGGGAGTACCAGTACCCACCGTGGCCGAAGCCGGGCACCAGGATCGCGCCCTCGGCGAGGGACCTGTCGAGATCGAGGAACCGCTCGACGGCACTGACGACGATCTCACCGAGCCCGGAGCAGGTCGGGCACATCCCGGTGGGGTCGTTGAACGAGAAGCGGTTCGACTCGCCGAGCACGGGCGTGCCCGCCCGGGAGTACAGCAGCCGCAGATAGGTCCAGGTGTCGGTGATGGTGCCGACCGTCGAGCGGGCGTTGCCGCCGAGGCGGCGCTGGTCGACGACGATCACCGGCGTCAGACCGTCGATGTGGTCGACGTCGGGTCGTGTCCACTTCGGCAACCGATTGCGCGTGAACGGCGGGTACGTCTCGTTGAGCTGGTAGCCGGCCTCCGCGGCGATCGTGTCGAAGACGAGCGACGACTTCCCGGAGCCGGACACCCCGACGATCACCACGAGCCGGTTGCGCGGAACGGTCAGATCGACGTCGGCCAGGTTGTGGGTGCGGGCGCGACGGATCGTGATGGCGCGGCCTCGCACTGCCGCCTCGGTGGTCGTGACGGTGGTGGTCATGGATTCGACGCTACGACCGGTTGCGGCCGGATCCTGACCGCAACCGGTGGGAGGATGACGGCATGGCGGACGTCACCGAGCGGATGCTCGCGTTGTTGTCGATCCTGCAGACCGGACGCGCGATCGGCGGGGACGAGCTGGCCCGGCGGCTGCAGGTGAGCCGCCGGACGCTCCGCCGCGACGTCGACCGGCTGCGCGGCTACGGATATCCCGTCGAAACCCGCTCCGGGCCCGGCGGTTTCTACCGTCTCGCGTCGGGACGTTCGATGCCGCCGCTGGTGCTCGACGACGACGAGGCCGTCGCGGTGCTGCTGGGGCTCGGCGCTCTCGCCGCGACCGGGCCGGCCGAAGGCGGACTGGACGACGCTGCCACCCGCGCCTACGGCAAGCTCGACCAGTTCCTGCCCGCGCGGCTGCGCCCGCGGGTCGCGGCCGTCCGCAGCGCGGTGGAGACGAGTGCGCTGCAGGCGCCCAGCGTGTCGGCGGAGCTGCTCGGCTCCGTGGCGGAGGCGATCGCGCGGTGCGACACGTTCACCTTCGACTACGTCGACGCGCAGGGCTCGCCGACCTCGCGCAGGGTCGAGCCGTACCGGCAGGTCCACCACCTGCTGCGGTGGTACCTCCTCGGATGGGACGTCGATCGCGAGGACTGGCGGGTCTTCCGCCTCGATCGTGTGCGCGACCTGCTCCGCACCGGCCGACGGTTCGCACCCCGCCGACTTCCCGCCGGGTCCGCCACGGAATACCTGCGGCAAGGACTCCGGCAGGGGCGGACACCGGTGCACCTGGACGTGGCGGCCTCGGCCACGCACGTCGCCGACGCGCTGAAGTACCAGGACGCCGAGATCCGGCCGACGGGTGACGGCCGGACCGAGGTGCACCTCGCGGTCGAGTCGTGGCAGTGGCTCGTCCTCACGCTCGCCACCCTCGACGCCGACGTCCGGATGCGCGCGGACCCGGAGATCGTCCGGGCCTGCGCGGTGTTCGCCGATCGTCTGCGCGCGGCGGCGCAGGACGTCGTCGTCCCCTCCGAGGAGCGCGCGAGGTGAATCAGGGCGCGGCAGATCGATTTCGAGTCCGCACAGCTGCGTTACGAAGCTCCTCGCGCGCCCGACTGGGGTTCGCTACCGCAACACGCCGGGCGAAGCCCGGTTCGGCGCGTCAGCTTTCGGGACGGTCGTCCTCGGCGGGACCGAAGGCGCGGCGGGCCGACCGCGTCGACACGACACCCATCGCCACGACGGCCGCCACGATGCCGACCAACGCGATGACGAGCCCGACGACGGGCGTGGGCCGGACCGCCACCACGATGATGGCGGTGACGAGCAGGACGACGGTCGCCGTACCGACGGACAGCAGCGCGTGACGGCCGAAGGAGAACTCTCCGCTCGGCCGTCCGCGCCGCGGCCCGGTCACAACGAGTTGACCCAGTTCTGCAGCAACTGTGCGCCGGCGTCGCCGGACTTCTCCGGGTGGAACTGGGTGGCCGAGAGCGGACCGTTCTCGACGGCAGCGACGAATCGGCTGCCGTGCTCGGCCCAGGTCACCTTCGGCGGCGCGAGACGCTCGGGAGCGTCGAGTTCCCACTTGCGGGCGGCGTAGGTGTGGACGAAGTAGAAGCGGGTGTCGGCGTCCATGCCGGCGAAGAGCACCGAATCGGCGGGGGCCTCGACGGTGTTCCAGCCCATGTGCGGCAGCACCGGCGCGTCCAGACGCTCGACCGTGCCCGGCCACTCGCCGCAGCCCTCGGTCTCGATGCCGTGTTCGACGCCGCGTTCGAACAGGATCTGCATGCCGACGCAGATGCCGAGCACCGGACGACCGCCTGCGAGGCGGGTGCCGATGATCTTGTCTCCGCCGACGCTGCGCAGGCCCTTCATGCACGCATCGAAGGCACCGACGCCGGGGACGACGAGTCCGTCGGCGGCGAGCGCGATCTTCGGGTCGGCAGTGACCTCCACATGCACGCCGGTACGGGCGACTGCCCGCGTGGCGGAGTGGAGATTGCCCGAGCCGTAGTCGAGGACGGCGACCGTGGTTGCGCTCATGATGTCGATTCTATGTGGTGGGACGGGGACGTTCCGACGGCCCGGCCAGTCGAGCCAGCAACGGCAGCGCCGGGACCAGGACCGCGGCGGCGGCGAAGGCCGCCGGGTATCCGGCCGCGGCGGCCACCGCGCCGAGGGCGAACGAACCGGCGCCGGTGCCGGCGTCGAAGCCGATGTTCCAGGCGGCGCTCGCCGACCCGGTGTTGCCCGCGCCGGCGCGACGGAACGCGACGAGCAGCGCCTCGTTCTGCACGACACCGAAGCCGAAGCCGAAGGCGATCGCGGCGACGATCAGCAGCACCGCTCCCCCTCGGTCGTCGGCGACGAGCGCGAAGGGAATCATCGCCAGGCCCGCGAGCCCGAGACCGACCGGCAGCAATTTGCCGGCGCCGATCCGGTCCGCGACGGAACCGGCCGCGTACCGCCCGATCAGCGAGGACGCGCTGAGCACGGCCAATGCCGCCGCGACGGGCAGGCCGGCGACCGCGATGCGCAACAGCGAGGTGAGACCGCCGTAGGCGATCGCACCCGCGCCCACCGCGACCAGCGGGAACAACAGCACGACCGGAGGCACCCGTCGCGCCGTCCGGGATTGTTTCGCGGTCAGCCGCGGCAGACGGATCGCGGCGAGCAGACCGGCGGACGAGATGATCGCGCCGAGCACGAACACCGGCGTGGTGGAGAACCGCTCGGCGATCGCCAGGCCGGCGGGCAGGCCGATCGTCTGGGACGCGGCGATGGCGATGCCGAGCATGCCGGTGGCCCGGCCGAGCAATCGCGGCGGCGCGAGTTCGCCGACGAGGGCGGCCGCCGCCACGGTGATCATGCCGAAACCGATACCGCGCAGCGCGGAGATGCCGAGCACCGGCGCCGGAGCCATCGATACGAGGAACAACAGCGACGGCGGCCCGAGGAACAGGCAGCCGGCCGCGAGCGTCGCGCGGTGACCGAACGCGCGCAGCAGTCGCGGCATCGCGAGCTGGGTGAGGACGGTGGTGAACATGAACACCGCCGTCACCGACCCGGCGAGCGTGTCGCTGCCGCCGGCCTCGGCGATCGCCCAGGGCACGACCGGCAGCAGCAACGAGAAGCCGCCGAAGGCCGCCGCGGACGTCGACCACGCCGGGATCAGACCACGAACGGTGAACAGTCCTTGTTGTTCCGCCACGTCAGAGCAGCCGGAAGACGCCCGCGGCGACGGCCAGCACGGTCAGAGCCAGCAGCACACCCGCGAACAACGTGTTGCGCGCCTTCCACATCGACCACGTTCCGCCCGCGGCGAATCCGGCCACGATGAAGCACAGGTAGGTGAGGACGACATCCATATGTCAGAGACTGCCCTTCGTCGACGGGATGCCGGTCACACGCGGGTCGGGTTCGACGGCCTCACGCAGCGCGCGGGCGACCGCTTTGAACTCGGCCTCGGTGATGTGATGCGGGTCGCGGCCGTAGAGCACCCGCACGTGCAGTGCGATGCGGGCGTGGAAGGCGAACGACTCGAACACGTGCCGGTTGATCACCGTCGAGTAGGGCACGCCCGGATATCCCCCGATCACCGAGTGCACCATGTAGTCGGGCTCACCGGTGAACACGCAGTAGGGACGGCCGGAGACGTCGACCGAGGCGTGCGCGAGGGTCTCGTCCATCGGGATGAAGCAGTCGCCGAAGCGCCGGATGCCACGCTTGTCGCCGAGGGCCTGACCGAAGGCCTGGCCGAGGACGATGGCGGTGTCCTCGACGGTGTGGTGGGCCTCGATCTCGATGTCGCCCTGCGCCTGCACGGTGAGGTCGAACGAACCGTGCTGGCCGAGCGCGGTGAGCATGTGGTCGTAGAACGGGATCCCCGTGGAGATCTCGGTGCGACCGGTGCCGTCGAGGTCGATCTCGACGGTGATGCTCGATTCCTTGGTGGTGCGTTCGACGCGCGCGATGCGGTCGCTCATCGGGTTTCCTCGATTTCCGTGGCCGCGAGCTTCTCGCTCACTCGCAGCAACTCGTCGTTCTCGTGGGTCAGGCCGATCGTGGTGCGCAGGTAGCCGGGGATCCCGACGTCGCGGATGAGCACACCCTCGTCGAGATACCGCTGCCAGGTGGCAGGGGCGTCCGCGAAGCGGCCGAAGAGGATGAAGTTGGCGTCGGAGGGAATCACGTCGTAGCCGAACCGGGCGAGTTCGGCGGCGACGCGGTCGCGCTGGGCGGCCAGTTCCGCAACCGACGCGAGAGTTTCGTCGGCGTGCCGCAGGGCCGCACGCGCGGCGGCCTGGGTGACGACCGACAGGTGGTAGGGCAGGCGCACGAGCAGCAGCGCCTCGATCACCGCGGGGGCGGCGGCGAGATAACCGAGCCGTCCGCCGGCGAAGGCGAACGCCTTGCTCATCGTCCGCGAGACGACGATCTTCGTCGGGTACTCGTCGATCAGCGACAGAGCGCTCGGCTGCGAGGAGAACTCGACGTACGCCTCGTCGACGATCACGATGCCGGGGGCGGCGTCGAGGATCACCCGCAACTGGTCGAGCGGGATGCTGTGTCCCGTCGGGTTGTTGGGGCTGGTGACGAAGACGACGTCGGGCCGCCGCTCCCGCACGGCCGCGGCGGACGCCTCGACGTCGAGGGTGAAGTCGTCGCGCCGGTAGGTGGACAGCCACTCGGTCTGGGTGCCGTCGGCGATGATCGGGTGCATCGAGTACGACGGTACGAAGCCCATCGACGTGCGCCCGGGACCACCGAAGGCCTGCAGGAGCTGCTGCAGGATCTCGTTGGAACCGTTTGCGGCCCAGACGTTCTCGACACCCAGAGGAACGCCTGACGCGTTCGTGAGATAGGTGGCGAGGTCGGTGCGCAGCGCCACCGCGTCGCGGTCGGGATAGCGGTGCAGCTGCGTCGCCGCCTCACGCACGGCCTCGGCGACGTCGTCGACGAGCGCCTGCGTGGGGGGGTGGGGGTTCTCGTTGGTGTTGAGCTGGACGGGCACCGTCAGCTGCGGCGCACCGTAGGGCGACTTGCCCCGCAGGTTCTCGCGCAGCGGCAGATCGGCGAGGGTGATGCGGGAGCCGGGGATCTGGGTCACTTCAGCGCCTCGAATCGCAGACGGACGGCTTCGCCGTGGGCGGGCAGGTCCTCGGCGTTCGCGAGGGTGATGACGTGACCGGAGACGTCCTTCAGGGCCGCCTCGGTGTACTCGACGACGTGGATGCCACGCAGGAAGGTCTGCACGCTCAGGCCCGACGAGTGCCGGGCGCAGCCGGCGGTGGGCAGCACGTGGTTCGACCCGGCGCAGTAGTCGCCGAGGGAGACCGGTGCCCACGGCCCGACGAAGATCGCGCCGGCCGAGCGGACGCGCGCGGCGACCTCGGAGGCGTTCTCGGTCTGGATCTCCAGGTGCTCGGCGGCGTAGGCGTTGACGACCTTCAGGCCCTGGTCGATGTCGTCGACGAGGACGATGCCGGACTGGCTACCGGACAGCGCGGTGGTGACGCGCTCGCGGTGCTTGGTGAGCTCGAGCTGCGCGGCGAGGGCGGTGTCGACGGCGTCGGCGAGGTCGGTGCTGGTGGTGACGAGCACCGAGGCGGCCATGACGTCGTGCTCGGCCTGGCTGATCAGGTCGGCGGCGACGTGCATCGCGTCGGCGGTGTGATCGGCGAGGATCGCGATCTCGGTGGGGCCGGCCTCGGCGTCGATGCCGACGACCGCGCGGCACAACCGCTTGGCGGCGGTGACGTAGATGTTGCCGGGGCCGGTGATCATGTCGACCGGGGCGAGTTCGGCGCCGTCGGTGTCGGTGCCGCCGTAGGACAACAGTGCGACACCCTGCGCGCCGCCGACGGCCCACACCTCCTCGACGCCGAGCAGCGCCGCGGCGGCGAGGATCGTCGGGTGCGGCAGTCCGCCGAAGTTCTTCTGCGGCGGCGAGGCGATGACGAGCGATTCGACACCGGCGGCCTGCGCCGGGACGACGTTCATCACGACCGACGACGGGTAGACCGCGTTGCCGCCGGGCACATAGAGGCCGACGCGCTCGACCGGCACCCAGCGTTCGGTGACGGTGCCGCCGGGGACGACCTCGGTGGTGACGTCGGTGCGCCGCTGGGCCGCGTGCACGACGCGCGTGCGCTCGATGGCCTCCTCGAGGGCGGCACGGACGGCCGGTTCGAGTTCGGCGAGCGCACGGTCGAGCTCCGCGGCGGGAACACGCACGGAGGCGGGGCGGACGCCGTCGAACTTCTCGCAGTAGTCGAGTGCGGCCTCGGCGCCGCGGTCGCGGATGTCGTCGACAACGGGACGGACCTGATGGAGCACCGCATCCACGTCCACTCCGCCGCGGGGCAGTGCGCCCCTGAGCTCCGCAGTGGTGGGAGTACGACCGCGCAGGTCGGTGCGGGCAAGCATGAGGTGTCCTCTCTCGTCGAACAGGGATCACCCTCTACTATCCCGCATCCCCCGACGACGATCGAAGTCGCGCCCGCGTGAGGATGCTCTCGGCACGGATCACCGTGCTTATGCTGTCGGCATGGACGAGGACGAGTCGCGCCCGAGCACATTGGGCGAGTTGATCCGCCGCCAGCGTGAGCTCGCAGAACTGCCCATGCGTCAACTCGCGGCGATGGTGGGCATCTCGAATCCGTACCTGTCGCAGATCGAACGGAACCTGCGGGCGCCGAGCGAGCGTGTGCTGCAAGCGATCGCCGAGCAGTTGCATCTGTCCGCGGACACCCTCGCGGCCCACGCGCAGGCCGACGACGGAGCGGAGTCCGCCGTCCTGCGGGCGATTCGCGAGGATCCCGACCTGACCAATCCCCAGCGGCGTTCGCTCGAGGAGATGTACGAGGCGTTCCGGGAGGTCACTGTGGCGCGTCGTCGGCGTGGTGGAGGACGCGAACCCGACGAGGAGTGAGCATTCTCACAATCGTCACCGGACGGGTTCGTGCGTCACGCAGCATTCGAGGTCAACCCGGTTTCGTCGCCCCGTCGACGAACATGCAGGTAGCACGTACCTGGGGGTAAGGTGCGCGCCTCCGTCGACGACGTCACCATCGGCTCCGGACCATTCACCCAGTTCTGGAGTTGCTCGGTGCTCAACCATCTGCAGAAGAAGCTCACCTCCTCCCTCGACCCGATCGGGTGGGGACCGGCCGTCGCATCCGTCGCCGGCCGTGCAGTGAAGAATCCGCGGGCCGTGGCCGGCGCGACCACGGAGTACGCCGGTCGTCTGGCGAACATCCCGGCGGCGGCGACACGCGTGTGGAACGCCGCCGATCCGCAGCCCCCGGTGCCGCTGGATCCGAAGGACCGCCGGTTCTCCGATGCCGCCTGGAAGGAGAATCCGGCCTACTTCTCGCTGCTGCAGAGCTATCTCGCCACCCGCGAGTACGTCGAGGACCTCGCCGACGCCGGCTCGGGCGATCCCGTGCAGGACGGCAAGGCCCGTCAGTTCGCGAACCTGATGTTCGACGCGCTCGCCCCGTCGAACTTCCTCATCAACCCGGGTGTGCTCGTGCGCGCACTCGACACCGGTGGCGCTAGCCTGTTCCGCGGCGCGAAGTACGCCATCGAGGACGTCGTGCACCGGAAGGGCCTGCCGCTCAAGGTCGATCGCGAGGCGTTCACCCTCGGCGAGAACATGGCCGCGACCCCCGGCAAGGTCGTCTTCCGCAACGACCTCATCGAGGTCATCCAGTACGCCCCGCAGACCGGTGAGGTGCACGAGATCCCGATCCTGGCGGCGCCGCCGTGGATCAACAAGTACTACATCCTCGATCTCGCGCCGCAGCGCAGCCTCATCGAGTGGGCCGTGCAGCACAACCGCACCGTGTTCGCGATCTCGTACCGCAACCCGGACGAGTCGATGCACGAGATCACGATGGACGACTACTACCGCCAGGGAGTCTCCGCGGCGCTCGACGTCGTCGAGGAGGTCACCGGCTCGTCGCGCATCGAGGTGCTGTCGATCTGCCTGGGCGGCGCGATGGCAGCCATGGCCGCGGCGCGCATGGGCAAGCTGGGCGACAAGCGCATCAGCGCGTTCACGATGCTCAACACGCTCCTGGACTACAGCGAGGTCGGCGAGCTCGCGCTGCTGACCGACCCGGCGACGCTCGACCGTGTCGAGTTCCGGATGAGCAAGCAGGGCTTCCTCTCGGGCAACGAGATGGCCGGCAGCTTCGACATGATCCGTGCACGCGATCTGATCTTCAACTACTGGGTGTCGCGGTGGATGAAGGGCGAGAAGCCCGCCGCCTTCGACATCCTGGCGTGGAACGAGGACAGCACCCGCATGCCGGCGAAGATGCACTCGCACTACCTGCGGTCGCTGTACGGCCGCAACGAGCTCGCGCGCGGCGTGTACGAACTCGACGGCGAGGTCCTCGACCTGTCGGACATCACGTGCGACACCTACGTGGTGGGCGCCATCAACGACCACATCGTGCCGTGGACCTCGTCGTACAAGGCGACGGGCCTGCTCGGCGGGTCGGTCCGGTACGTCCTGACCAGCGGTGGCCACGTGGCCGGCGCGGTCAATCCCCCCAACCCGAAGGCCTGGTTCGAGGCCGTCGGTGCGCCCGACTCCGAGAAGCTCCCGAAGCTGCCCGAGGACCCGAAGGCGTGGTCGGAGAAGGCCACTCGCACCGCAGGGTCGTGGTGGGAGGACTGGACCGCATGGTCGACGAAGCGGGCCGGTGAGCTCGTCGCTCCCCCGGCGATGGGCAGCGCGCAGCATCCGCCGCTGTGCGATGCCCCGGGAACGTATGTCTTCGGGTGACATTGCGTGTTAGCTATCATTTTGCTAACCTGCTAACAGCGCTGATCCGAGCGCACCCCCACAGGGGAAGCCCCACTCCTGTCACGAGCGCCCACGGAAGGTACACACCATGACCGCACCGACCAAGACCACCGCCGCCAACGCCAAGGCCACCGATGCCGCGGCCAAGGCGACCGAAGCCGCCACGAAGGCCGCCGCCGAGGCCACCGCAACGGCCCAGCAGTCGGCCGAGAAGCTGACCTCGACGGCCGCTGCGGTTGCCGACAAGGCCGCGACCGAGTTCACCAAGACCGTCGACGAGGCCACCGAGCGCTTCCAGGAGTTCAACGCGAAGTTCGTCGACGCCGCGAAGCAGAGCGGAAACCTCGGTGTCGACACCTACGAGAAGGCCGTCTCGAGCCTCCTGGATCTGCAGGAGAAGGTCGCCGACGCCACCCCCGTCGAGTGGGTCGCCGATCTCGCCAAGGCGCAGGTCTCCTTCGCTCGCGAGCTCACCACCACCGTCACGAGCACCGCTCGCGACCTGCTGAAGTAATCGTCGACTCACTCGATGCAGTCGATACCGAACACCGCATCAGCGGACGTTCTCCGGTGCAGTGCATGCTGACACCGACACCAGCCCGGATCGCCGCGGCCCCGTTTCGTCTCGGGACCGCGGCGATCGCGGGCTGGAGCGGCTATCTTGCCGGCCTCGTACGACGCGGCGCCACGCCGTGCACGCTGGTCTCCGACGCGAACCGGTACAGCCGCGCCCTGACCTCGGCCACGCCGCCGCGCTGGACCACGGACTGGCCGGTGGAGTGCCGGTGGTCCCTCGGAGCTCTGCGTGATTGCAGCACCCCCGATCCCGCACGCGACGAGATCCCCACGCTGTTGCTGCCGCCGCAGGCCGGCACCCACTCGTGCATCGTCGACCATTCCGCCGACCGCAGCCAGGTCGAAGCCCTCAGGGCCGGTGGTCTTACCCGCCTGCACTGCCTCGACTGGGCACCCGCGACTCCCGCGACGGACGACTGCTCGATCGATGAGCACCTGGCGGTCGTCACCGAGGCCGTCGACCATCTCGGTGGCCGGGTGAACCTGATCGGCGACAGCCAGGGCGGGTGGCTCGGCACGATCTACACGGCACTGCATCCCGAGCGCGTGCACTCGCTGACCGTGGCGGGAGCACCCATCGACTTCCACGTCGACCAGCCGGCGCTGTCGGTGCTCGCCCACGCGCCCCGCGGGGCCGCGGCCACGACGATCGACTTCTGGTACGGGGCGGCGCGGGCCGTCGGAGTGCCGACCACCGATCCGATCGGTGAGATCGAACGAGCGATGACACTGCTCGGCCTGCTCCACGATCCCGACGAAGTGGCGCGCTGGGAGGCCGAACGGCACTGGTTCACCTGGAAGCAGGAGATCCCTTCGGCCTTCCGCGAATGGATCATGCGGCACCTGTTCGTGGGCAACGAACTCGTCGCCGGCACACTGAAGGCCGAAGGACGCGTCGTCGACCTCTCGGCCGTCGAGTGCCCGGTCCACCTCATCGCCGGGTCCGCCGATCCGATCGCAACTCCCCGGCAGGTCACCGCGCTGGCCGAGCACGTGTCGACCCCGCCGGAGAGGATCACCACCACGATCGCCGATGCCGGCCACATCGGGCTGTTCATCGGCCGCCGTGCGCTCACGGAGGTGTGGACGCCGCACGCCCGTCGCGTCGCGGCGTCGGCGTGATCGTGCTGTCCCGGCCGCAGCGCGGTCGGGACAGCGATCAGGACGGGGTGTCGACCCCGAGGCGCGTACACGCCGCCTTGTAGAGGTCGACGACGGCCGTGCGGAGTCCCGCCCGGTCGGTCACCGGCTCGAGCCACGGGATACGCACGGTGTGATCGCGACCGTCGATGACGACGACCCACTCCCCCGCCTCGCGGTCGACGCCGGTCATCCGAGCCTCGACGGCACCGGGCTCGGCGAAGGCACGCACGATGAGCAGGCTGTCGGCCGCGTGGTCGTCGTTCATGTGGGCAGTCACAGCCGCCACCACCTGGCTGTCGAAGTCGGTCACGGGCGCTCAGCGTAGCCAATCGGGGCGGGCGACGGGCGTGTCGGTCCCGGTCGCGACCCCGCCCTGTCCGTTCGGTGATGCGGCGCAACGATTCTCGAAACGACGCGGTCAGCCGTGTTCGGCGTCGCTCTCGCCGCTCACCTCGTCGTCGATCTCCACCCGGACGCCGAGGGCGGATTCCAGCGCCTCGAGTTCCTCGTCGAAGTGATCGAGCAGCCGGACGAGATCCGGGACCGTGCGACCGCAGGCCGTGAGACCGAAGGCGATCTCGTCGTCGGTGCTCGTGCACGTGATGTTCAGCGCCTGCCCGTCGACGGGCACCGACAGCGGATACAACGCGTCGACGCGCGCACCGTTCCAGTACAACGGCGCATCAGGGCCCGGCACGTTCGAGACGATCACGTTGAACGGCGGCCGCGGCAGCGCCCGGTTGCCGGTGAGTACTCCCACCGCCAGGGGCGCCACACCCACCGCGCTCGTCGCGAGACGACCGAGCTTCGACATCGAGTTCATCGCGTGCTTGCCCTCGATCATCGAACCGCGCACGCGCGCAAGACGTTCCACCGGGTCGGCGCACTGCGTCCCGAGTGTGCACATGAGGATGCCGATCTCGTTGCCCGACGAGCTCCCGCTCCGACGCAACGAGACCGGGACCATCGCCACCAGCGAATCCTCCGGCAGCGCATCGTGTTCGGAGAGATACGTCCGCAGCGCCCCACCGGACAGTTCGAGGACGACGTCGTTGAGCGTCGCGTCGGCCGCCTTGGCCACCATCCGCAGTCGCTCGATCGGCCAGGACCGGGCCGCGAATCTGCGCGATCCGGAGATCTGCCGGTTGAGGATCGTGTTCGGAGCGCCCAGCGACAACGAACCACCGCGATTGTGCAAAGCACGGTCGACGGTGCCGACGAGCGCCGGAACCAGAGCGACCGCCTCGGACACGACGTTCACTGCATCGTTCACCGCACCGGTCGCCGCGCGGACGACGGCGCCGGGGAACCCGATCGCGGTACCCATCGCCGAGCGGCTCGACGACTGCGCGTCGGCGACCGCCCACGGGGCCGGCATGTCGGTGCGGTCCGGGTCGGTGCTGAGCGCACGGCGCAGCAGGCGCATCGCCCCCACCCCGTCGGCGACCGCGTGGTGGATCTTCACGTAGAGGGCGTAGCGACCGTCGGACAGCCCTTCGATCAGGTGCATCTCCCACAACGGGCGGGTGCGGTCGAGCAGCGACGCGTGCAGGCGGGAGACGAGTTCCCACAGATCGTCCATCGTGCCCGGGGACGGCAGCGCGTTGAACCGGACGTGGTAGTCGATCGAGAAGCGCGGATCGTCCTCCCATGCCCACTGCCCGAGGGTGAACAGCGAGCGGGTGGGCCGCTTGCGCCACAGCGGCCCGGCGGGTTCCTCCCGGGCGAGCGCCTCGGCGAACATCGACTTCAGGTCGCTCGCGTCCTTGCCCTCCGGCGGCTGGAACAGCAGGAGACCGCCGACATGCATCGGGTGGTCGCGCGACTCGCCGAGCAGGAACATCGAGTCGGTCGGTGACATCGGTAACCGCATCGTGTTCTGTCTTCCTCCCCCACCCGGCACCGGCGACAACCGGAGCACCGCCCCTACGTGACCGGTACCGGCACGTCGATGTGCTGTCAGTTCTACCCCAGAAAGCGCACGTGCGGGATCGTCTCACCGACGGATGTTCCGGTGGCGCGTCCGATTCGTCCCTGCCGTGACCTGCGACCTACACGCTCACATGTCGAGGCCGAAGTCCAGGACGGTCACAGAGTGGGTGAGCGCACCCACCGCGAGGAAGTCGACGCCCGTGCGCGCGTAGTCGGCGGCGACGTCGAGGGACAGGCCGCCGGAGGATTCGAGTCGTGTCTGCGGCGCATGGGTGTTGCGCCGCTGCACCGCGATCTGAGTCTGCCACAGCGGGAAGTTGTCGAGCAGGATCAATTCCACGTTCTCGGCGAGCACCTCGTCGAACTGCTCGAGGGTGTCGACCTCCACCTCGCACGCGATATCGGGAGCGTGTTCCCGGACGGCGCGCAGCGCCGCGACCACCGAACCGGCCGCGGCGACGTGATTGTCCTTGATCAGCGCCTCGTCGCCGAGTCCCATGCGGTGGTTGACGCCGCCGCCCATCCGCACCGCGTACTTCTGCAGTGCGCGCATCCCCGGCAGGGTCTTGCGGCTGTCGCGGATCTTCGCCTCGGTGCCGGTCACGGCGTCGACCCAGTGCGAGGTCGCCGTGGCGATGCCCGACAGATGGCACAGCAGGTTGAGCATCGTGCGCTCGGCGGTGAGCAGGCCGCGGGTCGGCGCCTCGACGGTCAGGACCGAATCCCCGGGCAGCACGCGCGTGCCGTCGGACCTGCGATCGAGCACGCGGTAGTGATCAGCACCGATGACCTCGTCGAGGACGAGCAGACCGACATCGAGACCGGCGAGGGTGCCGGCCTGCCGCGCGACCACCGAGGCAGTGGCGACGGCGTCGGCGGGCACGGTGGCGTCGGTGGTGACGTCCGGTCCGTAGCGCAGGTCCTCGTCGAGCGCCTTCCGGACCAGCTCGCGGGTCTCGGCGAGGTCGAGTCCGTCGGGCAGCGCGGTGGTCATCTCAGTTGACTCCTGTCAGTTCCGGGGTGGTGAAGGACAACTCGCCGTCGTCGTCGATGCGCAGTTCGAGGCTGCGTGCCTGCGTCGGGTCGGTGTCCGGACGGTCGCTGCGGGTGTGGCATCCCCGCGATTCGGTGCGGCGCTGCGCCGCGAGCAGCAGGGCCCGCGCGGTGACGGTGAGGGCCGAGTCCTCGAGCCGATCGGCGTCGGTACAGGTTGCGACGACGCTCATCCTGCCGAGTTCGACTGCGGCAGCGGCCAGTCCGTCCGCGTCGCGCACGACCAGCGCGTGCCGGGTCATGAGCTGCTGCAGCACCGTCCGATCACAGACGGTCGAGGCGACGGCGGGAATGCCGTCCGTCCCGACACGCGTTCCGGCCCGTTCGATCGCCGCGGCCGTCCCCGCGCGCTCGCCGAGGACGAGCCCTTCGAGAAGACTGTTGGAGGCGAGCCGGTTCGCGCCGTGCAGGCCGGTACGTGCCACCTCACCTGCCGCGTACAGACCGGGGATGCGGGTGCGGCCGTGCACATCGGTGACGACACCGCCGCACGAATAGTGCGCGGCGGGAGCAACCGGCAGCAGATCACGGGCCGGATCGAGACCGGCGTCGGCACACATCGCCGTGATGGTCGGAAAACGCGTGGCGAAGCCGTCGAGGTGGCGGGCGTCGAGGTACACGTGATCCTCACCGAGTGCAGTGAGTCGCTCGGCGATGGCCCGCGAGACGACGTCGCGGGGTGCGAGGTCGCCGAGCGGATGCACACCCTCGGTGATCGATCGGCCGCGGGAGTCGACCAGTCGTGCTCCCTCCCCGCGCACCGCTTCGCTGATGAGCGGCCGACGTCCGGTGCCGCCTTCCGCGAACAGCACGGTCGGGTGGAACTGGACGAATTCGAGGTCGGCGACACCGGCGCCGGCGGCCAGGGCCAGCGCGATGCCGTCGGCCGTGGCGCCGGGCGGATTCGTGCTGCACGCGTACAGCTGCCCGAGGCCACCGGTCGCGAGCAACACGGCCGGGGTGTGGACGACGCCGAACCCGCGCTCGTCGAGGACGAGCAGTCCGGTGACGCCCCGCGCATCGGTGAGGATCCGGGCGGCAGCGGCGCCGAACAGGACGGGCAGACCCGCCGCGCCGAGGACTCGCTGAACCTCGGCGCCGGTCGCGTCGCCACCGGCGTGGATGATGCGGCGGGTACTGTGCCCACCCTCGCGGGTGCGGGCGATGTCGCCGTCTCCGGCGGTGTCGAACACCGCTCCGAGGTCACGCAGGGCGGTGACGGCGTCGGGGCCGGCGGTGACGATCGAGCGCACCGCGTCCTCGTCGCACAGTCCTCCGCCCGCGGCGAGGGTGTCGGCGACGTGGGCGTCGACGCTGTCGCCCACCGGCGCCACCACGGCGATGCCGCCCTGGGCGTACTGGGTGGCCGTGTCGGTGGGCCCCCCCTTGCTCACCGTGAGCACCCGTGCGCCGCGCCGGGAGGCCGCGCGCGCGGCCGTGAGACCGGCGACGCCACCTCCGACGACCACCAGGTCGGCGTGGTCCTCCCACGCGACCGTGATGGCGGTGGTCACTCGCCGCTGCCCGGGTTGCCGATGGCGATCATGCGCTGCACCGACAGGCGGGCCCGCTCGGCGACGTCGGCTGCGACGTGGACCTCGTCGCGTCCCTCCTGCAGGCAGCGCAGCAGCGCGGCGGGCGTGATCATCTTCATGTAGGGGCACGACGCCCGGTCGTTGACCGCCTGGAAGTCGATGCCGGGCGCGGCCTTGCGGAGCTGGTGCAGCATGCCGACCTCGGTGGCGACGAGGACCTGCTTCGCGCCGGTCTCCCGGGCCGCGTCGATCATGCCGCCGGTGGACAGGATTCTGACCTTGTCGTCGGGCACGAAGCCCTCCCCGGCGAGGTAGAGCGCCGAGGTGGCGCAGCCGCACTCGGGGTGGACGAACAGGTCGGCGTCGGGGTGCGCCTTGGCCTGCGCGGCGAGCTCGTCGCCGTTGATACCGGCGTGCACGTGGCACTCCCCCGCCCAGATGTGCATGTTCTCGCGGCCGGTCACGCGCTTGACGTGGGCGCCGAGGAACTGGTCGGGCAGGAACAGCACCTCACGGTCGGGGTCGATGGACGCGACGACGTCGACGGCGTTCGACGAGGTGCAGCAGATGTCGGTCAGGCCTTTGACCTCGGCGGTCGTGTTGACGTACGAGACGACCACGGCGTCGGGGTGGTCGGCCTTCCACTCGCGCAGCTGGTCGGCGGTGATCGAATCGGCGAGCGAGCAGCCGGCGCGCTCGTCGGGGATGAGCACCGTCTTGTTCGGGCTGAGGATCTTCGCGGTCTCGGCCATGAAGTGCACGCCGCAGAAGACGATGGTGTCCTCCTCGGCCTCGGCGGCGATACGCGAGAGCGCGAGCGAGTCGCCGACGTGGTCGGCGACGTCCTGGATCGCGGGAAGCTGGTAGTTGTGCGCGAGCAGCGTGGCGTTGCGCTCACGGGCCAGCCGACGGACCTCCTCGGCCCATTCCGGCGTCGCCTCGACGCCCGTGTATCCGCCGGGGCCGTCGACGATGGTGGCGGCTCCCGCCCACTCGGTCGTGGTCATGGCCTAGCTCCTTCGAGGGTGTCATCCCGGCGGGTTGTACCGGAATTGCCGTGTTCGAGGTTTTCGACTTAGGATCGAAAACATGCCACATGGTAACACCCGTCACGAAGTGCTCATCGCCGTGTTCCAGGTTCGCCGCTTTCCGGACACCTCGGGAACCCTCCGCGAAGAACCCGAACTCGGGGTGCTGCTGTGGCAACGGGCCCTCGATCCGCAGGTCGGCACGTGGTCGCTCCCCGGCGGGCAGCTACGCAACGACGAGGACCTCACGACGTCGGCGAGGCGGCAACTCGCGGAGAAGGTCGACGTCCGCAAGGTCGCGCATCTCGAACAGCTGTCGGTCTTCTCCGACCCGGATCGGGTGCCGGGTCCACGCACGATCGCGGCGACCTATCTCGGCCTGATCCCCCTGACCTCGGATCCCCAGCTGCCGGCCGATACGGCCTGGCATCCGGTCTCGGACCTTCCCGAGATGTCCTTCGACCACGGGGTCATGGTGGCGAACGCCCATGCACGCCTGGCCGCGAAGCTGTCGTACACGAACATCGCGTTCGGCCTCGCGCCGGCGGAGTTCTCCATGTCGACTCTGCGCGACATCTATTGCGCTGCACTGGGATACGAGGTGGACGCTACCAATCTTCAAAGAGTGCTGGCGCGCCGGAACGTACTCACCCGCACCGGCAACACCGCACCGTCCGGAAAAGCGGGAGGCCGCCCCCCGGCGCTCTACCGCTTCACCGATTCCCGGCTGCGCGTGACGGACGAATTCGCCGCCCTGCGACCGCCGGTGTGAACGTCCCCGAGGAGGTCAGAAGGGTCGACCCATGATGACCTCGAGCAACTGCAGCGGCATCGTCAGGAAGGCCGACCCGACGAACAGCGCCGAGCGCAGCGGATCGCCTGCCAGATAGCCCTCGCTGATCCATTCCAGAATGTCGACCGAACCCATGCCGCCCCTCCCCGTTCGTCGTGCACAGATCGTCATGCGATTCCGATGTGTGTGTCGGACACGAGGAGTCGCGCGTTACATGCTCGCGGACCGAACGCCCTCGGCCGAGCGCGTCAGGCCGTCGAGGACAGTCTCGACCAGCGTGCGGACGTAGTCGTCCGACGGGGGTTCGCCCGTGGCCGACCACTTCTGGGCGACCGGTGCGAACAGCAAGTCCACGGCGACATCGAGATCGAGGTCGTCCGGCAGTTGCCCCGCATTCTGCGCGGCCCGGAGTCGGGCCTTCTTCATCTCCCGCATCGGTGTGTCGAGCCGGTGTTCGTATTCCGCTGCGAGTTCGGGGTCTTCGAGTACCGCCACGGTCAACGCGCGCAGCGGGACGGCGAACGTCGGATCACGCAGCTCCGCCACGGTGGCCTGCAGCACCGCGATGAGGTCCGCGCGCAGGTCGCCGCTGTCGGGTAGTGCGGCCTCGTCCCCGGCGTCGCCCTGCGTGCGCGCCAGGTACGCATCGAGGAGCACAGCTCCCTTCGACGGCCACCAGCGATAGATCGTCTGCTTCCCCACGCCGGCCCGGGCGGCGATCGCCTCGATACCGAGTTTCGAGTAGCCGACCTCGGCGACCAGTTCGAAAGCGGCATCGAGGATCGCTTTCCGCGAGGCAGGGTTCCGCCGGGAGTGTCCGGTTTCGGGGCGTGCGGGCATGAGACGACGATACCGCACCGAGACGAGACGTTGCGTCTTGACAGACAGTCCTCCGTGGATCATTCTCGAATGAACGAGACGGACCGTCTCGTCTCATCCAGGAGGTGTCCATTGAAGACCCAACCGACAATCCCATCCTCCGTCACCCCCGGCGTGCGTCCCCGCACCTGGTTGATCACCGGCGCGAGCCGCGGCCTGGGCAGGGAGTTCGTCCGTGCCGCGCTGTCGAGAGGTGACAACGTCGTGGCCGTCTCACGATCGATCGAATCGGCCGATCTCCCCCGGGATCCGGAGCGTCTCCTCCGACTCCCGGCCGACGTCACCGACCGCACGGCGGTGTTCGCCGCTTTCGACAGGGCACGCGAACATTTCGGAGACCTCGACATCGTCGTCGACAACGCGGGCACCATGACCTACGGATTCGTCGAGGAGTTCACCGAGGAGCAGGCGCGTGCACAGTTCGAGACGAACTTCTTCGGAGCGATGTGGGTCAGCCAGGCCGCCATGGCGGCCTTCCGGAGCCGAGGACGCGGGCATCTCGTGCAGCTCTCGAGCATCGGGGGCGTACTGAGCGGGGCCGGCACAGGGCTGTACAGCGCGAGCAAGTTCGCCCTCGAAGGACTCAGTGAAGCACTGGCCGTCGAGGCCGCGCATTTCGGCATCGACGTCACGATCGTCGAGCCGGGCGGCTACTGGACCGATCTCTACACCACCATGACGGTGAGCACTCCGCAATCGGACTACGACTCACTGCGAGCCGAGATCGAGGAGCAGAGCGCGTCCACGAGCATCGACAGCCACCCCACCCTGGCCGCGCGGGCACTCCTCGAGGTCGTCGATGCCGACCGACCGCCGCGACGCATCGTCCTGGGCAACGCCGTGCTGGATGCGGCCGTCGCCGCCACCCGGGAGAAGATCGACATCTGGCTCGAGTGGGAGTCGGTGAGCCGTGCCGCGGAGGATGCCGTACCGGCGCCGGAATCCGTGGGTGGGGAGCGATCCGCGATCTAGAATGAGCGGATCGCGTGTCCGGCGGACCCAGGTCAGGTGATCCCATGAACGTCGACGACATCTGGAACACGATCGACGAGCAGCGCGCACGAACCGCCGACCTGCTGGAACAACTGACCGACGACGAGTGGCGTCGGCCGTCGCTGTGCGAGGGCTGGACCGTGCGCGACGTCGCCGCGCACCTCACGCTGCAGCAGCTCACCGTGGTCGATTTCGTCCGCATGGTCGTGCGTCATCGCGGCGGGGTCAACACGATCATCCGCGAGTCCTCTCGCGACCGTGCCCGGCGACCGACACAGGAGTTGATCGCGGACCTTCGGGGAATGATCGGCTCCCGGCGGCACAACGTGGGCATCACCCCGCTCGAGGCCATGATCGATCTGCTCGTCCACGGCCAGGACATCGCGGTACCGCTGCAGCGCGACCTGCCGATGCCACCGGATGCCGCCGCGGCCGGCGCCACTCGGATGTGGTCCACCCGCGGCACCGGCAAGGCCCGGGTCTTCGCCGACGTCCCGCTCGACGGATTCCGTTTCAGTGCAACCGATACCGAGTGGTCCTCCGGTTCCGGACCCGAGGTGCGGGGACCGATCTCCGCGATCCTGTTGCTGCTCGCCGGCCGTCGTGCGGGGTTGTCCCGGTTGGAGGGCGACGGCGCCGAGGAACTACGCCGACGGGTGGCGCCCGCGTGATGGGACGATGGGTGCCATGAGTGCCGACTCCCGCGTCCTGTGGACCATCGGCCACTGGACGTGTCCGCAGTCCGTCCTGCTCGACACGCTGACCTCGGCCGACATCGAACTCGTCGTCGACGTACGGAAGATGCCCGGTTCGCGCCGCAGCCCGCAGTTCGACGCCGACGAGATGCCGTCCTGGCTCGACAGTGCCGGGATCGGCTATCTGCACCTCACCGAACTCGGTGGCAGGCGGCCGAAACAGAAGGGTATCGATCCGGCCCTCAACGCGGGCTGGAAGAACGCGAGTTTCAAGAACTACGCCGATTACACCCTCACCGACGACTTCGAGGCCGGATTGGAGCGCCTCACCGAACTGGCCGAGCACCGGCACGTCGCGATCATGTGCGGTGAGCCGATGCCGTGGCGCTGTCACCGACTGTTGATCGCGAACATCCTCGCCGCACGGGGATGGACCGTCGTGCATCTCGTCAACAACGCGAAGCCTCGACAGCACGAGCTGGGACAGTGGGGCGCGACGCCGTCGGTGGATTCCGACGGGGTCGTGACCTATCCGGGCGATCCCGACGACGATGGGTAGAACCCGTCGGCCGTCGAATCGGGTCGGTGCTCAGCGCTGTTCGCTCATCACCGAATCGACGGTCCCGTGGCGCGAACACCGTGCCCACCACCCGTCCGGCGCGATCTGGACGATCATCCGCCGACCGCACCGAGCGCAGAACCGTGGCGGTTCGAGTCCGAGTTGCACTGCTGCGGAATGGGTCCGGACCGCCCCGTCGACGATCGCTTCGCCGGTGAACGGATCGAACATCAGATCGTCTCGCCGAGGGCCTTGATCGGCATCTTCAGTTCGCCGAGCAGATCGAGGTCGGTCTCCGCCGGTCGGCCGAGCGTGGTGAGGTAGTTGCCGACGATGACGGCGTTGATCCCGCCGAGGATCCCCTTTTGTGCGCCGAGATCGCCGAGCGTGATCTCGCGGCCGCCGGCGAACCGGAGGATGGTGCGCGGCAACGCCAATCGGAAGGCCGCCACGGCCTTGAGCGCCTCGGTGGCGGGCAGCACCTCGAGGTCACCGAAAGGGGTGCCGGGGCGCGGGTTGAGGAAGTTGAGCGGCACCTCGTCGGGCTCGAGCGCCGCGAGGTCGGCTGCGAATTCGGCTCGCTGCTCGACGGTTTCACCCATCCCGAGGATGCCTCCGCAGCACACCTCCATACCTGCCTCGCGGACCATGCGCAGCGTCTCGAAGCGCTCCTCCCAGGTGTGGGTGGTGACGACCTTCGGGAAGTGCGAGCGGGCGGTCTCGAGGTTGTGGTTGTAGCGGTGCACGCCCATCGCGACGAGCCGGTCGACCTGGTCCTGGGTGAGCATGCCGAGCGAGCACGCGATCTGGATGTCGACCTCGTTGCGGATCGCCTCGATACCGGCCGCGACCTGCGAGAGGAGGCGCTCGTCGGGTCCGCGTACGGCCGCGACGATGCAGAACTCGGTGGCTCCGGTCTTGGCGGTCTGCTTCGCGGCCTCGACGAGCGACGGGATGTCGAGCCGGGCGGCACGCACCGGCGAGGCGAACAGGCCGGACTGCGAGCAGAAGTGGCAGTCCTCGGGGCAGCCGCCGGTCTTGAGGCTGATGATCCCCTCGACCTCGACCTCCGGTCCGCACCATGCCATGCGCACGTCGTGGGCGACCGCCAGCAGGTCGTCGATGCGGTCGTCCGGCAGCTGCAGGACCTCGAGGGTCTGGTCACGGTCGAAGCCGATTCCGCGACCGAGCACCTGGTCGCGAGCGATTTCGAGGATGTCGGTGCGGGCGGGCGCCTGGGTCACTGCCGTCTCCTGGGGTGGCGAGAACTTGAACATCGTTCAATTGAACAGCGTTCAGGTTAGGTCGAAGCGTCCGATAGTGTCAAAGGCACGAATCCTTCGGTTCGGATCCCCCGTGGCGTGGTACCGCCGCGGGCAGCAGGAGAAGCGGGAGCGAAGAAGCAGTGCAGTTGCGACGCGGCGACGTCCTCGACGGCGCCATGGCGATCCTCGACGAGTACGGGCTCGGCGACCTGACGATGCGCAAGCTCGCGTCGTCGCTCGGCGTCCAGCCCGGCGCGTTGTACTGGCACTTCCCGAACAAGCAGACCCTGCTCGGCGCCATGGCCGACCGCATCCTCGACGGTGTCGACGAACCGCCCGCGAGCGACGCCTGGGACGAGGCCCTTTCAGAGCTCGCGCACCGTTTCCGTGCCGCACTGCTCGCCCACCGCGACGGCGCCGAACTCGTCGCCTCGAGCTACGCCTCCCGGCTGACCACCTCGTCGGCCCGCGACGCCTTCGTCGGCACCGCGGAACGCGCGGGTCTGTCGCGGGCGTACGCCGAACTCACCGGCTACGCGCTGTTGCACTACGTGCTCGGCCACACCGTCGACGAGCAGTCCCGCGCGCAGCTCGAGGAACTCGGCGCGCTCACGCGCGCACCGCTGTCCCCCGAGGTCGCGACCGAGCAGCCGGCCGAGGCCGACGACGACCTGCTCGACGGCGACCCCGCCGTCCGGTTCGAATTCGGTCTGCGGTTGTTCGTCGACGGCATCCGCGCACGTCTGGAGACCCGTGCGACATCCTGATCCCACCGTTCCTGTCGGACCCGCCTCGTACCTTCGACGCTCGTGACCGCCCCCTGGACCCTCCAGCAGATCAACGCCGTCGCGCCCGATCCGTCCTCGATGACGGCTGCGCGCGGCGTCGCCTCCGCATGGCTCGAGACCGGTCACGACATCACCGCCCTGTGGGGACTGTGCCGCGGACGCGGCACCACGCCGTACCGCACGGCGATCGACCCGAGCGCTCCCGCCTACACGTGCACGTGCCCGAGCCGGAAACTGCCCTGCAAGCACGCCCTGTCACTGCTCGTGCGCTGGTCCGAGGGTGCCGTGCCGGCCGCGCAGGCACCCGACTTCGTCACCGGATGGCTCGCCGCCCGCGTCGCGTCCACCACACTTCCCGCCCCGGTGGACGAGCCGGTCAAGGCGCCCGATCCGGTGACCGCCCAGCGCCGCGCCGAGCGGGTCGCGGCAGGACTCGACGACCTCGACCGCTGGCTGACCGACCGCATCCGGCACGGCCTCGGGGCGGTGGATCACGGCTACGACACCTACGAGACGATCGCCGCCCGCATGGTCGACGCCCAGGCTCCCGGCGCGGCGTCGGCACTGCGCACCCTGGCCACCGTCGTGAACGACGAAACCGATTGGCCTGCCAGGCTGCTCGCCGAGTACGCGCGCCTGCACCTGATGACCGTGGCGTACCGACAGCGCGACGATCTGCCGAGGCCGCTCCTGCGTTCGCTGCAGACCCATCTCGGTTTCAGCACCCGTAGCGAGGAGGTCCGCGCCGAACCGGCTGTGCGCGACCGCTGGCAGGTCCTCGCCGTGCGCGTCACCGAGGAGAGCCGGATGTTCACCCGCAAGACGTGGCTTCGGGGGCGGTCGAGCGGACGCTGGGCGATCCTGCTCGACTTCGCTCACGGCACAGCACGTTTCACCACGCCGCTCCCCTTCCCCGGTTCGCTGGTCGACGCCGATCTGCACTTCTACCCCGGCGCGGCCCCACTGCGAGCCGTGCTCGGCCGACAGCACGGGGAGACGGAGCCGTTCACGACCCTGCCCGCCACCGGACTCGACGCTGCGCTGGACGAATACGCCCGCATGCGCGGAGCAGATCCGTGGTTGCGCACCTGGCCCGTCCTGCTCGACGCGGTCACCCCCACCGACAGCGAGGACGGCTGGTACGTCGTCGACCCGTCCGGACGGGCACTGCCGCTGGCCGGTGACGACGACAGCCGCTGGCGGCTGCACGCCGTCGCGGGAGGTCGTCCCGTCACGGTCTGCGGCGACTGGGACGGAACCGCTCTCGCTCCCGTCTCACTGTTCACCGAAGGACAGGTGATGACCTGGTGACCGCCCTGCCCGAATCGCTTACGACCGCAGCACTTCTCGGCACGGCACGCTCCGCGCCGGAGCTCGACGCGCTGCACACGGCCGACGCTGCGGGCGAACTCGCCGGAGACCCCGCCGCGACGCTGCTCGCCGCCGCCGCACTGGAGACGACCTTCCTCACCGCCGCGACCGTGCCCGTGGTCCGCGAACTGCCGTCGCCGGCCCCGGACGACGACCGTCCCGTCCTCCCCGGCGCGGCTGCCGAACGCCTGCGCGCGCTGCTCGCCGTCCGCTCCCCGCTGCTCGACGAGTGGTTCGAGGTGGCGGCCCGATTCCGCGCGTCGCACGACATCGTGGTCGACCTGCTGACGGTCGCGACCACCGACGCGGTGCACCGCGACCGGCTGGTCGCGCTCACCGGTTCCCGCGGACGCTGGGTGGCAGCGCGCAACCCGGAATGGGCCGATCTGCTGCCGCCCGACCCGCTCGACGACACGCCCTGGCACGCCGGTCCGCCCGCCCGGCTACGCCGATGGTTCGAGGCGCTACGCGCGCACGACCCGGCCGCGGCGACGGCGACACTCGCGGCGTCGTGGGGTGCGCAGACCGCGGCCCAGCGGGCCGAGCTCGTCGCCCTGCTCGCGGTCGGTCTCGGTCCGCACGACGAAGACCTGCTCGAACGCGCCCTCGACGACCGCAGCCGCAAGGTCCGTGCCGTGGCACTCGACCTTCTCCCCCGCCTGCCGGACTCCACGTTCGCGCGGCGCATGGCCGAGCGGGTGCGGCAGTGGTTGCTCGTCGACGGCTCGACCGTCACGCTCGCTGTTCCCGACCGGCCGGACGAGGGCGCACTCCGCGACGGTCTCGTCGACGATCCGGCCCGCGATCTGCTGGTGGCGGCGGTCGCGGCGGCTCCGCTGCCGATGTGGCGCGAGCACGCCGGAGACACGGTGCTACCGGAGTTCGATGTCGACGACACCGTCCTCACGGCACTGACGGAGGGGTGGGGCCGCGCGGCGGTCCGGCAGCGCGACGGCGACTGGGCTGCGGCGTTGCTACGACGCGACGGCACCGTCGACGCGGCGGTCGCGCAGGTCGTGCCCCGCGACATCCTGCTCACGCACCTGCGCGATGTGTCGCCGTCCGCGGTTCTCGACGACACGCTGCTCGCCGCGCTCCCGGCGCCGTGGCCGCGCGATGTCGCCGAGAAGGTGCTCACCGCGCTGTACACGAAGCTGACGACCACCCGCGTGGTGCGCGACGTGCTGACGTTGCTCGCCCACCGGGCACCCTTCGAGTTGGCCGACCTGCTGGCCGACGCCGCGAACCGCACCGACGATCTCGGTCGCCTGCACCTGTTCGCGAGCGCAGCCGACACCCTGACCCTCCGCAAGACGATCCACGAGGAGCTGAGTTGACCGACTTCGAGTCGACCCCCGCAGTTGTCGGCACCGATGAGGCCGAGGCGTCCGATACCGGCACGTTCGAGACCGGCGGGCCCGACGAATCCGGCGCATCCGACACCGGCGGGCCCGACGTATCCGACACTGCCGGGCCGGACGTATCCGACACTGCCGGGTCCGGCACCGACCTGCTTCGCCCGCACGCCGAACAGCAGTACGCGGACGAACTCGCAGCACTCGCGCGACTCGACGACCGGCCGCGCCCGCCGTCGTGGCAGCTGTCGCCGTGGGCCGTGGTGACCTACCTGCTCGGCGGCGAACTGTCCGACGGCACCGTCATCACCCCGAAGTACGTCGGCCCGCGCCGATTGATGGAGGTCGCCGTCGCGACCCTGGCAACCGACCGGGCACTGCTGCTGCTCGGTGTGCCGGGTACCGCGAAGACCTGGGTGTCGGAGCATCTCGCCGCCGCGATCAGCGGTTCGTCGACCCGGCTCGTACAGGGAACGGCGGGCACGACCGAAGAGTCGGTGCGGTACGGCTGGAACTACGCGCGGCTGCTCGCCGAAGGGCCGAGCGCCGCCGCGCTGGTCGCCTCCCCGGTCATGACCGCGATGCGCGACGGCGCCGTGGCCCGTATCGAGGAACTCACCCGCATCCCCGCCGACGTGCAGGACGCGCTGATCACCATCCTGTCGGAAAAGACGCTTCCCGTCCCCGAACTCGGCATCGAGGTGCAGGCGACGAAGGGGTTCAACGTCATTGCCACCGCCAACGACCGCGACCGCGGGGTCAACGACCTGTCGTCCGCGCTGCGTCGACGGTTCAACACCGTCGTGTTGCCGTTGCCGGCGAGCGAGGAGGACGAGGTCTCGATCGTCACCCGCCGCGTCGAACAACTCGGCGCCGCACTCGAACTGCCGGCCGTGCCCGCGGCCGCGGAGGAGATCCGCCGCGTCGTCACGGTGTTCCGGGAGCTGCGCAGCGGTGTCACGACCGATGGCCGGACCAAGCTGAAGTCCCCGTCGGGCACGTTGTCCACCGCCGAGGCGATCTCGGTGGTCACGGGCGGTCTGGCCCTGTCAGCGCACTTCGGCGACGGGGTGCTGCGGCCCTCCGACGTCGCGGCCGGAATCCTCGGATCGGTGGTCAAGGACCCCGTCTCCGATCGCGTGGTCTGGAACGAATATCTCGAGGCCGTCGTCCGGGAACGCGGCGACTGGACCGATTTCTACCGGGCGTGCCGGGAGATCACCGGGTGACCGACGTTCTCTTCGACCGCGCGGCTGCGCCCGCGGAGATCCGGGTCTTCGGAATCCGGCACCACGGGCCGGGTTCGGCGCGCGCGGTCCTGCAGGCACTCGCGGAGTTCGAACCCGACACCGTCCTCATCGAGGGTCCGTCGGACGCCGATCCGGTGCTCGCGCTCGCCGCGGCCGACGACATGGTTCCGCCGGTCGCATTGCTGGCCTACGCCCGCGACGAACCGGCGCAGGCCGCGTTCTGGCCGTTCGCGGCCTTCTCGCCCGAGTGGCAGGCCCTGCGGTGGGCGTACCTGCACGACGCCGACGTGCGGTTCTGCGATCTTCCGGCGGCGATGTCGCTCGCCGCCGAACGCGAGGTCGGCGACCGCGCGACCGACGATCTGCTCGGCATGCTCGCCCGCGCCGGCGGCTACGCCGATTTCGAGCAGTGGTGGGATGCGGTGGTCGAGCACGGCACCGCACAGGCCTTCGACGAGATCACCGACGCGATGCGGGCGCTGCGCGAAGATGTCGGGATCGACGACCACACCGCGCGACGCGAGGCGCACATGCGGCAGGTGCTGCGCGCGACGGTCAAGGCCGGGGCCCGCGCGATCGCCGTGGTGTGCGGGGCGATGCACGCGCCCGCACTGACCGGCCGACTCGGACCGGCCGCCCCCGACGCGCGTCTGCTCAAGGGCATGCCCAAGGTCAAGACCACTCTCACGTGGGTGCCGTGGAGCCACTCCCGGTTGTCGCTGTCGTCGGGCTACGGCGCCGGCATCACCTCGCCAGGCTGGTACCACCACCTGTTCACACAGCCCACGGACACGACCGCACGCTGGTTCACCCGCGTTGCCCGTGTCCTGCGCAAGGAGGATCTGCCCGTCTCGAGCGCCCACGTCATCGAGGCGACGCGCCTCGCCGACACGCTCGCGGCACTGCGCGGTCGCGCGGTGGCCGGACTCGACGAGGTCGTCGAGGCGACCCGATCGGTGCTGTGCGACGGCGACGACGTCCTGCTCGACCTCGTCACACGGCGGCTCGTCGTCGGCGAGGCACTCGGTTCGGTCTCCGAGGACACCCCCACCGTCCCGCTCGACACCGACCTGCAGCGGAATGCGAAGTCGTTGCGTCTCAAGCGGTCCGCCGAAGCGAAGAACCTCGATCTGGACCTGCGCCGCGAGATCGACGTCGCGCGGTCGCGACTGCTGCACCGCCTGGCGCTGCTCGGGATCGACTGGGGCACGCCCACGGAGAGCGAGGTGCGCTCGACCGGCACGTTCCGCGAGACCTGGACGCTGCGGTGGGAACCCGAGTTGTCGGTGGCGATCGTCGAGGCGTCCCGGTGGGGCACGACGGTGGAATCCGCGGCGGGTGCCACGGTGGGCGACCGTGCCGCACGCTCCGGGATCGCGCTCGCCGACCTCACCGAACTCCTCGAACGGGCGTTGCTCGCCGACCTGCGGACCACGATCCCGTCGCTGGTGACGGCGATCGATGCGGCGGCCGCTCTCGATCACGATGTGCTGCACCTGATGAGCGCACTGCCGACCCTCGTGCGCACCGTCCGGTACGGCGATGTGCGAGGCACCGATCTGTCCTCCCTGGAACACGTCTGCGACGCCCTCCTCGCGCGGGTGTGCGCCGGTCTCCCGGCGGCGGTCACCGGCCTCGACCACGACGCCGCCGATGCGCTGCGCACCGCGATCGACGATGTGCACCTCGCTCTCGCACTGCGCGAGGACCCGAGCGCGACCGGTCGATGGCTCGACACACTGACGTCGGTGAGTGAGCGCGACGACGTCGACGGGCTGCTCGTCGGCCGCACCACCCGGATGCTGCGCGACACCGGCCGACTCGGCGAACACGACGCGGCCGTGCGGGTCGCGCGAGCGTTGTCGGTGGGGTCACCCGCACCCGCGAAGGCGCGCTGGATCGACGGTTTCCTCGGCGGGGGCGGGCTCCTGCTCGTCCACGACAGCGCACTGTTCGACCTCGTCGACGAATGGATCAGCGGCCTCACCGACGACGATTTCGTCGACGTCCTGCCCGTCCTCCGACGCACCTTCGGGTCGTTCGCCTTCGGTGAGCGACGCCTGCTCGGGCAGACGGTGCGAGGCGAACGCACCCGCCGCACGGAGGCACCGCCGGCCGTGGATCGCGGCCGGATCGCCCTGACCGCCACCGCGTCGATCCTGGGAGTGTCTGCATGACAACCGAATCCGGCGACACCGAACGCCTGCGCCGCTGGCGGCTCGCACTCGGCGAGGCCGCGGAGGACTCCACAGGATCCCTGTCCTCGGCCGACGACAATGCGATGGACGCCGCGCTCGCCGCGCTGTACGACAGCGCGCCCGGCGACGGCACGGCACCGCGCACCGCAGGTCTCGGCGCATCCGCACCCCGGGTGGCGCGCTGGCTCGGCGACATCCGCACCTACTTCCCGACATCCGTCGTCCAGGTGATGCAGCGCGACGCCGTGGATCGGCTCGGGTTGACCCGGCTGCTCCTCGAACCCGAGATGCTCGGGGCCGTCGAACCGGACGTGCACCTCGTGGGCACGTTGCTGAGCCTGAACCGCGTGATGCCGGAGACCACCAAGGCGACGGCACGGACGGTCGTCGAGAAGGTCGTGCGCGAGATCGAGGCTCGCATCGCGCAGCACACCCGCACCGCCGTCACGGGTGCGCTCGACCGGTCGTCGCGGACGTCGAATCCGAAACTGCGCGACATCGACTGGGATCGCACGATCCGCGCGAACCTGGCCCACTACCTGCCGGAGCATCGCACGGTGGTGCCCGAGAAGCTGGTGGGCTACGGGCGCCGCTCCCAGGCGGTGAAGCGCGACGTGGTGCTCGCGGTGGACCAGTCCGGGTCGATGGCGTCGAGCGTGGTCTACGCGTCGGTGTTCGCGGCGGTCCTGGCGTCGATGCGGGCACTGCGGACCTCGCTGGTCGTCTTCGACACCGCGGTGGTGGATCTGACCGACAAGCTCGCCGATCCGGTGGACGTGCTGTTCGGCACCCAGCTCGGCGGCGGCACCGACATCAATCGGGCGATCGCCTACAGCAGGTCGCTCATCACGCGCCCGGCCGATTCGCTGTTCGTGCTCATCTCGGATCTGTACGAGGGCGGCATCCGCGCCGAGATGCTCTCGCGCATCCGGGAGATGCTCGCCGCGGGTGTGCAGGTCGTGGTGTTGCTGGCGCTGTCCGACGACGGGGCGCCGTCCTTCGACCGCGACAACGCTGCGGCGCTCGCCGAACTCGGGGTTCCCGCCTTCGCGTGCACGCCCGACCGGTTCCCGGAACTGCTCGCCGTCGCGCTCGAGCGGGGTGACGTCGGACGCTGGTCGCAGTCCGGGTGAACGCCGGAGACCCGTACGGGGTGGCGATGACGGTGCGGCGATCCGGGGTTCAGTGGGCCGGTTCCCCAGGGGAGCCGACCGTGACGTCGCCGTCCTCCTCGGCGTACCGCTCGAGCAGCGCGATCTCGGTGGCGCGGGACGGGAACGCGAGGGCCACCAGGGCCGCTCCGACCAGCACGATCGCAATCGCGGCCGTGTAGGCGCGGGTGTCGCCGTCGAGGAAGGCCGACCGGGCGGCCTCGATGATCTGCGGCGCGTACTGCGGATAGTGTTCGGCGATCCCGACCGCACCGGCGAACGACTTCTCCAGTGCGGTCTCGGTCTGCTCGTCGACCGCCGCGGCCTGCGGACTCGCCGCGATCGTCGCGGCGAGCGAGGCCGAGTACCCGGCCGTGAGAAGTGCGCCGAGGATCGACTGGACGATCGCGCCACCGAGATCGCGTTGCAGATCGGCCGTGCCGGAGGCCATCCCGGCACGGGCGACCGGCACCGAGCCGGTGAGCGAATGCGAGGCCGGGGTACCGGCGAGACCGACACCGGCTCCGAGGCACACGAAGCTCAGGGCGACCACCCAGTAGTGCGCGTCCTCGTCCCACAGCATCAGTGCGACGACGAGCCCGGCCACGATCGCCATGTAACCGGACAGCAGCGTGAAGCGGGAGCCGCGCGACCCGACGAGTTTCGCCGATTGCGGCGCCACCAGCACCATCACGAATGCTGCGGGCAGCGCCGCCGATCCGGCCGCGAGCGTCGAGTAACCGAGCACGTTCTGCAGGTACTGCTGACTGATGTACATCGTGCCCATCAGGGTGCCGAACACGATGATGCCCGCGACGGCCGCGACCCAGAACACGCGACGCCGGGCGACCCGCAGGTCGAACAGGGGATTCGCCGCGCGCAGCTGGCGCATGACGAAGAGGACCACCGCGACGAGAGCGATCACGAGAGCGGACACCGCGATGGTCTCCATCCCGTCGACGGGCACGAAGTTGATGCCGAGGACGAGCGAGCCGACCAACACGATCGAGACCACGCCGCCGAGATGATCGACCGGATCGGTCGACTCGTTGACGTGGCTCGGCACGAACATCCAGGTCAGGGCGAAAGCGATCAGCGCGAGCGGGATCGTCACCAGGAAGACCGAACCCCAGAAGAACTGTTCGAGCAGGGTGCCGGCGACGAGCGGGCCGAGCGCGGTCAGGCCACCGCCGATCGACGACCACAATGCGATCGCGCGCGTGCGGGCTGCGCCCGACCACAGTGCGGTGATCAGGGCCAAGGTGGTGGGGAACGCCAGACCGGCGGAGACACCGCCGAGCACCCGCGCCGCGAACAGCACCTCGGTGCTCGGCGCGAACCCGGCGACCGCCGAGGCCGGAACCGACAACGCCATGCCGAGCAGCAGCATCGTCTTGCGTCCGTAACGGTCGCCGACGGCACCGAGGTAGAGCACCGACGCGGCGAGGCCGACGGAATAACCCACGGCGACGAGGTTGAGCTGGGTCTGGCTCGCGTCGAACGCCTTCCCGATCTCGGGCAGTGCCACGTTCGCGACGGCGAGGTTCAGGTTCGCCACGGCGGCGACGAGGATCAGCGAGGCCAGCACCGGCTTCGCGCGTGCCGGCCGACCGTCGTCAGGTGGGGTCACGGACACATAGTGCGCGCTCGAGCGGCTGCCCTGCGCGGTTTCCGGCGGGTTTTCACCTTCGGTCACCCACCGGGTTAGGATCGCCTCACTTGTTGATCGACAGACTCGAGGCCCGTCATGACACGCCGATCCGCTGCGTTGCTCCGTTCCGCCGCTCTGTTCACGGCCACCGCGATCGCGCTGACCGCGTGCGGGTCGTCCGACACGGAGTCCGACTCCGGTTCGGCGCCGGCCGACGGCGCCTTCCCCGTCACCGTCGACACGAAGTTCGGGGAGGTCACCATCGAATCCGCCCCCGAACGCGTCGCGGCTCTGGGCTGGGGCGACGCCGAAACTGCACTGGCCCTCGGCGTTCAGCCGGTGGCGGCGAGCGACTGGCTCGCCTTCGGCGGCGACGGCGTGGGGCCGTGGGCGCAGGGGCTGTACGACTCGCCGCCGGAGCTCATCGGCACGATCGAGCCGTCCTTCGAGATGCTCGCGGCGCAGGAGCCCGATCTGATCCTCGACACCAAGAGTTCCGGTGAGCCGGCCCGCTACGAGACGCTGTCGGGGATCGCCCCCACCGTCGCCGGACCGGAAGGCAGCGACGCCTATCTGACGTCGCTCGACGACCAGGTGACCTCCGTGGCAGCGGCTCTCGGTGTCCCGGACAAGGGCGCCGAGCTGCTGTCGCAGATCGATGCGGACTTCGAGCAGGCCGCCGCCGACAACCCGGAGTTCGCGGGCAAGACCGTCACCGTCGCCTCCTACACGTCGGAGGGGTGGGGCGCCTACGTCGTCGGCGACTCGCGCGTCGACTTCATGACCGAGCTCGGCTTCGTGAACAATCCGCAGGTGCAGGCCGCGGCGACGGACGATTTCTTCATCACCGTCTCCGACGAGAACCTGAACATGCTCGATGCCGACCTGCTGATCGTGCTGCCGATCTACGTGCCGGCCGCCGAGGTGACCGACAACCCCGTCTTCCAGCAGATCCCGGCGGTGCGCGACGGCCGGTTCCTCGTGCTCGACAGCGATTCCGATATCTCTGCGGCGTTCTCGACGAACTCGGTGCTGTCGGTTCCGTTCGCGCTCGACGAGCTGGTTCCGCTGGTGGCCGAACGCGTGAACTGAGCCGGTTCCTGCGTCCGGTCCGGTCCCTGCTTTTTGCTCAGCGCCGGAACAGCTTGTTGCCGAGCCAGACGATCGGGTCGTAGCGGCGGCCGGCGACGCGTTCCTTCATCGGGATCAGCGCGTTGTCGGTGATGTGGATGTTCTCCGGGCACACCTCGGTGCAGCACTTGGTGATATTGCACATGCCCAGGCCGTGCTCGTCCTGCGCGACGTCGCGCCGGTCGGCGACGTCGAGCGGGTGCATCTCGAGTTCCGCGATGCGCATGAGATAGCGGGGACCGGCGAAGGCCTCCTTGTTCTCCTCGTGGTCGCGCACCACGTGGCAGACGTTCTGGCACAGATAGCATTCGATGCACTTGCGGAACTCCTGGGAGCGCTGCACATCGACCTGCTGCATCCGGTACTCCCCCGGCGCCAGATCGGGAGGCGGCGCGAAGGCCGGTATCTCGCGTGCCTTCCGGTAGTTGAACGAGACGTCGGTGACGAGATCGCGGATGATCGGGAAGGTGCGCATCGGGGTCACGGTGATCGTCGCGTCGGGATCGAACAGCGACATGCGGGTCATGCACGTCAGGCGCGGGCGGCCGTCGACCTCCGCCGAACACGATCCGCACTTGCCCGCCTTGCAGTTCCAGCGCACGGCGAGATCCGGTGCCTGGGTGGCCTGCAGGCGGTGCAGGATGTCGAGGACGACCTCGCCCTCGTTGACCTCGACGGTGTAGTCCCGCAGTTCCCCGCCGTCGGCGTCGCCCCGCCAGATCCTGAACGCCGCCTGGTAGCCCATCTCAACCCCTCCGTCCGGGATGGTCCGCGAGTTCCTCGTCGGTGTAGTACTTCCCGAGTTCGTCGATGTCGAACAGCTCCAGCAGGTCGGGGCGCATCGGTTGCTGCTGTTCGGCGGTGACCGTCACGTCGGGGACGAACGGGTCGCCGCCGTCCAGGCGACAGGCGAGCAGGGTGCGACGCCATTCGGGGTCCATCGACGGATGGTCGTCGCGGGTGTGTCCCCCGCGGCTCTCGGTGCGCTGCAATGCCGCCCGCGCGACGCACTCGCACACGAGGAGCATGTTCCGCAGGTCCAGGGCGAGATGCCAGCCCGGGTTGAACTGGCGGTGTCCCTCCACCGCGACGTTGCGGATCCGGGTGCGCAGCGTGTCGAGTTCGCGCAGGGCGCGTTCGATCTCGTCCGCGCGGCGGATGATGCCCACGAGATCCTGCATGACCTGCTGCAGATCGGTGTGCAGGGTGTAGGGGTTCTCGGCGCGATCGGCGTCGGCCGGATCGAAGGGCGAGAGCGCCGCGCGGGCGGCGGCGTCGATGTCGGCGTCGGCGACGGTCGGCCGCGACGTGAGTCCCTGCACGTAGTCGGCGGCGCCGAGACCTGCCCGGCGACCGAAGACCAGCAGATCGGACAGCGAATTCCCGCCCAGCCGGTTCGATCCGTGCATGCCACCGGAACATTCCCCGGCGGCGAACAGTCCCGGGACCGCGGCGGCGCCGGTGTCGGGATCGACTTCGATGCCGCCCATCACGTAGTGGCAGGTCGGGCCGACCTCCATGGCCTCGGCGGTGATGTCGACGTCGGCGAGTTCCTTGAACTGGTGGTGCATCGACGGCAGGCGGCGCATGATCTCGGAGGCCGGCATCCGCGAGGCGATGTCGAGGAAGACTCCGCCGTGCGGGGTGCCCCGACCCTCCTTGACCTCGGAGTTGATGGCGCGGGCGACCTCGTCGCGCGGGAGCAGGTCGGGTGTGCGGCGATTGTTCTCCTGGTCCTCGTACCAGCGGTCGGCCTCCTCCTCGGTCTCCGCGTACTGGCCTTTGAACACCGGCGGGATGTAGGAGAACATGAACCGCTCCCCCTCGGAGTTCTTCAGCACTCCGCCGTCGCCGCGCACACCCTCGGTGACGAGGATGCCCTTCACACTCGGCGGCCAGATCATCCCCGTCGGGTGGAACTGGACGAACTCCATGTTGATGAGGGTGGCGCCGGCGCGCAGAGCGAGGGCGTGCCCGTCGCCCGTGTACTCCCACGAGTTCGACGTGACCTTCCACGACTTGCCGATACCGCCGGTGGCGATGACGACCGCGGGCGCCTCGAACAGCACGAATCGTCCGGTCTCGCGCCAGTATCCGAATGCGCCGGCGATGCGTCCCTCCGCATCCTTCAGCAGTTCGGTGATGGTGCATTCGGCGAAGACCCGCACCCTGGCCTCGTAGTCCCCGTGCTGGGCGTGGTCCTCCTGCTGCAGCGACACGATCTTCTGCTGCATCGTGCGGATGAGTTCGAGTCCGGTGCGATCACCGACGTGCGCAAGTCGCGGATAGGTGTGGCCGCCGAAGTTGCGCTGGCTGATCCGTCCGTCGGGGGTGCGGTCGAACAGTGCTCCGTAGGTCTCCAGCTCCCACACGCGGTCGGGGGCCTCGCGGGCGTGCAGTTCGGCCATCCGCCAGTTGTTGAGGAACTTGCCGCCACGCATCGTGTCCTGGAAGTGCACCTGCCAGGAGTCGCGGGGGTTGGCGTTGCCCATCGCGGCGGCGCATCCGCCTTCGGCCATCACGGTGTGGGCCTTGCCGAACAGGGACTTGCACACCACGGCAACGGAGAAGCCGCGCTGCCGCGCCTCGATCACCGCGCGCAGCCCGGCGCCGCCTGCTCCGATCACGACGACGTCGACCTTGTGCCGTTCGACATCCACCATCCGTGTTCCCCCTCCTCCGGTGCGGCCGGTGTCGTGCCGTGCGCGTCAGCCGATGAACCGCAGATCGGCGATGGTGTCGCTCGCCACGAGCATGATGTAGAAGTCCGTGAGGATCAGAGTCCCCAGCGTGATCCACGCGAACTGCATGTGCCTGGCGTTGAGTTTCGAGACGAACGTCCAGATCCGGTAGCGCACGGGGTGTTTCGAGAAGTGCCGCAGCCGCCCGCCGGTGACGTGCCGGCACGAGTGGCACGACAGCGTGTAACCCCAGAGCAGCACGACGTTGATGAGCAGGATCAGGTTGCCGAGTCCGATGCCGAATCCGCTCGGGCTGTGGAAGGACAGGATGACGTCGTAGGTGTTGATCAGCGACACCACGAAACCGGCGTAGAAGAAGTAGCGGTGCGAGTTCTGCAGGATCAGCGGGAACCGCGTCTCGCCGGTGTAGTGCCGGTGCGGTTCGGCGACCGCGCACGCCGGCGGCGACAACCAGAACGATCGGTAGTAGGCCTTGCGGTAGTAATAGCAGGTCAGCCGGAAGCCGAGGAGGAACGGCAGCGACAGGAAGGCGAGCGGGATCCACATCGGGAGTTCGCCGACCCACGTGCCGAAATGGCGGGCGCCGTCCACGCAGGACGCGCTCACGCACGGCGAGTAGAACGGCGTCAGGTAGTGGTAGTCCTCGACGTAGTAGGCGCTGCGCACGAACGAGCGGATCGTCGCGTACACCACGAACACACCGAGACCGAGGACGGTGAGTGCGGGTGTCTGCCACCAGCGGTCGATCCGCAGCGTCCGCGCGGTGATCCGTGCGCGGCCCTCGGAGCGGACGCCGGTGGCCGGCTCACCGCGCGCCGCCGGCGTCGCCTCGGAGGTGCTCACCGCGAGCCGTGCAGCCCGCCGAGACCTTCGTCGTCCGTATCCGTTCCGCGGAACAACGAGTCGTCGTACGGCGTATCGGGAATCGGGATGCGTTCACCGAGACTGTTGACGACCTCGCGCGGAGGATGTTCGGCGAAGTCGCGTATGTCGATGTCGAGACGTTCGACGTCGTTCGACAGCCTCTTCACCGGGGCTGCGTCCCCGTAGCGCGATCGTAGGGATCCGAGGCATTGGCGCAGGTGGGCGGCGGTGCGCTGAAGTTCCTGCAATTCGCTGATGGACATCAGTACCTCCGGGCCGAGCGGTCGACATGTCCCTTCCGTAGCGGGTATCGGCATGTCGCGCCGGCCGACACGATGGGAACAGGCCAGTTGCAGTGTGGCATCCATCACAGTACAGCGGAAGCTCCGCCCGCACGCCGTTTCGTCGGGAGCGGCAGATCCGACCACCGAGAGGCACGGGTGGCGAAGACGCGAGCGTCGAGAGCGCCGCTGCCGGCCGGGATCCTGCCCACGACGGGGACGCCTGTGACGTCGGGAAGGTCGTCGAGATTGCACCGTTCCGCCAGATCCGGTGCAGTAGGCCAGGATCCGATGATCACCCCCGGACACTCGACCCCTGAAGAGCGGAGCGCGGCCACGGTGAGCGCGGTGTGGTTGAGCGTGCCCAGTCCCGCGGCGGCGACGATCACCGCCGGCGCTCCGAGCGCGGCCGCGACGTCGGCGAGGGTGAAGCCGCCCGCACCGAGCCGGACGAGCAGACCTCCCGCACCTTCGACCAAAGTGAGGTCGTACTCGGCGTCGAGCATCCGGACGGTGTCGACGATCTCCTCGAGGGTGAGCAGCGGGCGTCCGCTGCGCCGCGCGGCGGTGTCGGGTGCGAGCGGATCGGGATACCGCGCGAGTTCGACGAGCCGGACACGGTCCCCGGCCAGTCGCCGGATCTCCTGCAGGTCGCCCGGCCCGTCGTCCCTCACGCCCGTCTGGGCGGGTTTGCACACCGCGACCCGCAGTCCCGCGGCCACGGCGTTCGCGGCGAGTGCCGCGGTCGCGACGGTCTTGCCCACATCGGTCGACGTGCCGGTGACGACGAGGATGCTCACGCCCGGGCTCCCGCGAGGACGTCGGTGAGCACCTCGTCGACGAGGGCGCGTTCGTCGTCGGTGAGGTTCGCGCGTGCCGTCAGGCGCAGCCGCGAGGTACCGGCCGGAACCGAGGGCGGCCGGAAGCAGCCGACGTGCACGCCGCGGTCGCGGCACTTCGCCGCTGCGTCGGCGGCGACGTGCGGGTCGCCGAGGATCACCGACACCACAGCGGACGGCGGCACCTCGACGCCCGTGAGACGAGCGAGGTGCGCGGCCTGCTCGAGCACTGCAGCGGCACGGGCGGGTTCGGCGCGCAGCACCTTCAACGCACCCCGGGCGGCACCGACGGCGGCCGGGGCGAGTCCGGTGTCGAAGATGAAGGTGCGGGCGGTGTCCACGAGATGTTCCCGTACACGCCCGTCGGCGAGGACGGCTCCGCCCTGGGAGGCAAGGGATTTCGACAGCGTCGCGGTGACGACCACATCGGGCTCGCCGGCGAGACCCACTTCGTGGACGAGTCCGCGGCCCCCCGCGCCGCGGACCCCCACTCCGTGGGCCTCGTCGACGAGGAGCAACGCGCCGTGCGCTCGGCAGACGCGATGCAGTTCCCGCAGCGGCGCGAGGTCGCCGTCGGTACTGAACACCGAGTCGGTCAGGACGAGCGCGCGGGCCTCGGTGCGGGTCGCGAGGGCGTGCGCGACCGCGTCGACGTCGTTGTGCGGGGTGACGACGATCCTCGAGCGGGACAGCCGGCACGCATCGACGAGCGAGGCGTGACCGCCGGCGTCCGAGACGAGCAGTGCGTCCTTGCCACCCAGGGCGGCGACGGCACCGAGGTTCGCGGCGTATCCGCTCGAGAACACCAGGCCGCTGTCGGCCCCGACGAAGTCGGCGAGTTCGCGTTCGAGGAGTTCGTGTTCGGCGGTGGTGCCGGTGACCAGCCGCGATCCGGTGGCGCCGGCTCCCCATCGCCGCAGGGCAGCGGTGGCTCCCGCGAGGACCTCGGGATGGCGGGTCAGGCCGAGATAGTCGTTGGAGGCGAGGTCGACGACGGTCGAGCCGGGGGTGCGGACGACGGGGTCGCGGTGCAGACCCGCTGCGCGTCGCGCCGCCGCGGTGTCGTCGAGCCACGCCAGGGCGGGATGTGCGGTCATGAGCGGTGACCATACTTGAACACCGTTCAAGTCGCCATGTCGGTCGGCTCGGGTCGTAGGCTCGGACGGTCCGGCAGACCCCGACGAAAAGCAGGTGACATGGTCGTCCACATCGAGTCCCGGGACGGAACGACGATCGGATTCCGCAGGCTCGGGCAGGGACCGGGTCTCGTCGTCGTGCACGGCAGCATCGCGACCGGGGACGAATGGTCGCGCGTGGCCTCCGCCCTGGCGGACCGCTTCACCGTCCACCTCGTGGACCGGCGCGGGCGCGGGCTCAGCGGCGACGCCGACGCGTACTCGATCGACACCGAGATCGCCGACATCGCCGCGGTTCTCGACGCCGCCGGACCGGACGCCTCGCTCGTCGGGCACTCCTACGGCGCACTGTGCGCCCTCGCGGCGGTCGCCTCGGGAGTCGACGTGCCCGGACTCGTCCTCTACGAACCGCCGGTGCCGGTCGCCGGGCCGCTCGCCGGAGCCGCCCTCGCACCGTATGCGGCAGCAGTGGACGCCGGGGACCTCGACCGCGCGCTCACCATCGCCATGATCGACATCCTCCGCGTCCCCGCCGCGGGGGTCGATCGGCTACGCGGAACCCCGATCTGGTCCCGGATGGCCGAACTGGCACCCACCTGGGTGCGCGAACTGCGCGTCATCGACGGTCACGGGCCGGACGTCACGGGGTACGCCTCGGTCACGACCCCGACCCTGTTCCTGCAGGGCTCGCGGACCGCGCAGCACCACGTCGTGGCCACCGAGGCCCTGCGGGCCGTCATGCCCGACACCCGGCTGGTCGAGTTCGCGGGGCACGAGCACTTCGCGCACGTCACCACCCCGACGGCGGTGGCCGACGCGATCGCGGAGTTCCTCACCGCCGTCCGCTGACCCCTTCGGTCACCGGGTATTCGCGCCGACGGCGGCGATCATCCCCGAGGTGATCGCCGCGAGATCGTCGGCCGAGCAGATGTAGGGCGGCATCGCGTAGACGAGATTGCGGAACGGCCGCAGCCACACCCCGGCCGCCACGGCGGCGTCGGTCGTCGCGCGCATGTCCACCGGATCGGCGAGTTCGATCACGCCGATGCCTCCGAGGACGCGGACGTCCGCGACCCCCGGCAACTCGCGGGCCGGCGCGAGTCCCTCCGTCAGTCCCGCATTCACGGCCGCCACCTCGGCTCGCCAGTCGCGGGAGAGCAGCAGTTCGACCGCCGCGACGGCGACGGCGCATGCGAGCGGGTTGCCCATGAAGGTCGGGCCGTGCATCACACCGCCGCCCTCCCCCGCGCTGATCGCCTCGGCGACGGCCCGCGTGCACAGTGTCGCCGCGAGGGTCATGTATCCGCCGGTGAGTGCCTTGCCCACGCACATCACGTCCGGGCTCACCTGCGCGTGGTCGGCGGCGAAGAGTTCGCCGGTGCGCCCGAAACCTGTCGCGATCTCGTCGAAGATCAGTACCAGTCCGTGCTCGTCGCACATCCTGCGCAGCTCGCGTAGATACCGCGGGTCGTGGAAGCGCATGCCGCCGGCACCCTGGACGACCGGCTCGACGACGATCGCGGCGAGCTCGTCGACGTGCTCGAGCAGGACCGCTTCGAACTGCGCGACGTAGTCGGGATCGAAACGGGCCGGTGGGGCGGGGGCGAAGACCTGTCGCGCGAGCATGTCGGTCCACAGCGCGTGCATGCCGCCCTCCGGGTCGCACACGCTCATCGGGGCGAAGGTGTCGCCGTGGTAGCCGCCGCGCCAGGTGAGCAGGCGACGCCGTCCCGGTCTACCGACGGCACGCTGGTACTGCACCGCCATCTTCACGGCCACCTCCACCGACACCGAACCCGAGTCGGCGAGGAAGACCGTGTCGAGACCGTCGGGGGTGATGTCGACGAGCAGTTCCGCGAGACGCGCGGCCGGCTCGTGCGTGAGGCCTCCGAACATCACGTGGCTCATCCGGTCCAACTGATCGCGGACCGCCGCGTCGAGGACGGGATGCCCGTATCCGTGCACCGCGGCCCACCACGAACTCATGCCGTCGACCAGCTCACGACCGTCGGCGAGGACGATCCGGGTACCGTGGGCACGGTCGACCACCAACGATTCGGTGGTCGCCGGAAACGCGCCGTAGGGGTGCCAGAGGTGCCGAGCGTCGAGGGTGCGGATCCGCTCGACCGGGAGAGGAGAATTGCCCACGCCCAGACTGTAGGCGGTTGGAAGTCGCCGCCCGCAGCCGCGTAGTCTGCCCGAGTTGCCGTGAACGACGCTCACGGCAATCGGCCGGTGCGCTCGTCGCCCGGTTCGCAGCACAGCCGCACACGTTAGACACCGGGGGTATCCGTCACATGTCCGTCCACACCTCGGGACCGGAACTCGAGAGTGGTGCGCGGACGACAGGCACGCGCCCCGCGCGCCGTGCCGACATCGACGGACTGCGCGGTCTCGCGATCGCGCTCGTGGTGATCTTCCACGTCTGGTTCGGTCGCGTCTCCGGTGGTGTCGACGTCTTCCTGGCGCTCTCCGGCTTCTTCTTCGTGGGCACGCTCCTGAGGACGGCCGACTCCTCGGCCCCGCTCGATCCGCGTCCCGTCCTGCGGCGGATCGGCCGTCGTCTGCTGCCTCCGCTCGTCGTCGTGCTCACCGCCGTCGCGGCCGCCACGGTGGTGCTGCGGCCGTTCACGCGGTGGCTCGACGTGGCCGACCAGACCGGGGCGTCACTGCTCTTCTTCCAGAACTGGTACCTCGCCCGCACGGCGAGCGACTATCTGGCCGCGGATCCGATGGTCAGCCCGCTCCAGCACCTGTGGTCGATCGCCGTGCAGGGCCAGTTCTACATCGCAGCGCTCGTGGTGGTGTTCGGCTCCGCGTGGCTGCTGCGCCGGATGTCGGTGCCGGTCCGCCTGCCCCTGACGGTGCTGCTGGCCGTCCTCACCGCGGCGTCGCTGGCGTACGCGGTGCTCGCCGACCGGCCACAGTCGTGGCTGTACTACGACAGTGCCGCCCGTGCCTGGGAGCTGACCCTCGGCGGACTGCTGATGTGCCTGTCGCCGTGGTTGCGGGTTCCGCGCGCGCTGCGGATCGTGCTCGGTGCGCTCGGACTCGCGGTGCTGCTCGCGTGCGGCTTCGTCCTCGACGGCAACGCCCTCTTCCCCGGGCCGTGGGCACTCGTCCCCGTCGGGGCGGCGATGGCGCTCGTCGTCGCGGGCATCCGCTCCGGCTCCGGCCCTGGTTCGGACTCCGGCGCCGAGCACGACACGCCGTCGGCGCGACTGCTGGCATCCGCGCCCATGGTGCGCCTCGGGGCGATCGCCTACGCGCTGTACCTCTGGCACTGGCCGATCCTCATCGGTTACCTGATCGTGCGCGGGCACCCGTCCGTCGGCCTGGTGGGCGGACTCGTCGTGATCGCCCTGTCGCTGCTGCTCGCCGAGGCGTCGACCCGGTGGTTCGAGGACCCCATCCGCCGCGTCGAACCCCCTCGGCCGTCCCGCACCGCGCTCGTGGGTCTCGTGACGGTCCTGGCCGTCGCTCTCGTCGGGGCCGCGAACCTCTGGCACACCCACGTCGACCGTTCGACGGAGACCCTCGAAGGCGTCACCGCCCTACCGACGGAGCTGTATCCCGGCGCTGCGGTGTTCGATCCCGCAGTCTCCACCGAGCCGCAACCGGTGCAACCGCCGCTGCTCGTCGCCCATCGCGACCTGCCTCCCGCGACGCTCGACAACTGCATCGCCCAGCACACCAATCGCACACCGTTGACCTGTACCTACGGCGACCCGCTCGCGACGCGACGCATGGTGATCGTCGGGGGGTCGCACTCGGAGCACTGGCTCGCCGCGCTCGACGCGCTCGGCATCGAACACGGTTTCCGCCTCGACACCTATCTCAAGGTCGGGTGCCCGCTCTCCGATCCCCTCGCCCCGCTCGTCGAGGAGTCCCCGACGGTCGAGTGCGACACGTGGTCGACCGCCGTGCTCGCGGAACTGCGCGCAGATCCGCCCGACTACGTGTTCACCACGTCGACGCGCACCAAGGACCAGGGCGAGGGACCGGGCGACTTCGTTCCGTTCTGGTACGTCGATCTGTGGGAGACGCTCGCCGACTACGGCATCCCGGTGGTGGCGATCCGCGACAACCCGTGGTTGTTCCGCGGCGATCTCGCCTATCGGGCCGCGGACTGCCTCGCGGGGGGCGGCACCGCGGAAACGTGCGGGGTGCCGCGCGAGGAGGCGCTGGACCCGATCGACCCGGCCGTCGCCGCATCCGCGCACCTGCCCACCGTGTCGCTGCTCGACCTGTCCGACAAGTTCTGCCGGCAGGATCTGTGCCGGGCGGTGGAGGGAAACATCCTCATCTACCGTGACGAGAACCACCTCACCACGACCTACGTCCGGACGCTGACGCCCGAGCTCGGCCGACAACTCGGTCCCGCCACCGGTTGGTGGTGACGCGCTCATCCGGTGCCGCGAGCGCCGGAAGACTACTGTTGGCGTGCATGGAGCCCATCGAAGCGAGCGCTAGCGACGAGATGCCCGAGACCCTGGAAGTGTGGCCGGGATCCCCGTATCCCCTCGGCGCGACCTACGACGGGGCGGGCACGAATTTCGCACTGTTCTCCGAGATCGCCGAGAAGGTCGAGCTGTGCCTCATCTCCCGCGACGGGAGCGAGACCCGCATCCCGCTCGAGGAGGTGGACGGTTACGTCTGGCACGCCTACCTTCCGACGGTCTCCCCCGGTCAGCGTTACGGTTACCGCGTGCACGGTCCGTTCGATCCGGAGAACGGTCACCGGTGCGATCCGAGCAAGCTGCTCCTCGACCCGTACGGGAAGGCGTTCGACGGGTCGTTCGACGGCGACCCGTCGCTGTTCTCGTACCCGCTGCCCGGCGCCGAGCCCGAGGCCGACAGCGCCGCGGACGAGAACACGGACGACACCGCCGGCACCGAGGACACCGACACCGGCGACGCCGCGTCCACCGACGATGCCGAGCCCGAGGCGATCGCGACGGGGCAGACCTCCGACGCCGCCGCGGAGTTGCCCGGCCTGGATTCGCTGGGGCACACCATGACGACCGTGGTGATCAACCCGTTCTTCGATTGGGCGACGGATCGCCATCCCCGTCGCCCCTACAACGAGACGGTCATCTACGAGGCCCACGTCAAGGGCATGACGGCGACGCATCCGGACGTCCCCGAACACATGCGGGGCACCTACGCCGGTCTCGCGCACCCGGCGATCATCGACCATCTCCTCGATCTCGGCGTCACCGCGATCGAGCTGATGCCCGTGCACCAGTTCATGCACGACCAGGTGCTGATCGACCAGGGACTGCGGAACTACTGGGGATACAACACCTTCGGGTTCTTCGCGCCGCACGCCGAGTACTCGTCGTCGACCAAGCCGAGCGCCGTGGTCGCCGAGTTCAAGGCGATGGTGCGGGCCTTCCACGAGGCGGGCATCGAGGTGATCCTCGACGTGGTCTACAACCACACCGCCGAGGGGAACCATCTCGGTCCCACCATCTGCTTCCGCGGCATCGACAACGCCGCCTACTACCGCCTCGTCGACGACGACAAGGCCTACTACATGGACTACACGGGAACGGGCAACAGCCTCAACGCCCGTCACCCGCACACCCTGCAGCTGATCATGGACTCGCTGCGCTACTGGGTGACCGAGATGCACGTCGACGGCTTCCGGTTCGATCTCGCGTCGACCCTGGCGCGCGAGCTGCACGACGTCGACCGGCTGTCGGCCTTCTTCGATCTCGTCCAGCAGGACCCGGTGGTCTCGCAGGTCAAGCTCATCGCCGAGCCGTGGGACGTCGGTGAGGGCGGCTACCAGGTCGGCAACTTCCCCGGTCAGTGGACGGAGTGGAACGGCAAGTACCGCGACACGGTCCGCGACTACTGGCGCGGCGAACCGGCCACCCTCGGCGAGTTCGCGTCGCGCCTGACCGGCTCGTCGGATCTGTACGAGGACACCGGTCGCCGTCCCGGCGCGTCGGTCAACTTCGTCACCGCCCACGACGGGTTCACCCTCGCGGATCTGGTGTCGTACAACGAGAAGCACAACGACGCCAACGGCGAGGACAATCGCGACGGCGAGTCGCACAACCGGTCGTGGAACTGTGGGGTGGAAGGCCCCACGGACGATCCCGAGGTCCTCGCGCTGCGCGGGCGCCAGCAGCGCAACATGCTCGCGACGCTGATCCTGTCGCAGGGCACGCCGATGCTCGCTCACGGCGACGAGTTCGGTCGCACCCAGCAGGGCAACAACAATGTGTACTGCCAGGACAACGAACTGTCGTGGGTGGACTGGTCGCTCGCCGAGTCCAACGCCGACCTGGTCGCGTTCACCCGCAACGTGATCGCGCTGCGCACCGAGCATCCGGTCTTCCGGCGTCGCAGGTTCTTCGAGGGCCGACCCATCCGCAGTGGCGATCAGTCCCGCGACATCGCGTGGCGCACACCGGCCGGCGACGAGATGATGCCCGAGGACTGGGACAGCGGTTTCGGCAAGTCGCTCGCGGTCTTCCTCAACGGTGAGGGCATCCCCGAACCCGATCAGCGGGGGCAGCGCGTCGTCGACGACTCGTTCCTGATGTGCTTCAACGCCCATCACGAACCGATCGAGTTCGTCACCCCCGACGGCCCGCACGCCGAGGAGTGGACGGTCGCGCTCGACACCGACGTTCCCGACGGTCTGCGCGAGGAGACCGTCGTCGCCGGTAAACCGGTCCGGGTGCAAGCGCGCTCGGTGCTGGTACTCCGGAAGACCCGGTGACGACCGGCGGTGCGGAGTCGGGAGGTGTGAGCGGCGCCGGCGCGGGGAATACTGCGCCGGTGTTGTCCACCTACCGACTCCAGATGCGCGGCGACGAGTGCACCTTCGCCGACGCCGTCGCCCTGCTCGACTATCTCGACGCCCTGGGTGTCTCGCACGTCTACCTCTCCCCCGTCCTCAGCGCGACGATCGGGTCCACCCACGGATACGACGTGGTCGATCCCGGCACGGTCTCCGAGTCGCTCGGGGGACGCGAGGGTCTGGAACGGTTGTCGCGGGAGGCACGCGCACGGGGCATGGGGCTGGTCGTCGACATCGTCCCCAACCATGTCGGGGTGGCCGACCCACGTCAGAACGCGTGGTGGTGGGACGTCCTGAAGCACGGCTCCGGGTCGCGCTACGCGTCGTTCTTCGATCTCGACCTCGCCGGCGACAACGGTGTGGACGGTCGGATCGCTCTGCCGGTGCTCGGATCGGACGACGCGGTGCAGGAGCTGACCGTCGACCGCTCCGGCGACGAGCCGATGCTCGCCTACTACGACAAGCGATTCCCGATCGCTCCCGGGACCGACGAGGGCACCGGTGAGGAGGTCCACGCGCGGCAGGCCTACCGGCTCGTGGCGTGGAACTCGGGGTTGATCGGATACCGCCGCTTCTTCACCGTCGACGATCTCGCCGCGGTGCGGGTGGAGGATCCCGCGGTGTTCGACGCGACGCACGAGCAGGTCGCGTCGTGGATCGCCGACGACCTGGTCGACGGGATCCGCGTCGACCATCCGGACGGTCTCGCCGATCCGTCCGGCTATCTCGCGCGCCTGCGTGAGGTGATCGGCCCCGAGCGGTGGCTCGTGATCGAGAAGATCCTCGGCGACGCCGAACCGCTGGATGCGACGCTGCCGGTGGACGGCACCACCGGCTACGACGCACTCGGCGAACTGTCGACGGTGTTCGTCGATCCGGCCGGCGAGACGGAGCTGAACGCCCTGTCGCGCAGGTTCACCGGCGCCGAGGGCGACGCGCCGTGGCTGCACGCCCGCGAACACGATCTCAAACGAGCGGTGCTCGGCAGCGGGCTCGCGCCGGAGGTGCGCCGCCTCGTGCGGGCGATCCGACGCGAGACCGGCGACACCGGATGCGACGACGCGGCGCTGCGCGAGGCCGTGATCGCCGTCGCCGCACAGCTTCCCGTCTACCGCGCCGATTACGCGCCGCTCGCGACCCTGGTGCCGCGCATCGTCGGCGACCTCGCGCGGACGCAACCCGCACTCGATCCCGCCCTCGCGGTGTTCGCCCGGGCGATGGCTCTCGGCGGTGAGGCCGCGTCCCGCTTCGGCCAGGTCTGCGGCGCGGCGACCGCCAAGGCGGTCGAGGACTGCCTGTTCTATCGGGCGGCGCGGCTGATCTCGCTGCAGGAGGTGGGCGGGCAACCCGGCCGTTTCTCGGCCACCCCGGCCGAGTTCCACCTCGCCTGGACCCAGCGGGCACGGCACTGGCCGCGGGCGATGACCACCCTGTCGACCCACGACACCAAACGTAGCGAGGATGTCCGGGCGCGGATCGGTGTGCTCTCGCAGGTCGCCGACGAGTGGTCCCGTCGGCTCGGGTCGTGGAACGAGTCGGCACCCGCACCGGATCCGGCGATCGGACTGTTCCTGTGGCAGACCCTGTTCGGAGTCTGGCCGCTCGACGGAGTGGTGACCGACGAACTGCGCGAACGGGTACATGCCTACGCACAGAAGGCGCTGCGCGAGAACGGAACCCGCACCACGTGGACCGAGGTCGACGAGGAATTCGAGACCGCGGTGGACCGCTGGCTGGATGCGGTCTTCGACGGGCCGGTCGCGGGTGAGCTCACCGCCTTCGTCACCGAGGTCGAACCGCACGTCGCGGCCGTCTCGTGCGGCCAGAAACTGTTGCAACTGCTGGGCCCGGGCGTTCCCGACGTCTATCAGGGCACCGAACTGTGGGACGACTCGCTCGTCGATCCGGACAACCGGCGGCCGGTGGATTTCGACGCCCGACGGCGGCTGCTCGACGCCCCTGATTCGGCGCCGGCGAAGTTCACGATCGTGCGCACCGCGCTCCGGTTGCGCCGCGAACGACCGGCGAGCTTCGTCGGTGGCGCGTACGTTCCGGTCCTCGCCACCGGCCCGGCCGCCGACCATCTGCTCGCGTTCGGCCGCGGTCCGGCGCCGGACGATCTCGACGTACTCGCGGTGACCTCCCGCCGCACCGTGGCGCTGTCGCGCTCGGGCTGGAAGGACACCACCGTCGACCTGCCGGACGGCGACTGGTCGGATGCCCTGACCGGACGCTCTTTCGCCGGTCGGGTGCGGGTCGCCGATCTGCTCGACTCGCAGCCGATCGCAGCACTCATCCGCGCGCGTTAGTCCTCGAGCGCGTCGAGCGCTTCCTCCGCGTCGAGCCGGCGCTGGGTGCGTCGCCGACTCCAGGCGAGAACCAGTCCTGCGAGGACGATGACGACCGCCGCGCCGGCGACACGCCCCGCCCAGGTCGCGGCGTCGTTCTCGAAAGGATGGTTCTCGTAGCGCAGGCGGAGGAAGATGCCGGCGACGCCGACGAGATAGAGCGCGGCGGCGGCGGCACTGCGGGGTCGCCACAGTTTCGCGGTGGCGTACAGGTCGACGTCACGTTGCCGCGCGTACAACTGGGTCACGATCGACACGACGAACCAGGCCACGAGGATGCCCAGTGCCGTCCACGCCCCGGGGCGGCCGGCGAGCCACGGAAGCAGCGCCGCTGCGACCAGCGCGATCCATTGGGACAACTGGAATCCCACCGCCGAGGCTTCGTTCCACACGTCGCGCTGACGCTCGTCGCGGTAGAACTCGTCGTCGAGATCGCCGATGAAGCGCGCGGTTTTCAGGAAGACGGTCATGAGGACTCCTTCGTGGTGAGCGGGAACAGTTCCTCGACCGTGGTGTCGAGTCTGAGGGCGAGACGAAGGGCGAGGTAGACGCTGGGCGCGTAGTCGCCCTTCTCGGTCGAGACGATGCTCTGTCTGCTGACGCCGACCGCGTCGCCGAGCGCGGCCTGGGTGAGTCCCGCTCGTTTGCGGAATTCACGGACCCTGTTGCTCCTCGGTGTGTCGGTCACGGCCAGAAGTAAACTCTGCTTGTCATTTTGTGTCAAGCATTCTTGTCATTTGCGATCATCGAATCACCCCGGGACACCTGTCGAGACGGACATCCGATCACTCCTCGGCGCAGTCGATCGCGAAGTCGAGAATTACATTCTCGCGATCGAAGGTTCCGACAGCGCTCCGGACTTCGACGAATCGTGCGACAATGCGCCGATTTCCGACCAGATTCCGACCCCAGTGAGGGATGGATCCGACACCTTCGCCCACGAAATCCACCCGATACGCAGCACTCCTTGATTTATGTTCTCGGATACGGAAATCTAGTTCTCATCGCGAGCGCCGACGCCGGCAGGACTTTGCGCAGTCAGGGAGAGGATTCGATGAAGACCGAAGACATGGTGATGATCAGCATCGACGACCACGTCGTCGAACCCGCGGACATCTTCGAGAAGCACTTCCCCAAGAGCCTGATGGACCAGGCTCCCAAACTCACCGCCCATCCCCGCAACCCCAATGTGCAGGCCTGGCAGTTCCAGGGCACCGTCGTCGGCAGCTCCGGCCTCAACGCCGTCGTCTCGTGGCCCAAGCACGAATGGGGCATGGACCCCACCGGCTACGCCGAGATGCGACCGGGTGTCTACGACATGGACCTGCGCGTGCGCGACATGGACGCCAACGGAACCCTCGCCGCGACCCTGTTCGCCACCTTCCCCGGCTTCGCGGGCACCCACCTGGCGAGCCTGCCCGACAAGAAGCTCTCCCTCGCCGCACTGAAAGCGTTCAACGACTGGGTCGTCGGCGAGGTCCCGGACGCCCACCCGGGCCGGTTCATTCCCATCGGCATCATCCCGTTCTACGATGCCGAAGAATCGGTGAAGGAGATCGAGCGCATCGCCGCCATGGGATGCCGGTCGATCAGCATCCCGGAGACGCCCTACGGCGTCGGCGAGGGTTATCCCGACTTCAAGTCCGGGCACTGGGATCCGATCTTCGAGGCATGCGTCGAGCACAACATCGTGTTGTCCCTGCACATCGGCGGCGGTATCAACCTCGTCAAGCGCCCGGCCGGTTTCAACATCGACGACATGATGATCCTCACGCCGCTCATCTCGACCATCGCGGCCACCGACATCATGCTCAGTGGCGCCTTCCAGAAGTTCCCCGATCTGAAGGTCGCGATGAGCGAAGGCGGTGTCGGCTGGGTCGCGCCGTGGCTCGACCGCCTCGACCGCCACATCGTCAACCAGTCGTGGACCGGCACCAGCTTCCTCCCCAAGGGAATGACTCCGACGGACGTGTGGCGCAAGAACTTCCTCGCCTGCTACATCACCGAACCGAGCGGACTGAACAACCGTCACCGGCTCGGCGTCGACACCATCGCGTGGGAATGCGACTACCCCCACTCCGACTCGACGTGGCCGAACTCCCCCGAGATGCTCAAGGAGGAACTCGACGCGTGCGAGTGCACGGACGAGGAGATCGACAAGATCACCTTCGCCAACGCCGCGAAGTTCTTCGACTGGGATCCTTTCGAGCACATCCCGCGTGAGGAGGCCACCGTCGGCGCCCTGCGCGCCCGCGCCGGCGACGTCGACATCAGCGAGACGTCCAAGGAGGAGTACCGCCGCCGCTACGAGCTCGCCAACTCCGGCTCGTAGAGCCTGCTCCACAGGAGCCCACCAAGACGATGCCCGCCGATCCGGATCGGCGGGCATCGTCATGTCTGCTGTGTCCTGCCTACTGTCGTGTCACGGTCGGCTCACACCGGGTCCTTGCGCCACAACAGCGCGTGCAGGCACTCGACGGCCTCGGCGGGCGATTCGACGTCGAGCACTCCCGCTGCGGGCATCCGCCAGCCCCCGATCGAGATGACCGGGACACCGATGCGGACCGCGAGCGCGATCTCGCTCATCGTGCCCCAGCTTCCACCCACCGCGATCAGCGCGTCACTGCTGCGCACGAGCAACGCGTTGCGCATCTCTCCGAGGCCCGTGGGAACGGCCACCGTCAGATAGGGATTGCCCTCGGCACGGTCGTCTCCGGGCAGCAGGCCGAGGGTCGTCCCACCGGCTTCCACAGCGCCACGGCAGGCTGCCGCCATCACCCCACCAAGACCGCCGGTGACCACGACGGCCCGGCGTCCGGCGAGGAGTCCCCCAACCTGGCGGGCGAGGCGTCGCTGTTCGGGCGTGGCTTCACCCGGCCCCACGACCCCGACATAGCGCTGCGCATTCATGTTCGGCATTCTGCATCATGGAGCGCTCCGGAGCGCGCGGTCCGAGAACATCATTCGCACTCGGTGATCGTCCGCTCCCACAGCCACCGCCCCGCGGTCGGCCGACCGAGCCCCTCGGGGGACACTGTGGCCATGAGCAGAGCCGACCGCAGCACCGACACCCGCCCGGACTCCCCGTGCCCGTGCGGTCGCGGCGTTCCCCTGTCCGAATGCTGCGGGCCGCTGCTGGCCGGTGCGAGCGCGCCCACCGCCGAACGGCTGATGCGTTCGCGGTACACGGCATTCGCGACGCGCGATGCGGCGCACCTGCTGCGCACCTGGCACCCGTCCACGCGTCCGCGCTCGATCGAGTTCGACCCCGATCAACGCTGGACCGGTCTCGAGGTGCTGCACACCACCGGAGGAGGATTCCTGCACACCACCGGCACGGTGGACTTCCGCGCACACTGGACAGCGGACGGGGTGCCCGACTCGATGCGCGAGCACAGTCGGTTCGTGCGGGAGGACGGCGAGTGGCTCTACCTCGACGACCGCGGCGACGACTGAGCCGAATCGGTCACGGTGCAGGTTGCCGCAAGAGCGTCGCGCGCAGCGTTCCCGAGAGCCACTGACGGTACTGGTCGACGTCCCATCCGCGGTCTCGCCTCAGCAGCGCGTGCACCTGTGGGGAACTCAGGGTGAACAGGACATCGGCCGCGTGCTCGACGGTGACGTCCTCGCGCAGCCAGCCGGCGTGTTCGAGTCCTTCCGCGAGGGTGCGGGCGTTCTCGGCCGTCGCCTTCGCGTCGTCCGCGGCGAAACGACGCATGTCGGGATCGGCCCCCGATGATTCCACGGAGGTCATGAGCAACCCGCCCGCGCGTTCGAGCATCGCGGTGCCGTAGCGGACCATCTGCTCGACCACCAGATCGACGTGCGAGACCGCGCCGCTGCCGTGGGACGGTTCCGGATCCGCCGCCGCGGCCGCGCGCGGATCACCGTCGCCGGCCACCGCGTGATCGAGCGCCTCGCGGAAGATCTCCGCCTTGCCGCCGGGGAAGGCGGTGAACACCGTCCGCACCGCGACGCCCGCTTCGTCCGCGATGTTCTTGACGGTGGTGCTGACGTAGCCGTCGCGAACGAACAGTCGCGCCGCGGCGTCGCGGATCGTCTCGCGGGTTCGGCGGGCCGCTTCCTCCCGCAACGGTGAGGTGTACCGTCGGCGGGCTCGCTCGGGATTCGGGTTCACTCCCCCAGTATCGAGTGCACAGCAGCTGCAACAAAATTGACGCGCGGCAGGTGGGCCGCCGGTCGGCGCCATCCCCTGCACCGGCGCCGTCGACACGGCATGCTGGTCGAGTGCACACCTTCGAGGTCTGGGCTCCGATCCCGTCGTCCGTCCGGCTGTTCGCCGACGGACGGCTCCACGACATGCAACGCGACGGCGACGGTTGGTGGCGCACCACCGTCGAGGTCGCTCCCGACACCCGATACGGCTTCGTGCTCGACGACGACACCGGGACGGTCCTTCCCGATCCCCGGTCGCCGCGCCAGCCGGAGGGCGTGCACGAGCCGTCGCAGCTGCACGTGCTCGACGAGTCGAAGTGGACCGACCACGGCTGGACCGGCCGGCAGCTGACGGGAAGCATCGTCTACGAGATGCACGTGGGGACCTTCACCCCCGAGGGCACTCTGGACTCGGCGATCGAGCGTCTCGACGAACTCGTGGACCTCGGCGTCGAGTTCGTCGAACTCATGCCGCTCAACGCGTTCAACGGCACCCACGGATGGGGCTACGACGGCGTGCTCTGGTACGCGGTGCACGAACCCTACGGCGGCCCCGACTCCCTGCAGCGTTTCGTCGACGCCGCCCACGCGCGCGGCCTCGCAGTGGCGCTCGACGTCGTCTACAACCACCTCGGTCCGTCGGGGAACTATCTCGGGCGCTTCGGCCCCTATCTCTCCGCAGCGCCGGGCATCTGGGGCGACAACATCAACCTCGACGGCCCCGGATCCGGGGAGGTACGCCGGTACATCCTCGACAACGCGCTGCGCTGGTTCCGTGAGTTCCACATCGACGCGCTCAGGCTCGACGCCGTGCACGCGCTCATCGACCACACCGCCACCCACCTCCTCGAGGAGATGTCGGTCGAGACGTTCCGCTTGTCCGCCCATCTCGGTCGCCCCCTGTCGTTGATCGCCGAATCGGACCTCAACGATCCGAAGCTGATCACTCCCCGGCCCGGCGGTGGATACGGACTGCACGCACAGTGGGCCGACGACGTCCACCACGCGATCCACGCGGCGGTGTCCGGTGAACGGCAGGGCTACTACGGCGACTTCGGTTCCCTGGACTGCCTCGCGTCCACGCTCGGGCACGGTTTCTTCCACGCCGGGACGTACTCGAGTTTCCGAGGCCGGGTCCACGGGCGCCCGCTCGACACCCGGCGCACACCCGCGAGCGGTCTGGTCGCCTACACCTGCACGCACGATCAGGTCGGCAACCGGGCGCTCGGCGACCGGCCGGGTGCCTATCTCGAACCCGGTCAGCTCGCACTCAAGGCCGCCCTCGTGCTCACCTCCCCGTTCACGCCGATGTTGTTCATGGGCGAGGAGTGGGGTGCGAGCACCCCCTTCCGGTACTTCACGTCGCATCCCGAACCGGAACTCGCCGCCGCCGTCGTCGAGGGTCGCCGGCGCGAGTTCGCCGAACACGGCTGGGACGCGGCCGACGTACCCGACCCGCAGGCTCCGGAGACCTTCACCGGCTCGAAGCTCCGCTGGGACGAACGCGACGAGGACGGGCACGCCCGGTTGCTGGAGTGCTACCGCGCGCTCATCGCGCTCCGACGGGACCGCGCCGAGCTCACCGATCCCTGGCTCGAGCACGTGCACGTGACGTACGACGAGGACGAGAAATGGCTCGTCGTGCACCGCGGTGCGCTGCGCGTGGCGTGCAATCTCGGACCCGACCCCGTCACCGTGCCGGTCGGCGGGAGGCCGCTGCTCTGGTGGGACGAACCGGTGGTCAACCGCACCGAGTCCGCAGTGCTGATCCCGGGTTGGTCCTTCGCGATCCTGGAGGCTCCCGAGACGCCACGCCGATAACGTTCGTCAGGCGAAAAAGTCGTTGATTATGCCACGAGTGGGCGAGTACCGTCTCAAGTACCGTCGAATTCTCGAGGTGAATCACCATGAAACCCAAGAAGATTCTGGCGAGCGTATTCCTCAGCACCGCCCTCGTCCTCGCCCCTGCGGGGGTTGCATCGGCGTCACCGGTGGTCGACACCTCCCCTGGCGTCGTCGCCGTCAACCACGACCACCGCGGCTACGACAAGCACCACGACAACGATCACTGGAAGGATCGCGACCACGGCAAGCACCACAACAGGGACTGGGACCGCCGTTGGGACAATCCGTGGCGTCCCGACTGCTTCTGGTTCGGCCCGTGGCTGGTGTGCTCACCCTGGTAGCGGCTCCGACTAGGTGAGATAACGGTAGGCCGGCGACCCCGGCTCGAGTCGCTGCGCGTCGATCGGCGACGCGTCCATGCGATTGAGAAGGGCCGAAAGGTCTTCCGCGGCACCCAGTTCGATACCGACGAGGGCAGCGCCGGTCTCCCGGTTGTTGCGCTTGACGTACTCGAACAGGGTGATGTCGTCGTCCGGTCCGAGGACCTCGTCCAGGAACCGGCGCAGTGCGCCGGGCTCCTGGGGGAAGTCCACGAGGAAATAGTGTTTGAGCCCGCGGTGGACGAGCGACCGCTCGATGATCTCGCCGTAGCGTGAGACGTCGTTGTTGCCGCCCGACACCAGGCACACCACGTTCGCTCCGGGCTGCACCGAGATCGACTCGAGGGCAGCGACGGACAGGGCGCCGGCGGGCTCGGCGATGATGCCCTCGTTCTGGTACAGATCGAGCATCGTGGTGCACAGCGCACCCTCGTCGATCTGGGTCATCCCGAACGGGGCCCGGCCGAGCCCCTCCCGGCGCAGCGTGGCCACGAGCGGCAGGCTCGAATGGGACACGACCTCGGCACCGAGTTCGGAGACGACGGCGTAGGGGACGTCACCGATCCGCTTGACCGCAGCACCGTCGACGAACGGCTCGACCTCCGGCAGCGTGACGGGACCGCCCGCGACCAGCGCGGCGGTCATCGACGCTGCGCCGGCCGGCTCGACGCCGACGATCGACGTACGTGGGGACCGCTCGCGCAGATAGGCGGCGACACCGGCGATGAGGCCGCCCCCTCCCACGGGGACGAGCACGACGTCGAGATCGCCGTCGAGCTGTTCGAGGACCTCGCGCGCGATGGTGCCCTGCCCGGCAGCGGTGCGGGCGTCGTCGAAGGGCGGGATCATCGTCGCCCCGGTGCGGATCGCATCGTCGGCTGCCGCTGCGGCCGCGGCGTCGAAGGTGTCGCCGACACCGATGAGTTCGACGCTGTCGCCGCCGTGGACACGGATCCGATCGCGCTTCTGCTTGGGCGTGCGGGTGGGCACGTAGATCCGGCCCTGGATTCCCATCACCCGGCACGCGTAGGCGACACCCTGCGCGTGATTACCGGCGCTGGCCGTGACGACGCCCGCGGCGCGCTCGGCCGCGTCGAGCTGCGCCATGGCGTTGTACGCCCCACGGAGCTTGAAGGACCGCACCCGGGTGAGGTCCTCACGCTTGAGGTAGACGTTTGCGCCCACGAGCGCCGAGAGTCGAGGGCTGCGCTCGAGCGGCGTCGGGGCGACCGCCTCCGAAATTCGCTCGGCAGCCGCATCGATGTCGGCCGCGCGGGGCACGGCGGTCACAAGCGTCGGTTCTGCTGTTCGCGAAGTGGAGGTCACCCGTCAATGCTGCCACTCCCCCGATTCGCCCACCACGCCGGGACCCGCATCGAGGGGTGGCAGCACAGTCCGTCCGATCGTGCCCGGTCTACGAGCCCTCGACCGGTTCGAGAACGAAGACGGGGATCTCGCGGTCGGTCTTCTCCTGGTACTCCGCGTAGGGCGGGAACGCCTCGACGGCACGTTCCCACCACTGCGCCTTCTCCTCGCCGTGGACCTCGCGGGCGGTCATGTCCCACACCTCGGTGTGGTCCCTCACCTCGACGTGCGGGTTCGCGACGATGTTGTGGTACCAGACGGGATGCTTCGGCGCCCCGCCGAGCGAGGCGACGGCGGCGTACCTGCCCTCGTGCTCGACCCGCATGAGGGGGATCTTGCGGAGCTTGCCGGACTTGGCGCCGACCGTGGTCAGGATGATGACCGGCCGCCCCTGGAGGGTCGTGCCGCGGGTTCCGCCCGACGACTCGTACTCCTCGACCTGCTTGGCGCTCCATTCGACGGGACTCGGTTCGTACTCTCCGTGCAGTGGCATACCGACCAGTCAACACACTCGTTGTGACAGTCGCCGCCCGATCGCCGAGTTCGGTGGCCCGAACTCTTCCCTGCGCCTATCCTGAAGAAAGAATTCCGCGCGGCCTACAGCCGCTCTGTCCACAGGAGGTGCACCGCGATGTCCGTGCTCGATACCCGGATACACCGTGAGCGCACCGACGGTGTGGACATCGCCGGCACGATCTGGCCCCTGTACAAGCTCGAAGCACTCGCGGCCGGTCTCCTGACCCTGCTCGTGGTCCTCGTCGTCACCACCAGCGCCCAGAGCGCCGTCCTCGGTGCCGCTGCGGTCACCGTCGTCGTGTGGTGGGTCCGCAGGATCCAGCAGCACACACAGCGCGCGTAGGCGAACCGGCCGACCCCGGCTTCCCGCGCGGCGCTCACCGAAGGGCTCGCGCCGCGCGGCGGACCGCTAGGTGGCCAGGCAGCCCGGCCCGAGCAGGGCCTTGAGGTCGCCCATGAGCGCCGACGACGCTTCGACCCGCAGGCTGTCGTCGAGCTTGAGGACGGTGACCTTGCTGCCGGTGATGAGCCGCACGTGCACGTCGGACGAACCGGGATGGCGCGTGAGCACGTTCTTGAGGGCACCGACCTTGTCGGGGGTGCACAACCGGGTGGGCATCGACACCGAGACCGGCTTCGCGACCCCGATCTGCGACAGGTCGGGGACGGCGAGATCGTTGGCGATCAGGGAGATCCGGTCGTCGCGGATCGACACCCGGGCCTTGACCAGCACCACCGAGTCCTCCACGACGTCCATGCCGTAGACGGCGTAGGACTGCGGGAAGAACAGCACCTCGATGCCACCGGTGAGGTCCTCGAGCTGCGCGGACGCCCAGGCGAGACCGTTCTTGTTGATGCGCCGGTTCACCGAGGCGAGGATGCCGCCGACGGTGACCTGGCTGCCGTCCTTGAGCGCGCCTTCGAGGATGGCGGGGATCTGGGTGTCGGCCTGGGATGCGAGGACGTGCTCGACGCCGTTGAGCGGGTGCCCGGAGACGTACAGGCCGAGCATCTCCCGTTCGAGGGCGAGGCGGTGCTTGGTGTCCCATTCCTCCTCGGGAATGCGGACGTTGAACACCGCGGCGACGGATTCGTCGGCGTCGTCGCCGCCGAACAGGTCGAACTGGCCGATCGCCTCGGCCTTCTTCGTGCTCATCACCGCGTCGATCGCGTCGGCGTGGACGAGCATCAATCCCTTACGCGGGTGCCCGAGCGAGTCGAATGCGCCTGCCTTGATGAGGGATTCGGTGACCTTCTTCGAACACGCGACGGTGTCGATCTTGTTGAGATAGTCGGAGAAGTCGGTGTAGCGACCCTTCTCCTCGCGTCCCTTGATGATCGAGGCGACCACGTTCGTGCCGACGTTGCGGACGGCGCCGAGGCCGAACCGGATGTCCTCACCCACCGACATGAAGTTGGTGTGCGACTCGTTCACGTCCGGCGGCAGCACCGTGATGCCCATCTTGCGGCAGTCGGACAGGTAGACCGCGGCCTTGTCCTTGTCGTCACCGACGGAGGTGAGCAGACCGGCCATGTACTCGGCCGGGTAGTTCGCCTTGAGGTAGGCGGTCCAGAACGAGACGAGACCGTAGCCGGCGGCGTGCGACTTGTTGAACGCGTAACCGGCGAAGGGAAGAACGGTGTCCCACAGCGCGGTGATCGCCGCCTGCGAGAAGCCGTTGTCCTTCATGCCCTGCGCGAAGCCGTCGTAGGCCTCGTCGAGGATCTCCTTCTTCTTCTTACCCATCGCGCGACGCAGCAGGTCTGCCTGTCCGAGCGAGTAACCGGCCACCTTCTGAGCGATCTGCATGATCTGCTCCTGGTAGACGATCAGGCCGTAGGTGTCGGCGAGGATCTCCTCGAGCGGTTCCTCGAGCTCGGGGTGGATCGGCTTGACCTCTTGCCGCCCGTTCTTGCGGTCGGCGTAGTCGTTGTGCGCGTTCATGCCCATCGGGCCGGGGCGGTACAGCGCGAGCACGGCGACGATGTCCTCGAAGCCGGTGGGCTGCATGCGGCGCAGCAGGTCGCGCATGGCGCTGCCGTCGAGCTGGAACACGCCGAGCGTGTCACCGCGCGCGAGCAGTTCGTAGGTCGCCGGATCCTCCAGCGGGAGGGTGTCGAGGTCGAGATCGATCCCGCGGTTGACCTTGATGTTCTCGATCGCGTCGCCGATGACGGTGAGGTTGCGCAGACCGAGGAAGTCCATCTTCAGCAGGCCGATGGCCTCGCAGGACGGATAGTCCCAGCCGGTGATGATCGCGCCGTCCTGCGCGCGCTTCCACAGCGGGATCGCGTCCATGAGCGGCTCGGACGACATGATCACCGCGCAGGCGTGGACGCCGGCGTTGCGGATCAGGCCCTCGAGTCCGAGCGCGGTGTCGTAGATCTTCTTGATGTCCGGATTGGACTCGATCAGCTGGCGGACCTCGGCGGCTTCCTTGTACCGCTCGTGGCTCGGGTCGGTGATACCCGAGACCGGGATGTCCTTCGCCATGATCGGCGGCGGCAGGGCCTTGGTGATCTGGTCGGCGATCGCGAATCCGGGCTGGCCGAACTGCACTCGCGCGGAGTCCTTGATCGCGGCCTTCGTCTTGATGGTGCCGAACGTGATGACCTGGGCGACCTTGTCGTTGCCCCACCGCTCGGTGGCGTAGCGCACCATCTCACCGCGGCGGCGATCGTCGAAGTCGATATCGATATCGGGCATCGACACGCGCTCGGGGTTGAGGAACCGCTCGAACAGCAGACCGTGCGGGATCGGGTCGATGTTGGTGATGCCCATCGCGTAGGCGACGAGCGAACCGGCGGCCGAACCACGGCCGGGGCCGACGCGGATTCCGACCTCGCGGGCGTGGTTGATGAGGTCGCCGACGACGAGGAAGTAGGCGGGGAAGCCCATCTGGTTGATGACGCTGATCTCGTACTCGGCGCGCTCGACGTACTCGCGGGGCGGGCCGGCGGGGAAGCGCCGGTCGAGGCCGCGCATGACCTCCTTGTGCAGCCAGCTCGCCTGCGTCTCCCCTTCCGGCACCGGGAAGACCGGCATGCGGTCGCGGTGGGTCCACACGTCCTCGTAGGACTGCACGCGCTCGGCGATGAGCAGCGTGTTGTCGCACGCTCCCGGCACCTCGCGGTCCCACTGCTCGCGCATCTCCTGCGCCGACTTGAGGTAGTAGCCGTCGCCGTCGAACTTGAACCGCGTGGGATCGGAGAGGGTCTTACCGGTCTGGATGCACAGCAGCGCCTCGTGGTTCGCGGCCGCATCCTTGGTGACGTAGTGGCAGTCGTTGGTCACCAGCGGCGGGATGTCGAGCTTGCGGCCGATCTCGATCAGGCCCTCACGCACCCGGCGCTCGATGGACAGGCCGTGGTCCATCAGCTCGAGGAAGAAGTTGTCCTTGCCCCAGATCTCCTGCCACTTCGCGGCGGCCTCGAGCGCTTCGCGTTCGTGGCCGAGGCGCAGGCGCGTCTGGATCTCACCCGACGGGCAGCCGGTCGTGGCGATGATGCCCTCGTGGTGGTGGGCGATGAGGTCTTCGTCCATACGCGCCCACTTGCCGAGCTGACCCTCGATCGACGCGAGCGAGGACAGCTTGAACAGGTTCCGCAGACCCGTCGAGTTCTCGGCGACCATCGTCATGTGGGTGTAGGCACCCGAGCCGGAGACGTCGTCGGACTTCTGGCCGGGATCGCCCCACTGCACACGCTTGGTGGAAAATCGCGACTCCGGCGCGACGTACGCCTCGATACCGATGATCGGCTTGATGCCGAACTTCTTGGCGACGTTGTAGAACTCGCTGGCGCCGTACATGTTTCCGTGGTCGGTCATGCCCACGGCCGGCATCCCCAGCCGTTCGGCCTCCTTGAACAACGGTCCGACCTTCGCGGCACCGTCGAGCATCGAGTACTCGGTGTGGGTGTGCAGATGAACGAACGAGTCAGCCACGCGTGCCTCTCCCGGGATGTCTGTGGGCAGAGACGAGTCTAAGCCGCGCGAGGCTCCGCGGTGACCACGGCACGCTGACGACGGGCCCGCACGAGCGCGTCCGTGCTGTACACCGCCAGTGCGATCCAGATCAGGACGAAACCGATCCACCGCGAGGCGGGCATGTCCTCTCCGAGCACCACCACACCCCACGTCATCTGCAGGCTCGGCGTGAGGTACTGCAGCATGCCGAGTGTCGCGAGCGGGACCCGTTGTGCGGCCGCGCCGAAGAGCAGCAGCGGTACTGCGGTCACCAGGCCCGCCGACACGAGCAGGGCGGTGTGATCGATGCCGTGCCCGAGGAAGGTGCCGGTGCCGGTCACCGCGAGGAAGATCACGTACCCGAGCGCGAACGGGGCCGCGACGATCCCCTCCCCTGTGAGGGAGGTGCGCGGATCGAGCGGCACGATCTTCTTGATCACCCCGTAGGACGCGAACGACAGCGCCAGGGTCAGGGCGATGATCGGCGGTCGGCCGTAGTCGACGGTGATGACCACCACCGCGCACACCGCGAGCACCAGCGCCGCGATCTGCGCCGGCCGCAGTCGTTCCCGGAAGAACAGGACACCGAACACCACGCTGACGAGCGGGTTGATGAAGTAGCCGAGCGCGGTCTCCACGACCCGGCCCGAGACGACGCCGTAGATGTAGACGCCCCAGTTGACCGCGATCGCGGTGGACGCGGCGGCGACCAGCCCCCAGGTGCGGGCGGACAGGCCGCGCAGGGTGCCCAGGCGTCCCATGACGCCGAGCACGATCAGCATGAGCACGAGGGTCCACAGCACGCGGTGCGCGAGGATCTCGACGGCGCCGGCGGGTTCGAGCAGACCGAAGTAGGCGGGGAACAGTCCCCACAATCCGTAGGCGCCCAGACCGCACAGCACCCCCGTGCGCACGATGTTCCGCTGCCCCGAGTCGTTCCGTTCCCCCGAGTCGCCCTGTTGCCCCGAGTCGCTCACCGGCTCACCCTACGGCGCCACCGTTGCGCTGTCGTTTCGAGACACCGTCGTTTCGAGACACCGCTGTTCGAGACACCGCCGTTTCGGGACGGGATCGCACCGCGCCTTCACACCTCCCCGTCGTCCGGTCCGGGCACGACCGTCTCGACGTGGGTGGGCAGCAACGGGGTCACCGCGAAGCGTCCGGCGATCGCGTCGGCGGGCAGGACCTCCACGGCCCGCACGTCCGGGGCGTCGGCGACCGCCCGGAACTGTGCGGGAGTGCCACGGAGCACCGCCGCGACGACACAGTCGCAGCCGTCGGCGAGTCGCTGCGCGGAGGCCGCCCCGACCCGCGCGGCGCGTTCGGTCCCGAACTCCACCAGGCTCAGCCGGCCCGCGGCGACCGAGGGGGCACGACGCACCGCCTCCGGGTTCTCCGGCACCGCGACCGGCACCAAGGGTGTCTGGACGCGGTCGATCGGCACACGGAGGAGCACCTGCGCCACGCGCATCTCGTCGGTGAGTTCGACGACCCGGTCGATGCCGACGGTGTCGGTGAACGACACCAGTCCCCAGTGTTCGAGGTCTCCGTCCGCCTCGGCCTCGGTCAGGCTGTCCGCCGCCCGTGCCAGATAGTCGGCGACCACTTCCCCGTTGTCGGGGCCGAGGGTGTCGCTGCCGACCGGGGTCGGCCGCGGCGGTGAGGTCCACCCGGCGACGAGCACGGCGACCACGAGAACGACGACCGCCGCCCAGGGCAGGACTCGTCCCATCGGTCAGGCGTTGCGCAACACGGCGAGCGCGTGTTCGAGATCCGGCGGGTACTTGCTGGTGATCTCGACCCAGTGCCCACGCGTGGGGTGCGAGAACCCGAGGGTGCACGCGTGCAGCCACTGCCGTTCGAGACCGAGACGCGCCGCGAGACGCGGGTCGGCTCCGTAGGTGAGGTCGCCGCAGCAGGGGTGACGTAACGCCGAGAAGTGCACCCGGATCTGATGGGTGCGACCGGTCTCGAGGTGGATGTCGAGCAGGCTTGCGGCCTGGAACGCCTCGATCGTGTCGTAGTGCGTCACGCTGGGCTTGCCGTCGGCGGTGACCGTGAACTTCCAGTCGCTGCTGCGATGGCGGCCGATCGGTGCGTCGATGGTGCCGCTGCTCGGATCGGGATGCCCCTGGACGAGCGCGTGGTACCGCTTCTCGACCGTGCGTTCCTTGAACGCGCGCTTGAGGACGGTGTAGGCACGTTCGGACGTCGCGACCACCATGACGCCGGAGGTGCCCACGTCGAGCCGGTGCACGATGCCCTGGCGTTCGTGGGCGCCGGACGTGGAGATCCGGTAGCCGGCGGCGGCGAGGCCGCCGATCACCGTCGGTCCGGTCCAGCCGACGCTCGCGTGGGCGGCGACACCCACGGGCTTGTCGACCGCGACGATGTCGTCGTCGGCGTAGAGGATCTCCATGCCCTCGACGGGCTGGGCCTCGATGGTCAGGGGGCGGGGCGGCTCGGGCAGTTCCACCTCGAGCCAGGAGCCGGCGGACAGTCGGTCGGACTTGCCCACCGCCGCGCCGTCGACCACGACGGCGCCCTCCTCGGTGAGCGTGGCGACCACGGTCCGGGACAGACCGAGCAGGCGCGCGAGGCCTGCATCGACACGCATCCCGTCGAGCCCGTCGGGTACGGGCATCGCGCGGGTTTCCCTCACTGGTGTGATTCCTTTCTCGTTTCGTCCGCATCCGGCGCTGCGCCCCGACCCTTCGAGGCACCACCGTCGGGTTCGACGCCGAAGACGGTCAGGGCCACGAGCAGGATCGCTCCGCACACGATGGCCGAGTCGGCGACGTTGAACACCGGCCACCATCCGACCGACACGAAGTCGACGACGTGGCCCTGCAGCGGTCCGGGCGAGCGGAACAGACGGTCGGTGAGATTGCCGAGCGCTCCCCCGAGGACGAGGGCGAGGCCGAGTGCCCACCATCCCGATCTCAGGGTCCGGCCGATCTTCACGACACCGACGACGACGGCGATCGCGACCAGCGTGAGCAGCCAGGTCATGCCCGTGGCCATGGAGAACGCGGCACCGGGATTACGGACGAGTGTCAGGGTGACCGTGTCGCCGACGATCGAGATCGGGTCGGCGGGGTCGATGTAGTGGACGGCGAGCACCTTCGTCACCAGATCCGCGACGTAGACGACGAGCGCCACGAGCAGCAGCGGCCGCAGCATGCGCCGGCCGATGGACGGGGACGGCTCGTCGGCACGACCGGGAACCGGCGTCTCCGCGTCGCGGTCGGGTCGGGAAGCTTCGTTCGTCACCGCTCCATCATCCCCTACCGGACGACCGCGGCGGTTCCCCCACCCGTCGTGGCTACCCTGGGTGGCGTGCCTGCGCTGTCCAGATTCCCCCGCTCGGGGCCGTGTGCCCTTGCGGCTGTGCTGTCCCTCTCCGCTCTCGTCGCCGGTTGCGGTGGTCCTTCGGACGGCGCGCCCGCCGTCACGGCGGCGACATCGACGGAGGTGACGGTGCCGGTGTCGGCAGTGACCACGACGGTGCTCGACCCCGGCGCCGAACCCCGATCGGTGGTGCGGCTCGCACCCGAGGCGGGGGTGCAGCAGGGCGTCGTCCTCACCACCCGGTCCGAGGTCTTCCAGCGCGTCGGCGACGACCCGCAGCAGGATTTCTCCACTCCCGAGCTGACCCTTCCGCTCGCGGCGACGGTCGAGCAGGCGGTCTCCGACGAGGATCCGAGCACTGTGGTCGACATCACCGTCGGATCGGCCACGTCGCCGGACGAGACGCTCGGCTCCGCGCTGGCCGATGCCGAGGGTTCCGGAGCCGGACTGACGATCGGGCCGACCGGCGCGATCAGTGCGCTGCGCCTCGAGCCCGCTCCCGATGCGGCGAACATCGCACGGTCGGCGATCGAGCAGGCGTTCTACCAGGCCGTCTACCGCATCGTCTCGTTCCCGGAGGAAGCCGTCGGTGTCGGCGCCGTGTGGGAGATCCACCAGCAGGTGATGAGCGCGGGGATCACCCTCGACCAGGTCGGGACGGCGACGCTCGTCGAGCGGGACGACGACCGCATCACGGTCGACGTGAGGGTCGAACAGACACCGCGCGAGTCCACCTGGGTGCTGCCGAACGGGCAGGGCCGTCTCGACATCGAGCAGTACACGATGGCCGGTGAGGGGTCGATGACGATCGACGCGTCGCTCCCCCTGCCCGTCGGCGGAGAACTGACGGTGCGGGGCGATCAGACCTACGTCGAGCCGGACGGCGGAACACGCCTGTCGCAGTCGCAGGTCGACCGGGTGGGCTGGAACACCCCGGAGCAGTAGTCCGGGAGACGGACCGACGAACGCCGACGGCCGGCGCGGACATTCCGCGCCGGCCGTCGGGTCGTTCGGGACGAGTACTACATCACGCGCAGGCCGGGGACTGCAGCTGCGCCATGTTGATGACGATGGAGCACGCGTAGTCCTTCGACACCTTCCAGGTGCCGTCCTCGGCGACGAAGTCGACCGTGCCGAAGGACGGCTGGTCGCTGCCCGCGAGCGCCATCTCGACACCGGCGGTGATCGTGCCGTTCTCGTTGTCGGTCACGTCGACGACGTTGACCTGCACACCGGCGTCGTTGGCCGCCTGGGCGACCATGTTGATCAGCTCCGGATCCTCCTCGGCGCCCTGGACCAGGTCGGTCTTCTCGGCGGCCGGGACGCTCAGGTCGAAGGCGCGCGCGAGATCGGCGTTGAGCTCCTCGACGGTCGGCACCGGCGGGTAGTCGACGGCCGGAGCCGCGGCGGTCGTGGTCGTGCTGGTCTTCGCGGTCGTCTCGGAGGAGCTACCGCCGTCGTCCGAGCTGCAGGCGGACATCGTGAGGGCGGCGGCGAGCGCCACGGTGGCGACGGTGATCTTGCGAAGCTTCAACTTCTCGTCCTTCTCGTTCGGTCGTGCACGATGTGTTCGTCGTGCTCGGTCATCCGGCAGCGGATCGCCCGCAAGAGTACCCGGCGGTAGTAAGAAGACCATGAGGGCGCCGGGAACATGTTTCAGTTCAGGCTCGCGAGCGGATCGGCGACAGTGAGGTCGGGATCGTTCTCGTCGAGCGTCCGCGCTGGTCCCGGACCCGTGCTGCGTGTCTCGAAGCGGACGGTGACCACACCGTGCCCCGCACCCTGCACCCATCCGTGCCCGAATTCCGGATGGCAGACGTCGGCGCCCGGCGTCCACCGCGTGGCCGGTCCGCTCGCCGCGACGAGCTCCTCGTCGTCCTCCTCGGCCGGCCCGGTCTCCTCGGTCGTCGTCCGGTCCAGTTCGGGGAACAGGGTGTCCTGCGCGATCGCGGACAGACCCGCATAGCCCACCCCGACGAGCCGGACGGGACCGATCTCGAGGGGATCGAGCGCGAGGCGCTGGGCGGCGGCGGTGAGCACCTGCACGTCCTCGGTGGCGTAGGGCAGGGTCGACGACCGGGTGAGCACCGACATGTCGGCCTTACGCAGCTTGAGCACCACCGTGCGGGCGGCACGCCCGTCCTTGCGCAGGCGCGTGTGCGCGGCGGTCGCGGACGCGGCGATCGCCCGTCGCAGTCCGGGCATCGCGACGATGTCCGTGGGGAAGGTGGTCTCGGCGCTGACCTGTTTCGCCTCGGCGCGTTCGGCGACGGGCCGGTCGTCGAATCCGTTGGCGAGCCGGTGCAGTCCCGGCCCGATGGTGCCGCCGAGGATCGACGCCGCCTCGGCGACGGGCAGCGCCGCGAGATCTCCGATGGTCTCGATACCGAGTCGCCGCAACCGGTCCTCGGCCACCGGACCGATCCCCCACAGCTTGCGCACCGGCAGGCTGTGCAGCAACGGGAGTTCGCCTTCGGGCCGGACGACGAGCAACCCGTCCGGTTTCGCGAGACCGGATCCGATCTTCGCGATCTGCTTACCCGATCCGGCTCCGATGGAGGCGACGAGACCTGTTTTGTCCCTGACGTGTTCGCGTAGCTCCGAACAGAAGCGTTCGACCTCGTCGGCGTCGGCGTCGGCCAGTTCGAGAGGTTCGGCGAACGCCTCGTCGAGCGAGAGGGTCTCGAGGATCGGGATCCGGGCGCGCAGGGTGTCGAAGACGAGTCCGCTCAGTTCGCGGTAGAGGATTCCGCGCGGAGGCAGCACGACCGCCGCCGGTCCGACGAGGCGGCGTGCCCGGCTCATCGGCATGGCCGAGCGCGCACCGTAGACGCGGGCCTCGTAGCTCGCGCCGGCCACCACCCCGCGGGCACCGAGCCCACCGACGAGGACCGGCCGGCCCCGCAGGGTCGGCCGGGTCAACTGCTCGGCGGACGCGAAGAACGCATCGAGATCCAGGTGCAACACCCAGCGCCGACTCACGGAAGCGGGCACGTGTCGAGACTAGTGCGCCGCACCCACACGTCCGGTGGGAGGCCGCAGGTCGGTGCTTCCGGAAGGGCACTCGGCCCTTCCGGAAGCACCGGCCCGGTCACGCCTTGACGATGGACGCGCGGGTTCCTTCGCCGAGTTCGATCGCCTCGCCCTCGGGGGCACCGAGTTCGAAGGTCGTGGCGAGGATCTCGCCGGCGATCAGATCCCGGTGGCGGGCAGCCCATTCGGCGCGTTCGGCGGGAACCTCGAACCGCACCGAGATGCGGTCGGAGACCTCCAGGCCGAGGTTGCGGCGCGCGTCCTGGAACTCGCGGATGCGGTCCTTGGCCCAACCCTCGGCCTCGAGTTCCTCGGTGACGGTCGTGTCGAGGACCACCAGGCCGTTGCCACCCGGCAGCGCGGCGGTGGATTCCGGCTCGGCCGCGACGAGACGGCTGGTGTACTCCTCGGGCAGCAGGGCGATGCCGGCCGCGGTGACCGTGCCGTCCTCCGCCTGCGTCCAGTCGCCCGCCTTGACGGCCTTGATGACCTTCTGCACGTCCTTGCCCAGACGCGGACCGGCGGCACGCGCGTTGACGACCACCTCGAACCGGCCGTGGGCCTCGACGTCGTCGGTGGTCACGACCCGCTTGACGTTGACCTCGTCCTTGATGAGGTCGACGAACGGATCGAGATGCGACGAACCCGGCGTCGCGACCGTCACCTCGGGCAGCGGCAGCCGCACGCGCAGCTTCTGGGCCTTGCGCAGCGACAGCACGGTCGAGCACACACCGCGCACCTCGTCCATCGCCGCGACGAGCGCGGGATCCGAGGGCAGGTCGTCGGCCGCAGGCCAGTCCGCCAGGTGCACCGACCGGCCACCGGTCAGACCCCGCCAGATCACCTCGGAGGCCATCGGCAGCAACGGCGCGGCCAGACGCGTGACGACCTCGAGCACCGTGTGGAGGGTGTCGATCGCGTCGGTGTCCTCGTCCCAGAACCGGTTCCGGGAGCGGCGCACGTACCAGTTGGTCAGCGCGTCGCAGAAGGTGCGCAGCTCGTCGCACGCCCCGGCGATGTCGACGGTCTCGAGTGCCTCGGTGATGACGTCGCGGGTCTGCGCGAGCTTGGCGAGGATGTACCGGTCGAGCACGTTCGTCGAATCGGTCCGCCAGGTGCCCGGCTTCGACGCGTACAGCTGCAGGAAGCTCCATGCGTTCCACAACGGCAGCAGCGCCTGCCGCACGCCCTCGCGGATGCCCTGCTCGGTGACGACGAGGTTTCCGCCGCGCAGGATCGGCGAGGACATGAGGAACCAGCGCATCGCGTCGGAACCGTCGCGGGCGAAGACCTCGTTGACGTCGGGGTAGTTGCCCTTCGACTTGCTCATCTTCAGGCCGTCGTCGCCGAGGACGATGCCGTGGGCGGCAACGCATTTGAAGGCAGGACGATCGAACAGCGCGGTGGCCAGGACGTGCAACGTGTAGAACCAGCCGCGGGTCTGGCCGTTGTACTCGACGATGAAGTCGCCCGGGTAGTGGGTGTCGAACCAGTCGCGGTTCTCGAAGGGATAGTGCACCTGGGCGAACGGCATCGAGCCGGACTCGAACCAGCAGTCGAGGACCTCGGGGACGCGACGCATAATCGACTTCCCGGTCGGGTCGTCGGGATTCGGCCGGGTCAGTTCGTCGATCATCGGCCGGTGCAGGTCGGTGGGCCGCACACCGAAGTCGCGTTCGAGTTCGTCGAGCGAACCGTAGACGTCGACGCGCGGGTACTCCGGGTCGTCCGAGACCCACACCGGGATCGGGCTGCCCCAGTAGCGGTTACGGCTGATGTTCCAGTCGCGGGCGCCTTCGAGCCACTTGCCGAACTGACCGTCGCGGATGTGCTCGGGCACCCACGTGATCTGCTGGTTGAGCTCGACCATGCGGTCGCGGAAACGGGTGACGGCGACGAACCACGACGGCACCGCCATGTAGATCAGCGGCTGACCCGACCGCCACGAGTGCGGGTAGGAGTGTTCGATGGTCTCGTGCCGCAACAGCTTTCCGGCGGCCTTGAGGTCCTTGATGATGACCGGGTTGGCGTCGAAGACCTGCAGACCCTCGTAGGGCGGCACCATCGAGGTGAACTTGCCGCCCGGATCGAGCGGCTGCACGAGCTCGATGCCGTTGCGCTGGCAGTACTCCATGTCCTCTTCACCGAAAGCGGGTGCGAGGTGGACGATTCCGGTACCGGACTCGGTGGTGACGTAGTCTGCGGCGATCACCCGGTGCGCGTTCTCGCGGCCGGTGAAGAAGTCGAACGGCGGCTCGTAGGCGAGGCCGACGAGGTCGGTGCCGCGGTAACGGCCGAGCACCTCGGGCTCCTCGCCGAGTTCGCGGGCGTAGTGGCCGAGACGATCCTGCGCGAGCACGTAGGTCTTGTCGTCGGCGCCGCGCACGGCGACGTACTCGATCTCGGGGTGCACCGCGATCGCGAGGTTGGACGGCAGGGTCCAGGGCGTGGTGGTCCAGATGAGCGCGCACGCGCCGTCGAGTTCGGAGCCGGGTGCGCGCAGCACCATGTCGACGGTGACCGCCGGGTCCTGACGCATCTTGTAGGCGTCGTCGAGGCGGGTCTCCTGGTTCGACAGCGGCGTCTGCTCGTACCAGCTGTAGGGCAGCACGCGGAAGCCCTGGTAGATCAGGCCCTTCTCGTACAGCGACTTGAACGCCCACATGACCGACTCCATGAAGTCGAGGTCGAGGGTCTTGTAGTCGTTGTCGAAGTCGACCCAGCGGGCCTGACGGGTGACGTAGTCGCGCCACTCACCGGTGTAGCGCAGTACCGACTGCTTGCAGTAGGCGTTGAACTCGGCCAGACCCATCGAGTCGATCTCGGACTTGTCCTTGATGCCGAGCTGCTTCTCCGCCTCGAGCTCGGCGGGCAGGCCGTGGCAGTCCCAGCCGAAACGGCGGTCGACCTTCTTGCCGAGCATGGTCTGGAAGCGCGGGACGACGTCCTTGACGTAGCCGGTGAGCAGGTGCCCGTAGTGCGGGAGGCCGTTCGCGAAGGGCGGGCCGTCGTAGAAGACGAACTCGTCGGCGCCGTCGCGGTTGCGCAGCGAGGCCTCGAAGGTGCCGTCGGAGGCCCACTGTGCGAGCACACGCTCCTCGAGCGCCGGGAAGTCGACACCCGAATCGCGCGGCAGATCGTAGTCGACGCGCGGATATCCGGCAGTACTGCCGGCGGTTGCTGCGGTGGGATCCGGTGCAGCGTGGTTCTCGGTCACAGCGTGGCTCCTCCGTGCCTGGATACGTCTCGGCACGGGGACGATCGCCGTGCGCGTGCACGGCCACCGCGGTACCACCCCGCTTGCACGTCCCGAGGGACGGCCACTCGTTCGGGCTGTGACGGGCCCACCCGTCCGGTTCTACTGGGCGACCGGCAAGGTCGCCGTTCTTCCGGAGGCTCCCCGGTGATGGCCGGATCGACGCCGCCCGCGATCGCGGGATCGAGCTTCACGCTCGGTGATGCATATTGTAGGACGCTTCAGCGATCCGACGAATTCCGGTCGCCGGGACGCCGACGCGGTGCGCGTCGACCGGGACGTCCGCCCGAGGTGCCGGCCTGCCCGACGGAACGGGGATCGGCCCACTCACCTTCGGCCGAACTCCGTCCGCCGAGCGCGCTCGCCAGCAGGAGCACCGCTCCCACGACGCACACCGCGATACAACCCCATGCCCAGAGCACCGAACCGGTCATCAACGCGATCACGAGAAGACCGAATCCGACAGCTGCGAGTACCAGCGTGACGACGAGCACGACGCTCCTCCTCTACCGAGGTACAGCACCAGGCCGTACAGCACCAGCCGGAGAGACCGTCGGTCAGCTGTTGCCCTTCGCGAAGGACGACGATCCGAACGACGACGACGAGTTGGACTGGTTGAACACTTCCTGTCCACCGTCCACCGGAACGGCGGAACCGCGCTGCTCGAGCTCTTCGAGCTGCGACTCCAGGTAGGACTTCAGGCGCACTCGGTATTCGCGCTCGAACGTCTTGAGCCGCTCGATGCGCTCCTCCAGCACCGAACGCTGCTGGTTGATCGTGGCCATGATCTCGGTGTGCTTCTTCTCCGCGTCCGCCTGCAGCGCATCGGCCTTCTCCTTGGCCTGACGCAGCTGGGTCTCCGAACGGGTGCGCGCATCGGCAAGCATCGCGTCGGACTTCTGCCGCGCGTCGGCGATCATCGCCTCGCTGCGGGTGCGGGCGTCGGAGACGAGCTGCTCGGAGTTGGTCCGGGCGTTGCGCACGAGCTCCTCGGCCTCGGCCTTGGCGTCGCCGGTGAGACGGTCGGCCATCTCCTGCGCGAGTCCGAGGACCTTGGCGGCCTGCATGCTCGCGTCGCCGCTCGACGGCGCCGCGGCGACCGGGGCGGGTGCCGGAGCCGGCGCCGGAGCGGGTTCCGGCTTGGGTGTCTCCACGACACGTGCGGGTTCGGGTTTGGACGGGGCCGCCGGCGCGGACGACGACGCGCTGCGCGGCGCCTTCTTGGCCTCGGCGAGCTCCTGGTCGAGTTCGGCGACCCGCTGACGCAGGTCGGCGTTCTCCTCGATGAGGTTCGTCAACTCCTGCTCGACGAGATCGAGGAAGGCGTCGACCTCGTCCTCGTTGTAACCACGCTTCCCGATCGGAGGCTTGCTGAACGCGACATTGTGCACATCAGCTGGTGTCAGCGGCATGGAAGGATCCCTTCACGCGTCGAGTAAGCGGTCAAGCAGGCGTTCTGAGTAATCGACAGTGCGTTACGCGTATCAAAACCCACTGTATATGGCACTCCATTGTGGCACACGGCAGCTCCGGGACGGCCCGACACGACGTCGGACACAGGCATCATGCTGCGCCGCCCCTGGGCAGGAATGCCATGAGGAAATACACGATGAACAGCAAGACCATGATGGACAGATCGAGCCGTACACCACCGAGATTGAGCGGCGGAATCAGTCTCCGCAGCAGCTTCACCGGCGGATCCGTGACCGTGAAGATCGCCTCGAGAACGACGACCACGAAGCCGGACGGCTTCCACTCCCGCGCGAAGGTTCTGATGAACTCGACGATGATCCGTCCGATCAGCAGAAGCCAGAAGATGAACAGCAGGAACCACAGCACCTCGAAAACGGCCACCTGCCCACAATGCCCGACGATGACGGGTCGATCAAAACCGAAACGCCCGGCCTGCAGTGATCTGCATCATGGCCGGGCGTGTCGGGACGCTCGAGGGACAGCGGCGGGCATGCGGCGACGGACGTGCCGTGTGCACGCCTGCGCAGCGCGCGTCGACTACTACTGGTTGTAGAAGCCGGTCTCGGCGATACGCCGACGTTCCTCGGCGGAGACGTCGATGTCGGCGGGCGAGAGCAGGAAGACCTTCGTGGCCACCTTGTCGAACGAACCGCGCAGCGCGAAGGCGAGCCCGGCCGCGAAGTCGACGAGACGCTTGGCGTCGGCGTTGCTCATCTCGACGAGGTCCATGATGACCGGCGTTCCGTCGCGGAAACGCTCACCGATCGTGCGCGCCTCGCTGTAGTCGCGGGGGCGCAACGTGGTGATCTTGGACAACGGACCTCCCTCGTCGAAGAGCGCACCACGCCGGGGCTCGGCACGCTCGAGCCGGCTCTCGGCCGTCAGTGGTGCACGGCTGGGAACCGCGCGGGCCGGGGTGGGCGCCGGACGGGGGCTGCGGGCCGTGATGGGTTCGACCCGCGGGCGCGGTGCCGGCTCGTACCGGTCGAACTCGTCGTGCTCGAACTCGCGAACCGGTTCCTCGCGGTGCGACGGGGCGTACTCGTCGCGGTGCGACGGCGCGTAGCCGCCGTAGGTGGCCTCGCCGTAGTCGCGATCACGGTCGCGGCGGCCACTCGCCGGATCGTCGAGGTACTCGTCCTCGTAATCCTCGAGCGGCACCATCCCGAAGTACGCCTTGAACTTGTGGAGTGTGCTCATCGATCGCCTTTCCCTCGCGCGGCGGATGTCATTCAGGCTAACGGTCGATACCCCAAGACCGCCGTTCCGACACGCACGCACGTCGAACCCCATCGAACCGCGTGTTCGAGGTCACCCGACATGCCGGCGGACAACTCCGCCGCCGCCGGGTGGTCCTGCAGAAACCGGGCGTGCATGTCGTGCAGCTGCTCGAATGCCCGCTCGGGCTCCCACCCGAGCGGCGGCACCCCCATCAGGCCTCCGAGTTCGAGGACCTCGGACGCGGCGACCGCCTCGGCGAGGGCGGGAAGATCCTCGGCGACCACGCCACCGCGCTCCCGATCGCCGTCGAGGCTGACCTGCAGCAACGCCCGCAGCGGGGCGGTGCGTTCGCCGGCGTCGAGGGCGGCCCGCACCCCCTTCTCGAAGGCCTGCACGAGACGGAGACTGTCGACCGAGTGCACCGTGTGCGCCCAACGGGCGACGGCACGGGCCTTGTTGCGCTGCACCCGCCCGATCATGTGCCACTCCACCGGCGCGTCGACGCTCTCCCGGAACTCGGCGATCTTCGCGCTCGCCTCCTGCTCGCGGGACTCGCCGAAGCATTCGCATCCCAGCTCGTGGAGGAGCACGGCGTCGGAGGCGGGAAAGAACTTGGTGACCGTCAGCAACGCGACGTCCGACGGATCACGTCCGGCCGCGCGCGCCGCGGCGTCGAGCCGCTCGCGTACGGCGGCGAGACGTCCGGCGAGTTCGTCGCGCCGCTCCTCGGAGGTGGGGGCGCTCACGCCGTTCCCTCCTCGCCGGCCTCCTCGAGCCAGACGACCGAGGCGAACCGACCCGTGGGTGCCGAGCGCCGGTGGCTGAACAGAGAGGTGTCCTCGATCGTGCAGCGCGGATCCTCCACCACGGCGGTCACGCCGTGATCGGCGAGCTGGCGGCGCAGTCCGGCACGCAGGTCGAGTCCGGGAGTACCGCGGTTCGTGCGGGTCGCGCTGCCGGGCAGGTGTGCCTCGACATCGGCCCTCATCGCCGCGGGCACCTCGTACTGCCGGCCGCTCGCGGCCGGTCCGAGCAGCGCGCCGATGCGATCGGGGCGGGCGCCGAGATCGACCATGACGTCGAGCACGCGCGGGAGGATCCCGATGCGCGCCCCCACCCGGCCGGCGTGCACCGCGGCGATCACCCCGGCCACCTCGTCGGACAGCAGGATCGACACGCAGTCGGCGCTGAGGGTCACGAGCGCGAGCCCGGTCTCGCGGGTGACGAGCGCATCGGTGGCGGGAACGGGTCCGGACACCGGCCCGTCGACCACGGTGACGTTGCGGCTGTGGATCTGTTCCATCCAGACGAACCGCTCGGGCGGCAGCCCGATGACGGACGCGAGCCGCCGCCGGTTGGCGGCGACTGCGGCCGGATCGTCACCGACGTGGTCGGCGAGGTTGAAACTGTCGTACGGAGCTGCGGACACCCCGCCGGCTCGTGTGGTCACGACCCGGCGGGCGCGCAGCAGGCGGTGCGGAGCCGTCAACGGCGCATGAAGATCGGCACGTCGACGTCGTCGTCACCGTCGTCGTCGATGTCCACGCTGCGAGGTGCGTTGCTGCCTCCGGCCGGCGGCTGGTTGCCGACGGGGGGCTGCTCACGCACGGGGGTGGGTTCGACGGGCTCGCGCTCGGGACGGCCGAGTTCGCCGGCACGCGCGACGCCGATCGCACCGGGCCGACCGGTCGGCTGCTGCTGTTGCTGGGGCTGCTGCTGCGCCTGTCCCGGCTGCTGCTGACCCACCTCGACGGGACGACGGGTGGGCGTTCCGCCCTCGAAGCCGGCGGCGATGACGGTCACGCGGACCTCGTCGCCGAGCGAGTCGTCGATGACCGTGCCGAAGATGATGTTGGCGTCGATGTGCGCGGCCTCCTGCACGAGCGAGGCGGCCTCGTTGATCTCGAACAGGCCGAGATCGGATCCGCCGGCGATCGACAGCAGAACACCGCGCGCGCCTTCCATCGACGCTTCGAGCAGCGGCGAGTTGATCGCGGCCTCCGCGGCCTTGATCGCACGACCCTCACCGCGCGACGAGCCGATGCCCATCAATGCGGAGCCGGCACCCGACATGACGCCCTTGACGTCGGCGAAGTCGACGTTGATCAGACCCGGGGTGGTGATGAGGTCGGTGATGCCCTGGACACCGTTGAGGAGCACCTCGTCGGCGGAGCGGAAGGCGTCCATGAGGCTGACGGCGGCGTCGCCGAGCTGGAGGAGCCTGTCGTTGGGGATGACGATGAGCGTGTCGCAGGACTCGCGCAGCGTCTGGATGCCGGTGTCGGCCTGGCTGCCGCGGCGCTTGCCCTCGAAGGAGAACGGACGCGTGACGACACCGACGGTGAGCGCGCCGAGCTTGCGGGCGATGCTCGCGACGACGGGAGCGCCGCCGGTACCGGTTCCACCACCCTCGCCTGCGGTCACGAAGACCATGTCGGCGCCCTTGAGCACCTCTTCGATCTCGTCCTTGTGATCCTCGGCGGCCTTGCGGCCGACCTCCGGGTCTGCGCCGGCGCCGAGTCCGCGGGTCAGTTCGCGGCCGACGTCGAGCTTGACGTCGGCATCCGACATGAGCAGGGCCTGCGCGTCGGTGTTGACGGCAATGAACTCGACTCCCTTGAGTCCCTGCTCGATCATGCGGTTGACCGCGTTCACGCCGCCACCGCCGATACCGACGACCTTGATTACGGCGAGGTAGTTGTGCGGGGGCGTCATGTGCTCTCGCCTTCCTGAAGTTCCGGGTGGTGCATGGTGTCCGGGTGGTGCTCGGGTCTGGGTGGTGCTGGGTCTGGGTCTGGCTCGATGTCGGTCACGTCCGCCGGTCGGGCGGACGGCTCCGCAGCGCGCTGCCCCGACAAACCCTCAACCACAGCTTGAAGGTTATGTCAAGTAACGCGACTGTCCGAAACGCTATGGCACGGGTACCGGGATTAGCCAGTAGACGCGCCGGACACGCCGGACGAATTTCGTCGATCCCTCACCTCACCGTCGGCAGGTCGGGACTCGCCACGTCGAATCGCTCCCCCGGCTGCGTCAGCAGCGGGCCGACGACCGCCGCCTTCCGCTCGGAACGATCGGTTCCGCCCCACACCACGACACGCCCGTCGGTGAGGACGATCGAGATGTCGGACGGGGAGGGCGCTTCGATCGTCTCCACCTGCACGCGCAGCTCGGGCGGCAACCTGTCGAGCACCTCCACGGCGGCGCGGGTCGCGGGATCGCCGGTGCCCGGCGTCGGGGTGACGAGGCGGGGAGTGAACATCGGAGGCGGCTCGACCGCGAAGTCGACCCCCTCGATGTCGACCGAATGGGTGCCGTCGGGGGCATCGAAGAAGACCATCGCCTCACGCTCGGTCACCGTCACCCGCACGGTGGAGGGATAGACCCGCTGGACCCGGACCGACGCCGCGCGCGGAATCGTCGCGACCCGCTGGGCCGCCGCGGCCGTGTCGACCCGGAGCAGCGGAGTGCCCTCGGCGACCGCGAGCGCGTCGACCACCTCGTCGTAGGTGACGACCTCGATCCCGTCCACCTCGATCACTCGCACGGACAGCAACGGCGACAACCAGGCCACCGCGATGCCTCCGAGGAGCACCGCCACGACAGCCGCCCCGACGAGCACGGTCCGCAGGCGCACCGACCGCCCGGACGGGCGCCGGGCGGTGCTGCGTTCGCGGGCTTCGTCGGGCTCACGGGATTCGCGTGACGGTCGCCCGCGACGGCGGCGTGACGAGACGGCGGCGGGCGTCACGAGCCGATCGGCTCCGGTCCGGAACCGCCGGGTGCGCGGAATCCGCCGGGCTCGGGAACCGCCCCGGCCGGACGGAAACGACCCGGTTTGCTGTGCAGCGCGTCGAGGATCTGCCGCCCCAGCATCGTGACGTCACCGGCGCCCATCGTGATCACGACGTCGCCCGGCCGGGTCAGGCGCGCGACCTGCCGGGGCACCGCGGACAGATTCGGCTGGTAGTGCACCGGCTTGCTCACCGCCCGCGCGACCAGCGCACCGCTCACCCCGGGGATCGGTTCCTCCCGGGCGCCGTAGACGTCGAGCACCACGACCTCGTCGGCGAGGTCGAGCGCCTGCCCGAACTCGGTGGCGAACGCCTCGGTGCGCGAGTAGAGGTGCGGCTGGAAGACGACGATCACGCGAGGTCGTTCGGTGCCGGTCTCGGTGTAGCGCAGCGGCTCTCCGGCGACGAGTTCGGCCGCGGCCGCGAGGACCGCGCGGACCTCGGTGGGATGGTGGGCGTAGTCGTCGAACACCCGCACGCCGTGTTCGCGGCCGGTGTACTGGAACCGCCGGTGCACACCGCCGAAACCGGCGAGTCCCTCCAGCGCCTCGTCGACCTGCGCTCCCGCTTCGAGCGCGGCGAGCAGCGCAGCCAGAGCGTTGAGCGCCATGTGCCGGCCGGGGACGGACAGTCGCACGGTGCGCGGCGAATCCTCACCCGCGAGGTGGAACTCGGCGACGCCGCCGACGTCCTTGGCCTCCCAGCCGAGCAGCCGCACCCCGACGGGAACGCCGCGGTGGTCGCCTGTCGTGCCGATGACGTCGGCGGTGCCGTAACCCTGCACCCGCAGGTCGTCTCGGCCGAGGGCGACGACGCGTTCGGCGAGGGCCGCCGAGCCGGGATCGTCGAGGCACACGACGAGCAGGCCGCCGGGCGCGATGCGGGCGACGAACTCGTCGAAGACCGCCGTGTACGCCTCCGGCGTGCCGAAGTAGTCGAGGTGATCGGCCTCGATGTTCGTGACGATCACGGTGTTCGGATCGTACTGCAGCAGCGAGCCGTCGCTCTCGTCGGCCTCGGCGACGAAGACGTCCCCGCTGCCGTGATGCGCGTTGGTCCCGGATTCGTTGAGTTCACCGCCGACCGCGAAGGACGGATCGAAGCCGCAGTGCTGCAACGCGACGACGAGCATCGACGTCGTGGAGGTCTTGCCGTGGGTGCCCGAGACCAGGAAGGTGCGGTTCCCTCGCATCAGCGAGGCGAGGACCGCGGGGCGCAACAGGATCGGGATGCCCCGCTCGCGGGCGGCGACCAGCTCGGGATTGTCCTTCGGGATGGCCGCGAACGTCGTGACCAGGGCGGTGGGGCCACCCTCGAGCAGGTCGAGCGCCTCGGCGGCATGGCCGATGCGGACCTGCGCACCGCGGGCCCGCAGGGCGAGCACACCGCGGCTCTCCTTCGCGTCGGAACCCGACACCTGTCCCCCACGGGCGAGCAGGATCCGGGCGATGCCCGACATCCCGGCACCGCCGATACCGACCATGTGCACCCGCTCGAGTTCGGCGGGCAACTGCGCACTCATCGTTCACTCCTGTTCGGTTCCACTCCGGCAACCTCGAGCACTATGCGCGCCATCTCGTCCGCGGCACTGCGGTGACCGGCGGCCGCGGCGCTGCGCCCCATCTCCACGAGTCTCCGCTCGTCGCCGAGCAACGACACCACTTCCGTGGCGACATAGTCCGAACTCAGGTCGCCGTCGGCGACGATCCTGCCACCACCGGCCTCGACGACGGGCCGGGCGTTGAGTTCCTGTTCACCGTTCCCGTGCGGGAGCGGCACGTACACGGCGGGCAGCCCCACCGCCGAGACCTCCGCGACCGTCATGGCCCCGGACCGGCAGACCACCGCGTCGGCGGCGGAGTACGCGAGGTCCATCCGTTCGAGATAGGGCACGGTGACGTACGGGGCGCGGGCGTGACCGGGATGGGCGGGGATGTCCACGGTGTTCTTCGGTCCGTGCGCGTGCAGCACGGCGATGCCGGCCTCCGCGAGCGCCGCGGACGCGCCGGCCACGGCCTCGTTCAGCGAGCGGGCACCCTGCGACCCGCCGAACACGAGCAGCACGGGCACGTCGTCGGGCAGACCGAAGTGCCGTCGTGCCTCCGCGCGCAGCCCGGCGCGGTCGAGACCGGTGATCGACGAGCGGACCGGGATCCCCACGATCTGCGCGTCGCCGCGCCGGACGATGCCCGAGCGCGGGACGGCGGCGAGCACACGCTCGGCCCGCAGGGCACCGATCCGGTTGGCGATGCCCGCGCCGGCGTTGGCCTCGTGGACGACGACCGGGATGCGCCGGCGTCGACACAGCGGACCGGCGCCGGCTGCGAGATAGGCGGGCAGCGCCACGTACCCGCCGAAACCGACGACGACGTCGGCTTCGACCTCGTCGAGGATCTGCCGGGTGCGGCGCACCGACGAGACGACCCGGCCCGGCAGCTTCAGCAGGTCCGTCGTCGGCTTTCGGGGCAGCGGCACCGGTGGGATGAGTTCGAGAGGATATCCGCGGCGCGGCACCAGCGTCGTCTCGAGTCCCCGTTCGGTGCCGAGCGCGGTGATCCGCGCGTCGGGCACGAGTGCGCGGACGGCGTCGGCCACCGCGAGCGCCGGTTCGATATGACCGGCCGTGCCGCCTCCGGCCACCACCACCGACAGTGCCGGCCTCTCCCCACTCACCTACGGTTCCCTCTCTCTCCGCTTCGTCCGTTCGATCCGCGTGTCGTGCGGTTCGTCTGCTGACGGCCCCGGGCCGGTTCGCGCGCGGGTTGCGCGCGCCGGGCCCGGCCGGTCCCCTCCCGGGGTTGCGTCCGGCCCGCCGATCCCCGGCGGTCCTGCGCAGCTCCCCGTTGCCGCTCGTTCGGCGCCGGGGTCTGCCGCTTTCGCGAGCCCCCACCACCCGCCGCGGGGCGGGCACTGCGCTCGGGGACCGCGGCCCGTGCTCGTGGCTGTCGTGCTGCGACCGTACGCGCCGCCGAGGAACGACCGGCCCGGTAGGCCTCCGGCTTGCGCAGGCGCAACAACCGGGCGAACCGGCCGTCCTGTCCCGCGTGCAGTGCCGCGATCGCTTCGGGTTCGTGTCTGGCCGCATTGGCGATCAGACCGAACATCAGCAGGGTGGTGGCCGTCGAGGTGCCACCGGCCGACACGAGCGGCAGCTGCAGGCCGGTCACGGGCAGAAGTCCCACGACGTAGCCGATGTTGATGAAGGCCTGGCCGATGATCCACGTCGTCGCAGTCGCGGTGAACAGGCGCAGGAAGGGGTCGGCCGAGCGCATCGCGATCCGCAGTCCGACATAGGCGAACAGACCGAACAGGCCGATGACGGCCACTCCGCCGAGGAAGCCGAGTTCCTCACCGATGATCGCGAAGATGAAGTCGTTGTGGGCGTTGGGCAGATAGCTCCACTTCGCGCGGCTCTGGCCGAGCCCGCGACCCCACAGGCCGCCGTCGGCGAGGGAGAACTTCGCCTGTCGCGCCTGGTAACCGGCGCCCTGCGGGTCGTCGCCGGGGTTGAAGAAGGCCCGCACACGCTGCGAGCGGTAACCGGCCGTCAGGGCAAGGATCACCGCGAGTGTGGCGGCCGTGCCGACGATCCCGAGGAACACCTTGAGCGGCAGGCCCGCGAACCACAGCAGGGCGAGCACGATGATCACGATCGACACGGTGGTGCCGAGGTCGGGCTGGAGCACGATCAGGCCGGTCACGAGCAGGGCGGCCGGGACGAGCGGGACGAGCATCTCGCGCAGCGTCGAGTTCTCGCCGCGCCGGGACGCGAGCAGGTGCGCGCCCCATACGGCGAGCGTGATCTTGGCGATCTCCGCCGGCTGCAGCGAGATACCGGCGATGACGAACCAGCCCCGGGTGCCCTGCGAGACCGTACCGATGCCCGGTATGAGCACGAGCACGAGCAGCACGACCGAGAACGCGAACGCCGGGAAGGCGAAGCGTCGCATCACCCGGACCGGGATCTGCAGCGCGATGTAGAAGATCACCATGCCCAGGACGGCGAAGATCACCTGGGAGGTGAACAGTCCGTAGGCCGATCCCGCCGCGGCCACCGCGCCGACGCTCGACGACGACAGCACCATGACGAGGCCGAGCACGGTGAGCAGGACGGCGATCGTCACCACGAGATGGAACGACGCGAGCGGTCGCGCCATCCAGGCCCCGAACCGGCCGCGTACTCCGACCACCGGCTCGTCGGTGTTCGCCCCTGCTCGGGTCGCTCCTGCCCGAGGGGTCACGGTTGCGTCCCGCCCCCGCGGAGTTCCTCGACCGCGGACGCGAAGCTACGGCCGCGTTCCGCGTAATCGGCGAACATGTCGAGCGATGCCGCGGCCGGCGCGAGCAGCACCGTCTCCCCCGGCGAGGCGAGCGCGGCCGCTTCCCGGACCGCCACGCGCATCGCGGCGGGACCGTCGGCGCCCGGCGCCGCGGCCCTCCGCACCGGAGCAGTGCCTGTCGCGTTCACCGAGGCGGTGTCGGTCTCGCTCGTCGCGTCGGTCATCGCTTCATCGTCGCCCGTGTCGACGACGACGACCGGGACCTGCGGGGCGTGTCGCGCCAGCGCTTCGGCGATTTCGCCGGCGTCGCGACCGAGCAGCACGGCTCCGGACAGTCGTGGCGCCACCTCGGCGACCAGGTCGTCCACGCGGGCGCCCTTGAGCAGACCACCGGCGATCCACACCACGCGGTCGCGGGCGAGCAGCGAACTGCGGGCCGCGTGCGGATTTGTCGCCTTCGAGTCGTCGATGTACTCGACGCCGTCGACCTGTCCGACCGGCGCGGCGCGGTGCGGGCCGACGCGGTGCCGTCGCAGACCGTCGTGCACCGCCGAGGCCGGCACGTCGATCGCCCGCGCGAGGGCGGCGGCCGCGAGTGCGTCGGACAGTCCCGCGGGGCCGGGCGGCGTCACGTCGTCCACGCGAGCGAGTACAGCGGAATCGGCGAACGCCCGGTCGACGAGCAGTTCTCCGCTGATCCCGAGTTGACCCTCCTGCGGATAACCCAGGGTGAAACCCACGGTGACGACGGCACGGGAACGGTCGCCGAGACCACCGGCGATCGGGTCGTCGAGACCGATGACCCCGACGGCGCCGGTGAGGGCACCGAGTTTGGCCTCGATGTAGTTCTCGATGCCGCCGTGCCAGTCGAGGTGGTCCTCGGCAATGTTGAGCACGACACCGGCCTCGGGCCGAACCGAGGGCGCCCAGTGCAGCTGGAAGGACGACAACTCGACGGCGAGGACGTCGGCCCGCGGCTCGTCGCGGCGCAGGGCGTCGAGCACGGGAAGACCGATGTTGCCGCACGCGACGCTGCCGAGACCGGCGGCCTCGAGGATCGCGTGCAGCATCATGGTGGTGGTGGTCTTGCCGTTCGTCCCGGTGACCACCAGCCAGCGGCGGGCCGGACCGTAGACCTCGGCGCGATCCATGCGCCAGGACAGTTCGATGTCGCCCCAGATGGGTATCGCGGCACCGGCCGCACGCGAGAGCAACGGCGCGTCGGGCGGGAATCCGGGACTCGTGACCACCAGGGCGAACTCCCGCAGCGCGGTGGGGTCGTCGACGAGGCTGTCGAGGTCGACCGTCCGGGCGCCGAGCGCCGCGCACTCGGCCAGTGCCCGCTCGTTGCGGTCGGTGACGGTGACGTGGGCGCCGAGATCGGTGAGGGGTTCGATCGTCGCACGGCCGGACACCCCTGCCCCGGCGACGAGCACCGCCCGTCCCCTGAGCCGTTCGAGTTCGTCGGTCACGGTCAGTCCCCGATCGCCGCGAGGTATTCGCTGTAGAAGAGGGCCAGACCGATCGCCGAGGCGATGGCGGCGAGCAACCAGAACCGGATGATCACCGTGGTCTCGGCCCATCCACCGAGTTCGAAGTGATGATGGAAGGGTGCCATCCGGAACACCCGCCTGCGGCTGGACCGGAAGACCGCGACCTGGATGACCACCGAGGCGGCCTCCGCGACGAACAGCGCGCCGATGACCACCATGAGCAGCTCGGTGCGGGTCGTGATGGACAGACCGGCGAGCATGCCACCGAGGGCGAGCGAGCCGGTGTCACCCATGAAGATCTTGGCCGGTGCGGCATTCCACCACAGGAAGCCGATGCAGGCGGCGGCGCCGGCGGCGCACAGCAACGCCAGGTCGAGCGGGTCGCGGACGTCGTAGCAGCCGGCGGTCGGTTCCACGGCGCACGCGTTGCGGTACTGCCAGAAGGTGATGATGACGTAGGCGCCGAGCACCAGCGCCATCGAACCGGCAGCGAGACCGTCGAGGCCGTCGGTGAGGTTCACCGCGTTCGACCATGCGCTGACCAGCAGGTAGACGAACAGGATGAACACGATCGAGCCCATCGAGACCGTGGCGATGTCGCGCACGTAGGACAGATCGGTGCTGGCCGGGGTGAGGCCGTCCGCATTGCGGAACTGCAGCGCGAGGATGCCGAAGCCCACGGCGACGACGAGCTGGCCCACGAGCTTGGCCGTCTTGTTCAGGCCGAGATTGCGTTGCTTGCGGATCTTGATGAAGTCGTCGAGGAAGCCGACGCCACCGAGAGCGGTCGTCAGGCCGAGCACGAGCAGACCGGAGGCGGTGGGACCTTCCGCGTCGTATCCCATGCCGATGAGATGCGATCCCCAGTAACCGGCCCACAGACCGGCGAGGATCGCGACACCGCCCATGGTGGGGGTGCCACGCTTGGACTGGTGGCTCTGTGGGCCCTCGACCCGGATCTCCTGCCCGAAGCCCTGCCGGGAGAACATCTTGATCAGGACGGGGGTGAGCAGGATCGAGACTGCGAGCGCGATGCCCGCCGCGAACAGGATCTGTCTCACCGGGCGTCCTCCGTCCCTACAGCAGCGTCGTTGTTTCCGTTACCGGCCGGGTCGTCCGCGAGGACGGCCTCGGCGACGGTCCACAGTCCCACGGACTGCGATGCCTTCACGAGCACGATGTCGCCCGGTTCCAGTTCGTCGCGCAGCAACGCGATCGCGGCGTCGGCATCGGGGACGTGGCTCGCTTCCTCACCCCACGATCCTTCCATCACGGCGCCCTGGAACAGACCCCGGACCGGTCGGGTGGCGCCGACGGCGATGATGCGGGTGACGTCGAGGCGCACGGCGAGGCGTCCGATGGCGTCGTGGGCGACGACGGCGTCGTCCCCGAGCTCGGCCATCTCCCCCAGCACCGCGAAGGTGCGCCGGGGAGCCGGGCCGGACCGCGCCATGGTGACCAGGGCCTTCACGGCTGCGCGCATGGAATCGGGATTGGCGTTGTAGGCGTCGTCGATGACGGTCACCCCGTCGGATCGGGTCTGTACCGCCATGCGGTGCGCCGAGACGGGACCCGCCGTCGCGAGCGCCTCGGCGGCCTGCTCGACCGTCGCACCGCATTCCACGGCGACGGCGATCGCCGACAGGGCGTTGCCGATCTGGTGTTCGCCGTGCACGGCCAGGCGCACGGGCACACGCCGCTCCTGTCCGTCGGCGCCGGGAACGACGGCGGTGAAGGAGGCACGCGCCTGATCGTCGAGGTGGATGTCCTCGGCGCGGTAGGCGGCACCGGACCCGGTCCCGACGGTCACCACGCGACCGGTGGTGCGGGTCGCCATCTTCGACACGAGGGTGTCGTCGGCGTTGAGGATCGCGACTCCCCCCTCGGCGGCGCTGGGCAGCGCCTCGACGAGTTCGCCCTTGGTCTTGGCGATGACCTCCTGCGAACCGAACTCGCCGAGGTGGGCGGTACCGACGTTGAGTACGACACCGATCCGCGGCGGAGCGATACGGGTCAGGGTCGCGATGTGTCCGGGACCCCGCGCCGACTTCTCGAGGACGAGGAACCGGGTGGATTCGGTGGCGCGGAGCGCGGTCCAGGGGTGGCCGAGCTCGTTGTTGAACGAGCCGGGCGGGGCGACGACCTCACCGAGCGGTGCGAGCACGGCGGCGATCATGTCCTTCGTGGACGTCTTGCCCGCCGAACCGGTGACACCGACGACGGTGAGGCCGGCGTCGGTGAGCGTGTCCACCACGGTGCGGGCGAGCTTCGCGAGGCCGGCGAGCACGGCCGCGCCGGATCCGTCGCTGTCGTGTTCGAGCGCGAGGGCGTTGGTCTCGGTCGGCGGGATCGGCGGCACCACGATGGCGGGCACACCCACCGGCCGTGCGGCCAGGACCGCGACCGCACCGGCGGCGACGGCGGCCGCAGCGTGATCGTGCCCGTCCGAGCGCGCACCGGGCAGCGCCAGGAACAGGCCGCCGGGACCGATCCGTCGCGAGTCGAACTCGACGGAACCGGTCACCTCGGCGGACGGATCGTCGACGTCGTGCAGGGTGCCCCCGACGACCTCCGCGATCCGAGCCAGTGTCATCGGGATCATGCCTTGCCTCCGTGATGCGAACCGCCCGCAGCAGGCGGATGGTGACCGTCGGGTCCTGCGGTCCGGTACTTGTCGAGTGCTGCGCCGAGGACCTCTCGGTCGTCGAAGGGGTGCTTGACTCCTTCGATCTCCTGCCCCGTCTCGTGGCCCTTGCCGGCGACGAGGACGACGTCGCCCGGGCGGGCCCACGCGACCGCGGCGGCGATCGCGGCGGCGCGGTCGCCGATCTCGAGAATCTCGCCGCGTTCGGCCGCCGGGACGGAGTGTGCACCGTCGAGTACAGCGGCGCGGATGGCGGCGGGGTTCTCGGTTCGGGGGTTGTCGTCGGTCACGACCAGTAGGTCGGCGGCCCGCGCCGCGACCTCGCCCATGATCGGCCGCTTCGTCCGGTCGCGGTCGCCGCCCGCACCCACGACGACGGCGATGCGTCCCTCGGTCGCGGCGCGCAGGGTTCCGATGACCGCTTCGAGCGCGGCGGGCTTGTGGGCGTAGTCGACGACGGCGAGGAAGTCCTGCCCGCGTTCGACCCGTTCGACCCGGCCGGGCACCGCGACGTCGGCGATACCGCGGATCGCGGCATCGATGTCGGCGCCCACCTCGGCGCAGAGCGCCACGGCGAGAGCGGCGTTGGTGACGTTGTAGCGGCCCGGCAGGCCGACGGTGGCGCGGCGGGCGATCCCGTCCGGGCCGGTCAGGGTGAACTGCTGCACGCCCGTCTCGTCGGGGACGTCGTCGGTGACCGTCCAGTCGGCAGCGGCGTCAGCGGCGTCACCGTCGTCACCCGTGATGACCGTGCGGACGGCGGTCGCGTCGTCGCGGCCGGCCGATGCGACCTCGGCCATGCGGCGTCCCCACACGTCGTCGGTGCACACCACCGCGCGGCGTGCCCGGACCGGCGAGTCCTCGGCGAACAGCCGGGCCTTCGCGCCGAAGTAGTCGTCGAGGTCCTTGTGGAAGTCGAGATGGTCCTGGGACAGGTTGGTGAACCCGCCGACGGCGAACTCGGTGGCGTCCACGCGACCGAGTGCGAGGGCATGGCTGGAGACCTCCATCACGACCGTGTCGACACCGCGTTCGCGCATGACGGCGAACAGGGCGTGCAGCTGCGGCGCCTCGGGGGTCGTGAGGGTGCTCGGCACGCGGATGCCTTCGATCCGGGTCTCCACGGTCCCGACGAGACCGACGACGCGTCCGGCCGCGACGAGGCCTGCCTCGACGAGATAGGACGTCGTGGTCTTACCGGACGTGCCCGTGATGCCGATGACCTGCATGCTCCGGGAGGGATGTCCGTAGACGGTGGCCGACGCCGCCCCCAGCGCGGCACGCGGCTCGGGATGGACGAGGACCGCGACCGGATCGGAGGTGGCCTCGGCGACGAGGTCGCGACCGGCCTCGTCGGTCAGCACGGCGACCGCTCCACGTTCGAGCGCGGTGCCCGCGTAGGAGGCGCCGTGGGCGCGCGCGCCGGGCAGCGCCGCGAAGACGTCGCCGGGGCGGATGCCCTGGGCGCGCAGGTCGATGCCGGTGATCGCGGCCGCACGGGCCGCATCCTCTCCGGCGGCTGCATTGACGATCTCGACGCGCGCCCCGATGGCGTCGGCGAGAACCGAGATCTGCGTCATCGGTGGGTGCTCGGGTCTCCGCCCCTCCTCCGGAGGAGCCGGATCCGGACTCGATGGCACAGGCACCAGTTTCCTCTCGCTTCGCTGCAGCTCGTCTGCAGGCACTCCGACGGATGTTCCCGGGTTCGTTCCCGATCCGGTCTCGGCGACGACCGTCGTGTCACGTTACCGACGTGTCAGCCTACCGAGGCGCCACGGTCACCTCGTCAGTCGACCTGGAGGATCAACTTGCTCTCCGGTTCGGCCGACAGCGGCACGCCGTCGCGCTGCAGCAACCACGACGCGATGTTGCGGAACAGCGGCGCGGCCGATTGGCCCCCGCTGCCGTCGGAGCTGCGGGTCGGGGCGTCGAGCATGATGCCCACGACATAGCGCGGATCGTCGGACGGCGCGATGCCGGCGAAGGTGATCCAGTAGTCGGAGTTCGAGTAGCACTTGCAGTTCTGGTCGATCTGCTGGGCGGTACCCGTCTTGCCCGAGATCCGATAGCCCTCGATGGCGGCGCCCGCACCGGTGCCCTGCTGGTTGCCGGTATCGGACTGGACGACGGAACGGAACATGTCGCGCACCGTCGCGGCGGTCTGCGGGTTCACCACCCGCACCGGATCGGGACGGGGCGTCTCGGTGCGCGTGCCGTCCGGCGCGATGGTCGCGCGCACGACCCGCGGCGGGACACGTTCCCCGTCGTTCGCGATGGTCTGGTAGATCGCGGTCATCTGCAGCAGGGTCATCGACAGACCCTGGCCGATGGGCAGGTTCGCGAAGGTGCCACCCGACCACTGCTCACGGCTGGGCAGCAGACCCGCGGATTCGCCGGGCAGGCCGACATCGGTGCGCTGACCGAGACCGAACAGTTGCAGCATCTCGGCGAAGCGGTCCTCACCGATCCGCTCGGCGAGCATGAGCGTGCCGACGTTCGACGACTTCCCGAACACACCCGTTGTGGTGTACGGCACGACCCCGTGATCCCAGGCGTCCTTGACGGTCGCGCCGGCCATGGTGATCGTGCCGGGGACCTGCAGGACCTCGTCGGGGCGGGTCAGGCCGTCCTCGATCGCCGCGGCGGCAGTGATGATCTTGTTCACGGATCCGGGTTCGAACGGCGAACTGACCGCGAGATTGCCCTGTTCGGCGTCGGGCGGGTTGTTCGCGACACCGATCGACGGGTCGAAGGTGCTGTCGTTGGACATGGCAAGCACTTCGCCGGTGTGCGCGTCGAGGACCACGGCGGAGGCGTTCTTCGCCCCGGACAGATCCTTGGCGCGCTGCACCTCCTGCTGCACGTGGTACTGCAGGTCGTTGTCGATCGTGAGCTCGACGGAGGAACCGTCGACGGCGGGCTGACGGTCGCGCCAGCTGCCCGGGATGACGGCGCCGTCGGACCCCCGGTCGTAGGTGGACGAACCGTCGGTACCCGCCAGTACGGCGTCCATCGACGCTTCGAGCCCGATCAGGCCGTGCCCGTCCCAGCCGGTCGCACCGACGAGATTGGCGGCGAGCGATCCGCCCGGATACAGACGGATGTCCTGACGTTCGGTGCCGACCTTGTCGTACTCGTCGACGATCTCCGCCGCGACCCCCGGATCGACACCGCGGGCGAGGTACACGAAGGTCTCGTCGCTCTCGAGCATCTCGAGCACGTCCTTCTCGGGCGCCGCGGCGCCGAGCGCCTCGTGGATCGCCGACGCGACGCCCTCGAGATATTCCGAGACCTCGGGCCGGGACGGATCCTCGGCTCGTTCCTCCTCGAGTTCCTTGCGCACCCGCACGGGTTGGAAGGTCAGCGCCTTCGCCTCCATCGTGTAGGCGAGCGGTTCGCCGTTGCGATCGGCGATGGTGCCGCGGGTCGCGGGTTCGACGAGTCGGGTGGTGCGCTGGCTGGCCGCCTCGGCGGACAGGGTCGGGGCCTGGACGAGCTGCACGGACAGCAACTGTGCGACGGCTATGCCCAGAGCGCCGAACATGCCGAGCCGGCCCCACTTGTTGCGGAACGTGAAACTCGTCCGGTCTCGCTGTGTGCGATCGCGCGGCGCGGGCATTCGAGCGCGCCCGCCGCGCGTCGCCGGGGTGGAACGTCGCTGCGGTGCACGCCGAGGGGTGGAGCGGTTGTTCACCGAGGCCCGCCCTCGGGTTCCGTCGGCACGGCCTGGACAGGTGCTTCGGGCGCGGCCTCACGGGGCGCTTCGGATTGCGGCAGTTCGCTCACGGGTACCGATTGTCCCGCCGCGGGCGGAACGGGTGCGGCACCCTCGACGTCCGGCGTGGCGCCCGCAGGAGCCTCCGGCGCGGGTGCGGGCACGGGAGCCGGTGCCGGTTCCTCGCCCACCGGGCGGCCGTCGGCCGACGGCGCTGCCCGACGCGTGTCCTCGGTGTCGGTACGCGGCCGGGGTTCCTCGCTCACGTCCCCGAGCGGCCGCGGTGTCTCCGCTCCGGCGCTACCCGCCAGCGGGGTCTGGACGCGGGCGTCCTCCCGGGCGGGCGGATCCAGCGGGACCGGCGGAGCACCCTGGGCCGGAACCGGATCGCCCACCACCTGCACCGAACCGTCCGGAGCGACGACGATCCGCGCGACCTGCCCGGTGGGGATCATGCCCAGCTCCGCCGCGGCGACCGCGAGCGCGGGAGCCGACTCGGCCGTGGCGACGTCGCGCTGGAGCACCGCCCGCTTCTGGGCGAGTTCCTCGTTGAGGGACCGCGCCGCGCTCAGCTCGTAGGAGTCCTCGGTCGCACGGGTGGTCAGCAACAGGGTCACGGCCATGCCCACGCCCAGGAGCCCGATGATGGTGGCGACGAACGGGATCCGGGTGCGGACACGTCCGGCCCCCGTCGTGCGCCCGCGGGTCTGCACCTGTTCGACCCCGAGCTGTGCTGCGCGCTGCGACCGTCGCTGATAGGCACGCTGCGCTGCGGTCGATCGCCCCGGATTCCGGCGCTGCGGGGGTGCCACCTGTACGGTCATCGGTTACCTCCTGGCGATTCGTTCTGCAGCACGCAGGCGGACGGGCGCCGAACGTGGGTTGGCCTCGATCTCGTCGTCCGTCGCCCGTTCCGCACCGCGGGTGAGGATGCGCAGTTCCGGCCCCATCCCGGGCAGTTCGACCGGAAGCCCTTCGGGACTGCGAGACTTCGCACGCGGAGTCAGTTCCTGCTTGACGACCTTGTCCTCGAGCGACTGGTAGGACATGAAGACGATCCGGCCGCCCACCGCGAGAGCGTCGAGAGCGTCGGGGATCGCGTTGCGCAACGAGTCGAGCTCCGCGTTGACCTCGACCCGCAACGCCTGGAAGGTGCGCTTGGCGGGGTGACCACCCGTACGGCGGGTCGCGGCCGGGATCGTGCGGTACAGCAGTTCGACGAGTTCGCCGCTCGTCCGGAACGGAGCCTTGGCCCGGGTCCGCACGATCTCGGAGGCGATCTTGCCGGCGAAGCGCTCCTCGCCGTAGGTGCTCAGGATGCGGGCGAGGTCGCCGTGGCTGTAGGTGTTGAGGACATCGGCCGCGGTGATGCCGGTGGTGGCATCCATCCGCATGTCGAGCGGGGCGTCCTTGGAATAGGCGAAGCCGCGCTCCGCCTCGTCGAGCTGCATCGAGGACACGCCCAGATCGAACAGGGCCGCGTGGACCGAACCGTACCGGTCGAGGCCCACGCTCTCGAGCGCGTCGGCGATCCCGTCGTAGCGGGTGTGGACGAAGTCGGTGCGGTCGGAGAACCGTGCGAGTCGCTCGCGGGCGATCGCGAGTGCGTCGGTATCGCGGTCGAGGCCGACGAGCCTCAGCTTCGGGTAGATCGTCAGGAAGTGTTCGGAGTGCCCACCGAGACCGAGCGTCGCGTCGACGTAGACCGCGCCCTCACCGTCGGGACCGACGCTCTCGATGGCGGGGCCGAGAAGATCGACGGCCCGCTGAAGCATGACGGGCACGTGGCCGAACTCCGCCGCAGATGTCACATCGGCACCGGTGGCCTCATCCGTACCATCGACGGATTCGTGCTCGCCGTCCACCATGTGTCCTCCGGAATCCTGCTCGGGCCGCTTACGGTCTGTGGGGTACCCGTCGGGTGGACGGTGGTGTGCCTCGTGCCTGCCTGTCGCTCGTCTCGCTACCGTGCTCGCCGCCACGGGGGTGGATACGGAAGACGGCGAATGCCTCGAGGTCTCTGTCCGAGTCCGAAGAGACCTGACGCCGGGGAAGTGCGTCAGGGCCCTCCGGTCCGTACCTGGCGCTGGGGAAGTGCGTCAGGGCCGGCACATCGGGCAGAGGCCTCGCGGCACTCGCCGCGCAGCCCGAGCCGTGGTTACAAGATGTCGCGTAGTGCTTCGTCTCTCGCTTCCGAGAAGTCTTCTTCGTGCTCGGCGAGATAGGTCTCCCATGCCGTCGCGTCCCAGATCTCGAGGTACCTGACCGAACCGATCACCACGCAGTCCTTGGTGAGACCGGCGTACTTGCGGTGGGCCGACGACAGCGTGATCCGGCCTTGTGAGTCGGGTCGCTGCTCCTCCGTTCCCGACGCGAGACTCCGCAGGAACGCACGTGCCTGCGGGTTGCTCCGTGAGGCACTCGCAGCGCGTTCGGCCAGAGCGGCGAACTCGTCGCGAGGGAACACGGTGAGGCTGTGATCCTGCCCCTTCGTGATCATCAACCCTCCCGCCAGCTCGTCTCGGTACTTCGCCGGCAGCGTGAGCCGGCCCTTGTCGTCCAACTTCGGGGTGTAGGTACCGAGGAACACTCGGCGCCTCCCCGCTGCCGGACGGATGCTTCGCGCGACAGGACACCTTGTCCCGCCGCGCCCCACATTACCCCACTTTGCCCCACCGGAAACGGATTACTGCCGCCCGGCCACGCGTGTTGTCGTCACATTCCCAGCTCAGAGCAGGTGGCGAAAAATGGGGACACGCCCTCGCGCGACGACACCGGATCCACCGTCGTCGGCGCCCCGACGCTCCGCCCCACCGGCGGAGCGAGGACCGAGCAATCGGCGACCAGGGAAAACACTACGTCCGGAGCCGGGGTGGGAGGCGGTGGGGAG